>CAYSZR010000005.1:47752-55207 GCA_964435565.1 uncultured Coriobacteriaceae bacterium
CCGCGAGGGAGCGAAAGCGAAGACGCGGATAAAGGAAAAAGACCAAAGCCGAGAGAGGCGATACCTGGAGGTTGTGGGGGATGGTTGTCATCGGATGCCTTCCCGCAGCCGTAATAGGGATACTTTTTGATGACTGGGTGACGGAGCACATGCACAATGCATGGGTCGTCGCCGCGATGCTCATCGTCTATGGTGTCGTGTTCATTATCCTCGAACGGCGCAACCGACGAGAATACGTGCAGTTCGTTCACGATAGCGGCCGTCTCGAGCACAAGCCGAGCCCGGACGAGATGTTCGATATTAAGACGGTCGACGAGATAGACTGGAAAGCTGCCATTAAAATCGGCTTGTTCCAATGCCTTGCGATTATCCCTGGTACGAGCCGAAGCGGTGCAACGATCATCGGCGGCATGTTGACGGGCTGTTCGCGTACGGCTGCTGCAGAATTCACGTTTTTCCTTGCCATACCCATCATGTTTGGCTGGGGTATCGTCAAGGCTTTCAAGACCTTCTTTTCCGCTGGTCTTATCATGACGTCGACTGAAGTCACGGTCTTGATCGTGGGCATCATCACGGCATTCGCCGTATCCATCGTGTCTATCAAGTTTCTTATGGGCTATATCAAAAACAACGATTTCGCTCCTTTCGGTGTTTACCGCATTATCGTTGGTGTCGTTGTCCTCGGTTTTTTCGGTATTAAATTATTTATGGCCGTATAAGGTACATGGCGATCTGGTAAGGAGGCGGTAATGGAAGCGGGAATCATGCTCGCATTGCAATCGATACGATTGCCAATACTCACTCAGGTTGTGGCACTTGTCTCGGCCTTGGGCAATTACGCTTTCATATGGATCGTCCTCGCAATCATTATGCTCTTCTTTCCCGGCAGAAGGCATATAGGTGTCACGATCATCGTTACGGTCATCATCACCGGTATCATAATCGGTTTCATTATCAAGCCCATGGTTGGACGTGTGGGTCCCTATGATGCGGGTATAGGTGTCAGCGCTGTTATGGGAGTAAGCAGGGTCGGCTCCTCGTTCCCCAGCTTTCATGCAGCGACTTCGTTTGCCTGTGCCATGATTATTGCGATGACGTATGGACGCAGATTCGGAACCTGGGCGTTTATCGGTGCGGTTATCATCGCATTTACGCGTCCGTTTCTAGGCGTCGAATATCCAACCGATATTCTTGCCGGTGCGGCA
The DNA here is from genome assembly GCA_964435565.1 of uncultured Coriobacteriaceae bacterium. Classification (GTDB taxonomy): domain Bacteria; phylum Actinomycetota; class Coriobacteriia; order Coriobacteriales; family QAMH01; genus QAMH01. Next base: position 48,958 of record CAYSZR010000005.1, read on the forward strand.
ATTGGCGTCGGGTTTGGATTGCTCGCTGCATGGATATACAACCAATTCTTCCATGACATCGTGCTCAATTATGTTGGGAATACAAACCGTGTTAAAGGCGGGCGCAAATCGATTAGCAATTCCGGCACGCGCCGGCGTATACGATAGCTATTACCATATCGCATGGTGTCTTATGGGAATCGAATGAAGGAAAGGAACAGACAATGCCAGAAGTAGACTTAGCTCAATCTCAAGTTGAAATCGAGCAGCACCGCAAGGTTATCGATTCGATCGATGATCAGATCGTTTTCTTGCTTAACAAACGTGCTGCAGAATCGCTTGCCATACGCGCTCTCAAGCCTTCTGCGAAGATGGGTTTATACGACCCAAAGCGTGAGGAGGAGATATTCACGCGGCTCGAAGGTTGTAACGATGGTCCCATGTACAACGATGACGTTCGTGAGATCTATTCGACTATTCTCAAGGTCATGAAGGAGATACGCGCATGAGCGATCTCTATGTGCCCTATCATGAAGCCGGTACCGTCACGATACTCGCCGGCCCTTGCTCTATAGAAAGCGCCCAGCAATTTGACGAGGTTGCCCATGCGTTGCGCGAAATGGGTCTCAAGTGGATTCGCGGTGGCGCGTTCAAGCCGCGTACCAGTCCCTATTCATTTCAGGGGCTTGGTCTTGACGGCGTCATGATTATGGAAGAGGCCGGAAGAAAATACGGGCTCAAGACATTGACGGAAGTTGTGGATACCACGCATGTCGTCGAAGTCCTCAAACACGTCGACGCCGTCCAGATCGGCACGCGCAATATGGCGAATTTTGAGTTGCTTAAGGTTATTGGTGCTGCGACGCAGCAATCACACCAGCCGATTCTTTTTAAACGCGGTATGGCGGCTACCATAGACGAATGGCTTTCTGCCGTCGAATACATCACGCAATATGGCAATCCTAATGTCATGCTCTGTGAGCGCGGCATACGCACCTTTGAAACGGCAACGCGTTTTACGCTCGATATTTCCGCCATTCCCGTTGTGCATCAACGCTCGATGTTTCCCATCTGCGTCGATGTGAGCCATCCGGCAGGTCAGACGGCTCTGGTCGGCGATCTTGCCAAGGCTGCTGTTGCCGCAGGAGCCGATTCGCTCATGATCGAAGTCCATCCCAATCCGAAGGTTGCGAAATCCGATGCATCCCAGCAGCTCACCATCGAACAGTTTGAACAGCTGCTCGAAGAGCTTAAGCAGGTCGCTGCCGCAGTTGGCAAAAGGGTAGTGTAGTGCTTGACCTTTCAGATTTGAATCCGGCACAGCGTGAAGCGGTCTTGACAACCGAAGGGCCGCTTCTCGTTTTGGCGGGAGCGGGCAGCGGTAAGACGCGCGTGCTCACATACCGGATAGCCCACCTTGTCAAGGATCTGAATATCGCTCCGTGGAACATACTTGCCGTAACCTTTACGAACAAGGCGGCAAATGAGATGCGAGAACGTTTGGGACGTCTTGTTCCCAACGGCCTGCAGGGGATGTGGATATGCACGTTTCATAGCATGTGCGTGCGTATCTTGCGTGCAAACGCGGGATTGCTTGGCTATACCGAAGATTTCACTATCTATGATGCTGACGACAGCAAACGCCTTATCAAAGCGATTATGGCTGATTACGACTACACGGGGCGTCAATATTCCGAAAATGCCATCCGTGGGCGCATCTCTGCCGCAAAAAACGACCTTGTTGCAGCAGACTCGTATAAACCGCGTTCAGGCGATCCGTTTGATAAAGTCTTTGCACAGGTTTTCAAGGTCTATCAACAGCGCCTGAAGCGCGCCAATGCCATGGATTTCGATGACCTTCTCTTCAATGCCTATATGCTTTTCAAGGACAATGAAGATATCCTCGATGCGTACGGACGACGTTTCCGCTATATCCTGGTTGACGAATACCAAGATACCAATGCCGCGCAATATGAAATCACGAAAATGCTCGCTCGCGGCTATGGCAATCTAATGGTCGTGGGCGATGACGACCAATCTATCTATTCCTGGCGCGGTGCCGATGTTCGCAACATCCTAGATTTCGAGCGCGACTGGCCTGACACAAAGACGGTCAAGCTTGAGGAAAACTATCGCTCCACCGAAACGATTCTCGAATGCGCCAATGCTGTCATCTCTCATAACCAAGCGCGTAAGGATAAAAAACTTATCGCGACGGGGCAAAAGGGCGAAAAAGCCGCCCTCTATCTTGCAGCAGATGAACGCGATGAAGGCGTCTGGATTGCAGCGCGCTGCGAGCAGCTGCACGCCCATGGCAGTCCCTATAACGAAACAGCGGTCTTTTATCGAACAAATGCGCAATCGCGTATCCTTGAAGATATGTTCTTGCGTGCGGGGGTACCGTATCGCATCGTGGGCGGCACAAGGTTCTTCGACCGAGCGGAGATTCGTGATGTGGCTGCTTACCTCAAGGTCATCGTCAATCCAGCTGACGATGTGAGTTGCGTTCGGATTATCAACACCCCACGGCGTGGCATTGGCAAAACGACTATCGAGCGTATATCGATGACTGCCATGCAGCGGGGCATTCCCTTTTTGCAGGCCGCACGTGAAGAGGCGCTCGATCCTGCATGCCGCGCTGCGGCAAAGCGCGCGCTAGTCGGATTTATCGCGCTTGTCGATGAGCTTTCGGCATATAGCGGCGATCTATGTTCCGTTGTCGACATGATCATCGAGAAGACCCAGATCGTCTCTGTGTTGGAGTCTCAGAATAATGACGATGCGCGGGGACGTATAGAAAACATCCACGAGTTTATGAACGTCGTGCGCGAATATGCGGAAGAACACGAGCTTGTTCCCGATCATGCCGATCGAATTGCCTCGGTCGGTACAGGTGACGAGGAGCATGGTTTTCATGAGCCCCTTCTTTCCGATTTCATGGAATGGCTGAGCTTACGTACCGATCTTGATTCGCTTGGAACAGACGAGCGTGATTGCGTGACGTTTATGACCGTCCATTCTGCAAAGGGACTCGAGTTTGATAATGTCTTTGTGGCGGGTATGGAAGAATCTATCTTTCCGCATACGGCATCGATGATGGAAAACGGGATTGAAGAGGAGCGGAGGCTGGCGTACGTTGCCATAACACGTGCCCGCAAGCGTCTTTTTCTCACCTATGCAGCCCGTCGTCGCATCTATAACGATCTTCAGGCGAATGCCTGCAGTCGCTTCATTAATGAAATACCGCAAGATCTTCTTCTGCACGAGGGCGTCGGTTCAATGGGTCTTGAGGGAAGCGGCTGGGAAAAACGCGGTGACAGGCGCGGTATAGCAGGTAGTGGCCAGGGTGAAGACATGTATGGCGGCCATGTTTACGGGAGCGGTGGTTATTCTGCTGCTTCGAGTAACAGAAGCTCTGCTTCTGCTGTCAACCAGACTCCTGCGGGAGATTTTGCCGAAGGAGACACAGTCGACCATAAGACCTTCGGTCAAGGTAGTGTCGTCAAGGTCGAGGGTGATAAGATATCCATCTATTTCAAGAAGAGCGGCAAGGTCAAGACTTTGCTCAAAGGATATGCCCCGCTCGTCAAGATCGGTTAGATATGATCGCATCCACGCTCGTATCGCACGTTTCATATGGCTAGCGTTATAATCCCATACACCTACGATTAAGGAGTTTCGATGGCGCAGATTTATGTGGTCGGGCACAAGAACCCCGACAATGATTCGATTATGGCGGCATATACGTTCGCCAATCTCAAAAACATACTTGATGCTGAAAACGAGTACGTCCCTGTATGTCTGGGTGACCTGCCGGCTGAAAGCGTCATGCTGTTCGATGAATACGGGATCGAGGCTCCCAAACGTATAGAGCGGGTCGCGCAAGGTGATAAAGTCGTTCTTGTCGACCATAACGAGCTCGGTCAGGCAGTCGACGGGCTCGACGAGGCAGAAATCATCGAAATCATCGATCACCATCGCATCGCGGATATCTCGACTGCATCCCCGATTACTTTTCTGAATCTGCCCTGGGGGTCAACGACTTCCATTATCACCATGCTGTACGACCGTTACGGCATCGCTACGGATAAGCAGATTTCAGCCTGTCTGCTTTCCGCTATCCTCACCGACACGGTTATTCTCAAATCACCGACGGCTACGGAGAAGGATAAGCGTTATGTCGAGAAGTTGGCCAAGATACTTGGTGTCGACCCTGTAGAGTTTGGTATGAAGATATTCAAGTCACGTGGCGGAGATGATGACGTTTCTGTCCGAGATATATGTAACAGGGATTCCAAGGAGTTCAATTTCGGCGGCAAAAAATGTTGGATTGCCCAATACGAGACTGTCGATCTTGCGGGACTTCGTGCGCGTGTGTCCGAGATTTCTGCAGAAGTGACCAAGATACAAGCAGAGGGCGGATATGATGCAGCACTTATGCTGCTGACGGACATCATCGTCGAGGGCAGTGATTTTATCGCTGCAGGCGATACTGGGTTTATTGCCGATGCATTCGGGATCTCATTTGACGATGGCCCCGTATGGATGCCGGGCGTTTTGTCGCGGAAGAAACAGGTCGCTGCTAAATTAATTGAGTACGCTGGCTAAAACCTCGCGTTTTTGGATGTGTGTATGGGAAGCATTGAACGTACAGATTTATATCAGGCGGGCGGCTATCTGGCGGTGCTGCTCGCCGCTATTGTCATTCTCATTCTCACTGCCGTGTTCGCGCATATACTTGTTCGCGCAATACATCATATGCTCGATCGCACGACAGGTGGTGAAGTCGGTGGGTCGATATTCAAGAACATCATCCGCGTCATCGTTTGGATACTTGGAATATCCACTGTGCTTAGCTTGTGCGTCGGCTTTGATGCGTCCGTCTTATGGGGCGCGCTCGGTATCGGCGGCATTGCATTATCCCTTGGTCTGCAAAATACCATTTCAAGTCTTATAGGCGGGTTCCAGATATCGCTTTCACGCGATATCGCGATTGGCGACTGGGTCACGATCGGAACCATGCACGGCGAGGTTAAAGATATTACCTGGCGTGTCATGAAGGTGCACGACAGGCTTGGAAACGATCACGTAATCCCTAACTCCGTGCTAAACACCACTCCTGTGACCGTTATGCCGCCTTGGCAACGCGTTGTTTTCCCGCTTGTGTTCTCTCGCGGTGCCGACCTGGATCTTATCGCAGATAAAGTTCCTCAAATCGCTTTTGACGCGTTGGGGCAGGCTGATTTGCGCCATGGCGATATGATGCCCTTGCTTTCTATCGGGGGAACGGCGGTCGACGCTATCGATGCCTCGCTTATCGTGTATGCACATCGCAGATGCACCATCGCGCAGATCAGTACTGCAACTTTGCCTTCTGTTATCGAATATCTGCGCGACATCGATGCGCTCGCGATATGCGGTGTATAAATCAGCGTCGAGGCGTGTTTTCGTATCCTTTGTTTATGCCTGGCGCCGTCTGCAGCCAATACCATAGGAAATACCTCAAATATGCCTGTATTCGGGTACAATAATTGGCTATGTCAGTATTGCTTGAAAGGAATGCGAATACCCGTGCACGAACTAGTTGAGAATCTCGTTACTTCCGCGCTAAACGCTGCGATAAGCGCAGGCGAGCTGTCTATAGATGGAACGGTTGACCCTGGAGTGGAGCGACCCCGCGACCTGTCACATGGAGACTGGGCATCTTCAATCGCCTTAAGATGCGCCAAGCAGGCACATCGGGCCCCACACGATATAGCCGAAATCATCGCGGCGCATGTCGAAGCTGCTTCCGAAATTGCTTCGGTCGAGATCGCTGGCCCGGGCTTCATCAATATAAAGCTTTCGAATGCGGCTTTGCAGGGCGTGTTTCGAACGGTGCGTGAGTATGACGCTGATTATGGTCAGGGCGACGATGGAAACGGGGTCAAGGTCGATCTCGAATTCATCTCGGCTAATCCGACAGGGCCTATGCATTTGGGGCATGGCCGCTGGGCCGCGCTCGGTGATGCAATGGGCAACGTGCTCTCGTTTGCGGGCTATGATGTGACGCGCGAGTTCTATATCAACGACGCAGGTAATCAGATGGATATCTTCGCGACATCGGTTGCCGTGCGCTATTTGCAGGTTGCGCGTTTGATTGCCGAGGGCAGCGCATCTGGCACGGCTTCTGCCTATGACGCGATCATCGCCGATATGGATGCATTTCGCTCCGAGTTGCCGGAAAACTGCTATGCCGGCGCCTATGTCATCGATATCGCCGGTAAGATTT
>CAYSZR010000006.1:0-1146 GCA_964435565.1 uncultured Coriobacteriaceae bacterium
CCCAAGGGCCAAAAATTGTTTATAAGATGCATCGCATGGGTGGGTTCCTGTAAAGGGGGAAGCCCCACCAGAGGGATTGGCAGGGCTTCTAAAGGTAATCGAGGCTGGAGTTCTAAGATGCAAAGGAGTGTTCATCGGGGTTTGAACTGCATCCGGTTTTTGTGACCCATCCTCTTGCGTTGGCATATGTTGTTGGTGTGCCAACATGTGTAGTTTCGCTTATGCACGGGGTGCTTGGTCATCACGCCTGGGTGAATATGATAAATATACTGGTCTTAACATCACCAAGAATGGGTGAGAGCCGTTTGATTATGCAGAGATTATCGATGTATCAGGTCACACAGTTATAGGTATAATCAGAAGCCGTCGTATCTGAAAAGTGAGGATAGTACGTACATGAACAAAAGACCGTTTTATATAACCACGCCTATTTACTACGTTAATGGCGAGCCGCATATTGGAACCGCTTATACAACAACTGCCGCAGACACCATTGCGCGTTTTCAACGTATGGCGGGTAAGGACGTACGATTTCTTACTGGGCTCGACGAGCATGGTGAAAAGGTCGCGACGGCGGCAGAAGAACACGGCATGACTCCGCAGCAGTGGTGCGATAGCCAGGTTCTGCAGTTCACGAGCCTGTGGGAAGAGCTGAATATCAGCAACGACGATTTTATCCGCACCACGCAAGAACGGCATATGGCGGGTGTTTCGCAGTTTATGCAGAAGCTCTATGACAACGGTTATTTATACAAAGGCACCTATGATGGTTTTTATTGCACGCCATGTGAGACGCAATACACCGAAGGCGAACTCGTGGATGGCAAATGTCCTGAGTGCGGGCGTGATGTGCATACCGTTCATGAGGAGAACTGGTTTTTCAAACTTTCTGATTTTGGGGATAAGCTTCTTGCCTTTTACGATGAGCACCCTGGGTTCATTCGTCCTCAGATTCGAGAAAATGAAGTTCGTGCTTTTATAGAGGGCGGAATGCATGATCTCTCCGTCAGCCGCACGGCATTTGACTGGGGCGTGCCCTTGCCGTTTGATACCGACCATGTCACATATGTGTGGGTCGATGCGTTGATTAACTACATTACGGCGCTTGGCTATCTTTCCGAGGATGAGCGTCTCTTCCAAAAATTC
>CAYSZR010000006.1:1156-35960 GCA_964435565.1 uncultured Coriobacteriaceae bacterium
TTACGGCGCTTGGCTATGGTAGCGATGACCTTGAGAAATTTGATACGTGGTGGCCCGCGAATTATCATTTTGTGGGCAAGGACATCATTCGTTTCCACTGTGTCATTTGGCCTGCCATGCTCATGGCCGCTGGCATGGAGTGCCCGCAGCATGTGTTTGCGCACGGGTTCTTGATGGCGGCGGACGGCTCAAAGATGAGCAAATCGAAAGGTAACGCACTGTACCCGCGCGAACTCGTCGAGCGCTACGGCGTCGATGCCTATCGCTACTATTTCATGAGCGATGTCGCTTTTGGCTCTGATGGCAATATTGGCCACGAACGCATCACGCAGGTCTATAACGCCGATCTTGCTAATACGTATGGCAATTTGTTTAGCCGCGTGAGCAATATGACCATTAAGTATTTTGACGGTAAAGTGCCCGAGGCCCCTGTAGAACTTGCAGACGCTGACAACCCTCTTGCCGAAATGGCAAGCGGGCTATATGAATCATATGCCGCGCGCATGGATGATATAGACTTCTGTGCTGCGACTGCCGCGATTATGGAATTACTTCATCGCGCCAATCTCTATGTCGAGGATAGCGCTCCGTGGAATCTTGCAAAAAGCGAGGAAACGCGTGGGGAGCTTGCTTTCGTGCTGTATAACGCGCTTGAGGTCTGCCGTATCAGCGCGCTGCTGCTCGCGCCTTTCATGCCAAGCACATCTACCGAACTTTGGAAGCGCTTGAGCCTGGATGATCCGTGTGAAGTCGACAATGCCGCCGAGCTTTCGAAATGGGGTTGCCTGCCTGCTGGCAATGTCGTCACTAAGGGCGATGCCCTCTTTCCGCGGCTTTCCAAGTAATGGGACGCGGGGATTTCAAGTATCTCGAAGCGGACGATGTCTGTTTTCGCAGCTCTAAAGGCAAGATAAAGTCAGCTCCTCCTCTGCCCGAAGCGGCGCATGCTGCCGACACGCACTGCCATTTGAATATGCTTGCCAATCCTGCCTACGCTCTTGCGCGTGCTGCTGCGCATGGCGTCGGGTTTATATGCTGTATGACTGATCCGGCCGAACGCCCTCAAGAGTCTGAAGAGGATTGCGCCTTGGTGTCTGCACGAGGTGCTTATGAAGCGCATGATCTTTGGTTGGGTCAAGCTCGAGAGTTGCTTGATACTTGGGGGATGCAAGGCACGCTGCTTCCGCATATACGTTATGCGGTTGGCGTGCATCCCCATAATGCCAAGCATTGGATTGACGCAAAAGTCGTTATGGAGGATCTGCTCGCGCGGCCGGAAACGTCCTGCTTGGGCGAAATCGGGCTTGATTATCATTACGACCTGAGCCCGCGTGATACACAACGCGACGTGTTTGCCCAGCAGCTGCACATAGCCAACGAGATGGGCGTGCCGGTGAGCCTGCATTTGCGCGAGGCGCACGATGACGCGGTCAAGATACTCCTTCGCGAAGGAATACCAAGGGCAGGGTGTATCGTCCATTGTTTTAACCTGGGCCGCGAAGAGCTGAAGCCGTTTCTTGATCTTGGTTGTTTCATTGCGCTTGGCGGACCGCTAACGTTTCGCAAAAGCTGGTATACACGTCGGGCGGTTCTTGATATCCCCGTCGATCGTCTATTGACCGAAACGGATGCGCCCTACATGGCGCCTGAGCCTTTGCGTGGCACGGTCTGCATGCCAGATCAGACTGTGTTCACGCTGCGGATGCTTATGGATTGTTTTGGCTATTCGGGGCAAGCACGTATGCAAGAGCTTGTCTCGCCCCGCCAAGTCGATCTTGGTCAGGATGTCGCCTTAGACGATATCTGTACGATGGACCCGCTCGTGCTTCAAAACGGTATGGATGAGACGCAGTTTGCAGAGCGTGTATACAATAATGCCATAGGGCTTCTTGACGGAAAACGAGGATAGGGAAGGCTCGATATGGTCAACGGACAACCAGAGATACTGATGCTCGTAGGGTCGCCGCACGAACATGGAAAATCATCCCAGTTAGCCGCCGAGCTTGCTCGAATCGCACGTGATCGTGGTGCAGAGGTAACGCTCTACGAGCTTTCGAAGTATCCGGTCGCTGCGTGTACGGGATGCGGGGCTTGCCAGAAAACGGGTTCGTGCGTCATAGCGAACGATGGATGGGGAGTACTCTCTAAGCATATGGAATCCTGCGATGCCTTCGTGCTTGTCGCCCCTGTATATTTTGCTGGCCCCTCGGGCTGGCTCAAGGCGGCTCTCGATAGGTGCCAGATGTATTGGGCGCGAAAATACATTCTTGAGAGGGACGTGCCCACGAAACGCCCCGCGCATCTTATCGTTATCGGCGACGGCGGCGATCCATTTGGTTCTGGACCGCTTGAAACAATCTGCACGTCTGCTCTAAATTGCGCGAATCTGCGGATCACGCCCGAACGTATCCATCGCATGATCGGCGATGACTATGATCTGAGAAGTGCGCCAGACTTGGTTGAGCAGGTGTTTGCCAGCGCACGGGAAGGTCTGTAATGCCATATTCGACGTTGGCTAATCCGCGTTCAACGCGAGAAATCCTCGAACGCTTCGGGCTAAGCGCAAAGCATGCGCTGGGACAGAATTTTCTGATCGATGATAATGTCATTGGGAATATCATGCGCCTGGCAAAACTTGCAGATAGCCCTTGCGATGACTGCGTGGGCACCGTGCTCGAGATAGGGCCGGGAATCGGCACGCTGACCCTTGCCTTGCTCGATCGCGTGCAGGTAGTGGCGATCGAGCGTGATTTCGATCTTGCCGACGTGCTCGCATATACGACGGCATCGCATGCCGACCGTTTTGTATTGCTGCAAGGCGATGCGCTTAGAGTCGATCGGGCCGATATCGAGAGGGCTGTTCAGAAAGTTGGAAGCACGCTTCCATATCAGCTTGTCTCGAACCTTCCTTATGGTATTGCCGCTACGGTTGTTCTCGACTGGTTGCAGAGATTTGAATTTATCGATGCGATGACGGTTATGGTGCAAAGCGAGGTTGCTGATCGAATGTGCGCTCAGCCTGGGACCAAGGAATACGGGGCATACACGGTTAAGCTTCGTCTGCTCGCAGATGTCACGGACCGTTTCCAGGTGCCTGCGGCTTGTTTTATGCCGGCCCCGCATATCGAAAGTTCTGTCGTGCATATCGAACGCTGTGCAGACCCGATAGACTTCGAACTTCTCGAGGCGGCATCGAATCTGGCAGACGCCGCTTTCGCGCAACGTCGCAAGAACATCCGAAATTCTATGCAGAGCCGTTACGAAAGGCAGCTTGTCGACGAGCTTCTCGCCGCTTGTGATATCGCTCCGACTGTGCGCGGCGAACGGCTCGATCCTGGGCAGTATAAAGAGATGGGTCGTAGGCTGCTACAGATGGAGCGACAGAATTAAAATATGGTTTCCTAAAGTCGCAGGCTGCGGTACACGCCCGTTTTCGGGCGCGCCGTCTCCAGCGTATCTTGCGTCGTACTCTTCGGCTGAACGTTATCAATGCTAATCCGAGTGATACGAGTGAGCACGAGCTTGTTATAAGTGTGAATGTGCTCATGATTCCTCCTCATCAATCACTTTGGAAGACGCTGGCAATTGTGCCTCCGTCTCCTGTTTCGGTTCGTTTGCACACCCAAGATTACGGGATAAAACCAAGTTTCGCTGAAAGGCAAACATATGATTGCCGCACGTCAGACTGAACTGGTGGTTTGGTGGACTGCGAGGGTTATGTGAATCCATTGGCGCTTGCTATCTGATTGCATTACAATGCAACAACGATTTTTCGATAGATGTCTTAAGGGGTATTGCAACAAGGATATGGCGGCTTTCGTCAACACCTTCAATTTGTTCTTATTCTTCGTGTTCAGCCTGTGCTATATGTACCAGGCTGTTTACGCTGTTATCGTTTTGGTCAAAGACCATCGCCGCAAGGTCGTGAGTATTCCAGATGAACGGTTCAATCGCTTCGCGGTGATGATTGCCGGTCGAAATGAGGCGGCCGTTATCGGCGAGCTCGTGCAGAGCGTCAAAAATCAGGATTACCCAGCGGGCTTGGTGGATGTTTACGTTATTGCGGATAACTGTACGGACAACACCGCTGAGGTTGCAAGAGAAGCCGGCGCAGAGGTGCTCATACGCAACGATCGCCTGGTTGTCGGCAAGAGTCACGCGCTTGACTTTGCGCTCAACCGTATTCGTGTCTTGCACGGCGATGAATCCGGGCGAACGGACTACGATGGATATTTTGTCTTTGATGCCGATAACGTGCTCGATCCCGGGTTCGTTGCTGCGATGAACCGTGGAATGAATCGTGGATATCAGGTTCTGACTTGCTATCGTAATTCGAAGAACTACGATTCGAACTGGATTTCGGCAGGCAGCGCGTTGTGGTTTTTGCGAGAGGCGAAATTCCTCTCCAATGCGCGCTATATGATGGGAAGCTCATGCGCCATCAGCGGCACAGGCTTTATGATAAGCGCGGATATCCTCGAATCGAATGGCGGGTGGATCCATCACTTGCTTACCGAGGACATCGAATTCTCAACTGATTGTATTTCTCATGGTATTCGTATCGGCTATTGTGCGGATGCCTATGTTTATGATGAGCAGCCAACGACGATGAAGGACTCATGGCGTCAGCGCATGCGCTGGGCAAAGGGCTTCTACCAGGTATTGCTCAAATATGGCAATAACCTTTTCCGTGGAATTTTCAAAGGGGAGACGAGCAAATTTGCTTGTTATGACATGTTCATGACGATTGCCCCTGCAATGCTTCTTACGGTGGCGGGTTTTGCGATTAACCTGGTGTTTTGCCTCACAGGTATTGTTCAGATGGTGGGCATAGCAGCATCGGTTCAGACCGTTGCCGCTGGCACATCGAGCGTCGTGGGCGCGGCATCGTCGGATGCAAATTGGTTTACGGTGGCGACTGCCATGATGACCGGTTCGATATTCGAAGGCGATGCGCTTAGCTCCTTTAATACCAGCGAGGTCTCTGTCATGCTTGCTTATGCAGAGGCCCGAGCAACCATCGTGACGTCGGTTATCTCTTTGGGCAGCTGTTTCTTGAGCTTTGCTGTCGTCATGCTCGTATTCGGGGTGCTTACGACCATAACCGAATGGAAGCATATTCACGCCAAGAACTGGGATAAGATAAAATATATCTTCACCTTCCCGGTTTTCATGCTTACCTACGTCCCCATTGCGCTGATAGCTGTCTTCAAGAAGGTGGAATGGAAGCCCATCACCCACAATGTCGTGCGCTCGGTTGCAGATGTCGTGAGCAAGGGATAAAAGCGCGCCTTTTGTGTTGATCTTAATAAGATGTGGGAAATGATGACATGGGCCAACTGAGTCATATCGAGGATATTGAGCAGCGTGAAGAGCAGGCTCGCGCTCGCGAACGACAGGCCCGGGCGCAAACAGAGCATGAATCATCTAGTCTCGGGATGACAGCTAAAGAAGAAGAGGATTTTCACGGGCTGAACAAACGCGAGTCGATGAGCAACGGACATAAGTTCCTGATTGTTCTAGCGCTCCTCATAACAGCGGCCGCGATATTGTATATTGTTAATAGCTGGGTTCACTTCGTATAGGGGTTATGGCATGAGCGAGCATGAAATCAATGACGATTGTCTCGATAATGACGATGATCAGGCCGTGGATGAAGAGCTGATTGACCAAGACGTTTCTTCCGATGCGGAAGGACAAGACGAACCGTCTGCTGATATCGACGAGCAGACAGACGCGATGATGCAGGATATAAAGTCCGATGCCACCTATGCCCTTCGTTCGCATCCGGACGCCGAAGAGCTTGACCCTGATGAAATTCCATCTGATGCGGTCGTGGGTGTCGACGATATGTTCGATTCTGCTGACGAAAATGACGAGCTTGCGGATGAAGGGGAAGTCGACGAACTTCCCGAGTCTTTCGAAATCTCAGATGAAGAACCCGTCGAATATTTTGATGAGGAAGATGAGGAGTTTCTTTACGAGAGGGCAGCGCGCAGGCGCCGTCGTCTGCGTCGCGTGCTCGTTTTCTTCCTTATCGTACTTTTGATCCTTGGCGCGGCCATTGGTGTTTTCGTTTGGCGCAACAGCATGTCTCCAGATGTCAAGCAGCCAGACGCAGAAGCGCTTCACACGCCTGAGGCCGGGACGGGTAAAGCTGCCTTCAAGCCGATCGACGCCGGGCAGGTTCCCGATTTTGCTACGTGCTTTGGTATGACGCCCGAAGAAGCTGCTGCTGCATGCGGTGGCGTTTTCTCGCTTGACGCGCAGGCGACGGCTGCAGCGGATGCGACTTTGCCGGAGCTCAAAACCATGCGCAATGCATGGCTTGTCGGCTCTAACGGAGAAGTCATTGCAAGTATTTCTTTCGGCCTCAATCAAGAAGGCAAGATAATCTACACGCTTGCAACATTCGACTTGGATGCATATGGCGTTGCCGATGCTCAGTTTGACGAGCTTGCTGCCAATGGCACGGTTGCGTCCTCGTTGCTCGCGGGAGTTGGCATCGACAGTGCTGCGGTCGACGCTGCTCAGCTTGACACCACGAAAAATCAGAACGCTGTGATTTCCCGCGATACTGCAGGGCGTGAACAAGCCGAGTTCAGTGGCTCGACAAACCGTACCGATGCGCCCACGACGTGGAAAATTACAGAAACATATGATCATACCGCGGGAGCAGCGCTGCATGATAATAGCGTTATTCGCTCTATGAGTATTGATTTGCGTTAAGTAAACCTTGCGTTTGCGAACCGACGCGTGTAAACTATCGACCGTATCTTTTCAAGTGAAGGGTGCCTCAAGCAGCCTTCCACCTTTCGACGGGCATGTGCTCAGTTGTCTGGTCTCTTGCATACCATCCCTGGCAAGGGGATGTTTCACGAGTGCCTGTCAGCTGAATGCAGCCGACAGGTTTTTTATTTGGAGGTGTTCGTCATAGCAACTCAAGAGTCACGGATCAATGATGAAATCCGCGCGCCCAAGATTCGCGTTATTGGCGTTGACGGCAGCCAGTTCGGCATTTTCGATAATGCCGCTGCTCAGCGTATCGCCGAAGACCAGAATCTTGATTTGGTTGAGATTGCGCCTAATGCTGATCCGCCTGTTTGCCGCATTATGGACTATGGCAAGTTCAAATACGAGCAAGCGGTCAAGGAAAAGAAGGCTCGCAAGAATCAGACAAAAATCGAAATCAAGGAAATGAAGTTTCGTCCCAAGATCGATACGGGCGATTATGAGACCAAGAAAGGTCACGTGCTCCGTTTTCTTGCCAAGGGCAACAAGGTGAAGATCACCATCATGTTCCGCGGCCGCGAGATGGCTCATCCCGAGCAGGGTCTGACCATCCTCGAGAGGCTTTCTGACGATCTCAAAGACCTTGCAGTCGTCGAACAACAGCCCAAGATGGAAGGACGCAACATGCATATGATGGTTGCGCCGCTTCCTAAAGATGCGCGCAAGAGTACCAGCGATGATAATGAAGTTAAGGAGTAAGCACCATGCCTAAGATGAAGACTCATAGAGGCACTGCCAAGCGCTTCCGTGTTACGGGGTCTGGCAAGATAATGCGTGGCAAGGCATTCAAGAGCCACATTCTTACCAAGAAATCCCAGAAGCGTAAGCGTAATTTCCGTCAGGAAACCGAAGTAAAAGCAGCCGACGTCAAGGTTATCAAGAAGAATCTGGGCAAGGCGTAGAGCGCTTGAGTCCCATAACCATTTTAGTTAGTAGGAGTTGATATACATGGCACGTGTCAAGCGCGCAGTAAGCGCCAAGAAGAAGCGCCGCACCGTATTTAAACGCGCGAAGGGCTATTACGGAGCTAAGTCTCGTCAGTATCGCGCGGCAAAAGAGCAAGTTCAGCATTCTCTTCAGTATGCATACCGCGACCGCCGCAATAAGAAACGCGAGATTCGTCGTCTGTGGATCACGCGCATCAATGCCGCAGCTCGCATCAACGGGCTTTCCTATTCGGTTTTCATGCATGGACTGAAGGCTGCCGGTATCGAGCTCGACCGCAAGGTCCTCTCCGATATGGCGATCAATGATCCTGAGTCTTTCGCCGAGCTTTGCAAGCTTGCCCAAAAGGCCGTTGCATAACGCAAGACGATAGTGTGTTTGAGTCGAACGGGCTCGGGCAGACGCCCGGGCCCGTTTTAATGTGTCGCTGAAAGGGAAGTGAAACCATTGGCAGGTTTGGATTACAGGCAAGTGGAGGATCCCGAACAAATTGCCGAACTCGCGATTTTCGCAGAGGGCATCTTCAGGGAGTACTTTCTAACACTTCATTCTCCTGAGAAAGTCGAATACCTGGCGAATTACCTACTTTCGACCGAAACGCTTACAACGGCGATAGCCGATGAAGGATACGAATACTATTTCGTCGATGAGGTCGAATCAGGAAAACATATTGGCTTTATCGGCATTAAACCCGATGAGGAATACTTGTTCTTGAGCAAGCTGTACCTGTCAAAAGAGGTGCGTGGAAAGGGCTACGGACGCGCCGAATTCGAGTTTGTGAAACAACGTGCCCAAGAACTTGGCTTTAATCGCATACGGCTGACCTGCGCACGTGATAATGTCGCCAGCCTTGAACGCTATGATCATATGGGATTCGAGCGTATCGCCCTTGTGAACAGCAGCGTCGGCGGTGGTTATGAGATGAATGATTACGTTATGGAGTACGCGATCGCCTAAAGGTCGCGAGGGAACGCATGGAGTCATTTATTAATGCGGGTTCAACGATGGTCGTGCTCTTTATCACGATTGCGTTGGGATATCTTGCGCGTAAGCTTAGGATAACCGACGATTCGTTTGATACGGCGCTTTCGCGCGTCATCATGACCATTACGTGCCCGGCGATGGTGCTGAATGCGGTTCTTTCGAATTCGAGTCTCCCTGATGCCGTCTCAATACTTCAGACCGCAGGTGTCTCGGCACTGACCTATATCTTTATCTTTGCAGCTGGCATGCTTGCGAGCCGTGTTTACAGAGTTGAGAGAAGCATGCGCGGCGTGCACGCGTTTGTCATTTCTTTTGGGAACACTGGTTTTATAGGGTTTGCGGTATGCGCGGCAATCCTGGGTGAAGATTCGGTGCTCTATGCATCAATCTACAATATCTTTTTCAACATCTTCGTGTTCAGTGTGGGGGCTTGGATGATTTCGAGCACGGGCACCAAACGTCTAACGAAGAGCGAGCAGTTAGCTTATATGCGCAAAAACCTGCTAAGTCCCACTATGGCAGCCTGCGTCATTGCCCTCGTCCTTGCGTTTGCCCATATTACTGATTCGGGCATAGTCGGGCGCACCTGCAGCTTGCTTGGAGGTATGACTGCTCCTGCGAGCATGCTCGTTATCGGCTCAACCCTTGCTCGTTATCAGATCAAGTCCATGGTAAATAATGGCTGGGTCTATATAACGACTTTTGGACGCCTGATAGTGGCTCCTGCCATTGTCTATGTCATAGGTGGGTTCTTTTTGAGTGATCCGCAGATCCTGGCAACGCTCACGCTTGTTTCGGCAATGCCGGCAGCTGCGTTGGGAACCGTCATGTGCCTTACGTATGGCGGTGACCTGAAGACGATGTCACAGTGCACATTTCTTACGACTGCAATAAGTTTTATTACGATTCCGCTGGTGACGATGATCATCGTGTGAGACCGGCGTCACCAGTCGGAAAGTAGATTAATCTTCGTCTACATCAATCGCGCCGAGCGGGCACTCTTCCATGCACTCGCCGCAACCATCGCAGCTATCCTCGTTGACAACCGAAGCCGTGCTGCCGACTATATCGAGCACGCCATTCGGGCAAGTGTCAACGCAGATGCCGCATCCAGAGCATTCATCGGTGTCAATTGTTGGCTGGGGCATAAAATAAGCCTTTCCTCTTTCCCAATATGTCGCTAGCACAAAATAGCGGTATGAGCTGCATATGGCAATAGGAAATCTGGAATTATCGGTGTGTTTGGAAGGTCTTTCATTACCAGCAGAAAATCTACCGGTGACGCTAAGGTAACAATTAGCTGAAAACGGTTTAGGAAACTTGACATAGATAGACTTAGATTTCATCATAACCATCACAAAACGAAAGAGCACTCTCAATAGAAAGGGTATTCAAATGAGCAAGATTATCGGCATCGACCTTGGCACTACAAATTCTGCTATGGCGGTTCTCGAGGGCGGCGAGCCCACGATTATCGTCAATGCTGAGGGCGATCGCACCACTCCGTCGGTCGTTGGTTTTCGTAAGGACGGCGAGCGTGTTGTTGGCAAGGCGGCAAAGAATCAGGCGGTTACCAATCCTGAAAACACCGTTGCCTCCATCAAGCGTTTCATCGGTCGTAACTATTCAGAGACCTCATCTGAACGTGGCACGGTCGCATACAACGTCGTGCAAGGCAAAGATGGACGTAATATGGTCCAGATCGACGGACACGACTACACGCCCGAGGAGATTTCCGCAATGGTTCTGCAAAAGCTTAAAGCTGATGCAGAAAAATATCTGGGTGAATCGGTGACAGAGGCTGTTATCACTGTCCCTGCTTACTTCAACGATGCGCAGCGCCAGGCGACTAAGGACGCTGGCAAGATTGCCGGTCTTGATGTTAAGCGCATTATCAACGAGCCGACAGCGGCAGCTTTGGCTTATGGCTTGGACAAAAAGGGCGAAGATGAGAAGATTCTCGTCTTTGACCTAGGCGGCGGCACGTTCGACGTTTCCATCTTGGAAATGGGCGACGGCGTCTTTGAAGTTCTTGCGACCGCAGGCGATAATCATCTTGGTGGCGATGACTGGGATCAGCGCATTATCGATTGGCTTGCCGATAAGTTCAAGGCTGACCAGGGTGTTGATCTTCGCACAGACAAGATGGCACTTCAGCGCTTGAAGGAAGCTGCCGAAAAGGCAAAGATGGAACTTTCCAATACGCAGCAGGCTGCCATTAACCTGCCCTTCATCACGGCTGTCGATGGCAATCCGGTTCATCTTGACTATTCGTTGACGCGCGCAGAATTCGAGCGCATTACATCTGACCTGCTCGATCGTTGTAAGACGCCTGTTTCTACGGCCATGCGCGATGCTGGTCTTTCAAGCGGCGACCTTGATGAGGTTATTCTCGTTGGTGGGTCGACCCGCATGCCTGCCGTGCAAGAAGAGGTTAAAAAGATTACGGGCAAGGATCCGCATATGGGCGTTAATCCCGATGAGGTCGTTGCGATTGGTGCATCCATCCAAGGTGGCGTCCTTGGTGGCGATGTTGAGGGCATCCTGCTGCTCGACGTGACCCCGCTTTCTTTGGGTGTCGAGACCATGGGTGGCGTCATGACCAAGATGATTGACCGTAACACGACTATACCGACGCGCAAGACCGAGGTGTATTCCACCGCGGCCGACAGCCAGACCTCTGTGGAGATTCATGTCTTGCAGGGTGAACGCGAATTTGCACGTGACAATAAGACGTTGGGTCGATTCCAGCTCACCGGTATCCCTGCGGCGCCTCGTGGTATTCCGCAAATCGAGGTGACCTTCGACATCGACGCTAACGGCATCGTGAACGTTTCTGCCAAGGATCTGGGTACGGGCCAAGAGCAGAAGATCACCATTTCGGGTTCAACGGCGCTTTCTGATGATGAAGTCGACCGCATGGTATCTGACGCAAAGGATCATGCAGCTGAAGACGAAGCTCGTAAAAACGAGGTCGAGACGCGTAATCAGGCTGACTCCATTGTATATGCGACCGAGAAAACCTTGAAGGATCTTGGTGACAAGGTTCCGCAGGCAATCAAGGACGAAGTCGAGAGCGCAATCGCCGCAGTCAAGACTTCGCTTGACGGCGAGGATATCGATGATATCAAGGCCAAGACCGAGGCACTGCAACAGGCAAGCTATAAGCTCGCCGAGGTGGCTTATGGCAATGGCCAGCAGCCGGGCGCAGACCAGCAGCCTGGCAATGCGGCAAGCGGCGCATATGACACGAACGGCGGTGCCTCGAACGATGACGTGGTCGATGCGGATTATGAAGTCGTCGATGATGACAGCAACAAAGGCAACTAGCCATGGCTGCCGGTAAAAAAGATCATTCGCGCAGGGGGTCTGCCGCAGACGGCGGCCCCAGCGCAGATGAGCCAACGGAAGAAATGCAGTCTGAAGAGGTTGTAGCGGAAGTTCTCGAGCCAGAAATCGAGCAGGCACAAGACGGTGACGCTCAGACTCTGAAAGACGATGGCAAGACTGCTGATGAAGCACAGGACGAAAACGCCCCGAATCTTTTTGATGCCATTACCGCCGAGGTAACTGACCTTCGTGATCGTTATGCGAGGTTGCAGGCTGAGTGGGATAATTACCGCAAGCGAACTGCTTCTGAACGCGAGTCTGAACGAACCCGCGCATCTGAAAAGCTCGTGACCGACTTGCTTCCTGCACTTGATGATCTTGAGCGTGCGATTAATCATGCGAAAGAATCGGGCGAAAGCGGTAATCTGATACAGGGCGTCGAGGCTACCCAGAACAAGTTCTTGCAGATTTTGGAAAAGCACAAGGTTGTTCAAGTTGAAGCAATGGGCACGCCTTTTGATGCAATGCAACACCAAGCTGTTGGGACCGAGCAAGATGAAACCGTCCCTGAAGAGACGGTTGTGAAGGTCTACCAGCAGGGTTATAAGATGGGAGAACGAGTTATCCGTCCCGCAATGGTAATCACGAGTACGGGCGGGCCTGCACGGGAGCCTGAAAAGGCCGAAGAATAACGTTTTGGAAACGCGCTCGAACGGGCGCGTTTCTTCTTACTGAAAGGAAGGTGGAAGACATGGCAAAGAGTTATTACGACGTACTCGGCGTGAAGAAGAGCGCTTCCGCCGACGAGATTAAAAAGGCGTTTCGAAAGCTCGCCCAAAAGCATCATCCAGATGCAGGTGGCGATGAAGAGACATTTAAGCAGATAAACGAAGCATACGAGGTGCTCTCGGATGCAGAGAAGAAAAAACAATACGATCGTTTTGGGACCGTTGGAAATTTTGCCGGGCAACAACCGGGCGGATGGCCCAAAGGTGCCCAAGGCTGGCCAGGGGGCGCCTC
The DNA here is from genome assembly GCA_964435565.1 of uncultured Coriobacteriaceae bacterium. Taxonomy (GTDB): domain Bacteria; phylum Actinomycetota; class Coriobacteriia; order Coriobacteriales; family QAMH01; genus QAMH01. The sequence continues at coordinate 14,228 of CAYSZR010000006.1, forward strand.
TCGCGGCTACTCTTACACTTCGAATGGAGATGCGGGCTTCGATTGGGGCGACATCTTTAGCAATATTCGCAGTGGAGATGGCGCATTTGGCGGCAACTGGGATTTCAACGTCAACCGCAAGCGCAAGGGTCAAGATCTTCAAGCTTCGATCAATTTGAGTTTTGAAGAGGCGTTTAACGGAGCGACGAAGAAGGTCTCAATTAAAGTCCCGAGCACGGGAGAGACGGAATCGGTCACAGTCAAAGTGCCACAGGGTGCTGTTGACGGCGGTCGACTTCGTTACCGTGGAAAAGGGGAACACGGCGCAAACGGTGGGGAAAGAGGAGATCTTCTTGTTGTCACCAAGATTCTCAAGCATCCCGTGTTCGAACGTGACAAAGAAGACGTTCTTATGGATCTTCCGATAAGTATCGATGAGGCAATTCTTGGGGCGAGCATCATTGTGCCGGCTCCAGATGGGTCGCGTGTGAAACTTCGCGTTCCTGCTGGCACGCAAGATGGTCGCGTGCTTCGTGTCAAGGGCAAGGGCGCCAAACAGCTTAAGGGCAAAGGGTACGGGGATTTGAAGGTCAAGGTCAACGTTAGCATCCCCAAAGAGCTTAATGATGCTCAGAAGAAGGCTATCGAAGGATTTCGTGACGCTTCGCCGTCTGCAGAGAGCTTGCGAACGGCATTAAGCGCCGAGGCCAAGAAGGCGTAGGGAGGATTTTATGGCAAAGGCAGATAGAAATAAGCCGCTCTACATGATAAGCGTTGCGGCCGATCTGGCAGGCCTGCATCCGCAGACCCTTCGTATCTATGAGTCGAAGGGCTTGGTTACGCCCCAGCGTACGAGCGGCAATACGCGTATGTATTCGCAGGCAGACGTCGACCGCCTCGAACTTATAAGCCGCCTGACCGACGAAGGCATTAATCTCGCGGGAGTTATGCGCATTCTCGACCAGAAAGAACGCATGAACGATATGGCACACGAAATCGACAGCTTGCGCAAAGAGCTCGAGCAGACGCGCGACACACTGCATGAGATGGAGATGCGCCAGACTATCACCACGCTTATGAGCAAACCTGACCATTCGAAGCTTTTAAGCGAGGGGCTGACGCAGCTGTAAGCTGGGTGAAAGACAGCACCACGACGCTTTTGCAAGTGTTGTCCCTTACGATGCGGAAACGGTTGTTTCACCTGTTCACAACAGCTATAGCATCTTGATACGCAACCTTGTATATCTGGTAGGTGCAAGAAAACATACAACAGAATATCGAAGGAGAAATACTATGAGGCTTGATAAATTAGCGGTTACCTCGCAGGAGGCTCTGCAAAGCGCGATATCTATCGCAGCTGATGCGCAGGCTGCGGCAATCGAGCCAGAGCACTTGCTGAAAGCCCTGCTCGACTCTAATGAGGGAAATCTAACCGCGATAATAGAGCGCGTTGGCGCCGATCCACATGCTATCGATACGGCAATCACCGAAGAACTTAATAAGGCACCAAAGGTCGAAGGTTCGACAGCTATGGAAAACGCGAGCCCACGCTTGATTTCGGTTATAGACGCCGCCGTAAAGATTGCCGGGAATATGGGCGATTCGTTTGCAACGACTGAGCACCTGCTCATCGCGCTTACAGAAGATAAAGGCGCTGCTGGTAAGGAATTGAAAATGGCGGGCGTTACGCGCAAGCGCGTCGAGCAGGTCTACGAAGAGCTGCGTGGAGATACGCGTGTTACCGATCGCGATGCAAAAGCACAATTCGAGGCGCTTGGCCAATATGGGGAAAACCTTACGCAGAAAGCGCGTGATGGCAAACTCGATCCCGTTATCGGCAGAAATGATGAAATACGCCATACCATTCAGGTCCTTGCGCGTCGGACAAAGAACAATCCTTGTCTGATAGGCGAGCCGGGTGTTGGCAAGACGGCTATCGTCGAGGGACTGGCACAGCGTATCGTTTCTGGCGATGTGCCCTCTACGCTGCAAAATAAAGAACTCGTCGCGCTTGATCTAGGGTCGATGATTGCTGGCGCAAAGTATCGTGGTGAATTCGAAGATCGCCTGAAAGCGGTTTTGCGCGAAGTCGAGCAGTCGAATGGCAATATCATCTTGTTTATCGATGAGCTGCACACCATTGTGGGCGCGGGTGCAAGCGAGGGGTCGCTTGATGCAGGTAATATGCTCAAGCCCGCGCTTGCCCGTGGCGAGCTTCACGCTATAGGCGCGACCACGCTTGATGAGTATCGCAAGTATATTGAGAAGGACTCGGCGCTTGAGCGAAGGTTTCAGCCCGTGCTGGTAAGTGAGCCGTCTGTCGAAGACACGATTTCTATTTTGCGTGGTATCAAGGAAAAGTATGAAATCCATCATGGCGTGCGTATCCAAGACGCAGCGATTGTCGCGGCTGCTCAGCTTTCAGACCGCTACATCTCCGATCGTTTTCTTCCAGATAAAGCCATCGACCTCGTCGATGAGGCAGGTAGCCGCTTGCGCATGGAGATTGATTCAAGTCCCGAGGAAATCGACTTGCTTGACAGGCAGCTTACGCAAATGCAGATCGAAGAACAGGCCCTTATGAAAGAAGAGGACGAGCTTTCCAAAGAGCGTTTGGAGAGCTTGCGTGGGCAGATTGCCGAACAGCAGCAAAAACTCGACATGCTGCGCGCCGAATGGTCGAATCAAAAAGACGCCATCAATCGGGTGCAGGAGCTCAAGGCGGCCATAGATCAAGCACAAGTTGATGAAGAGCGTTGCACACGCGAAGGCGATCTAGTCGCGGCCTCAGAGATCAGATATAGCAAGATCCCCCAGCTTAAAGGTGAGCTTGAAGAGGCAACAGCAGCACTTGAGTCAAACCAGGGCGATGAAGGTGGCCTGCTCAAAGAAGAGGTTACGCCCGAGGACATTGCAGATGTCGTGAGTGGTTGGACAGGCGTGCCCGTGAATAAGATGATGGAAGGCGAGATGGCAAAGCTCGCTGGCCTTGAAGATGTCCTGCACAAACGCGTCATCGGTCAAGATGAAGCAGTTCATGTGGTGGCAGGCGCCATTAGGCGTAGCAGAAGCGGCTTGTCGGATCCCGACCGGCCTATCGGTAGCTTCTTGTTCCTTGGGCCTACGGGTGTGGGCAAGACCGAGCTTACCAAGGCGCTTGCAGAGGCGCTTTTTGACGATGAACGCTCTATGGTGCGCATTGACATGTCCGAATACATGGAGAAGTTCAGCGTGCAGCGTCTGATCGGAGCGCCTCCGGGATATGTGGGCTATGACGAGGGCGGTCAGCTGACCGAGGCCGTGCGTCGCAAACCGTATTCCGTCATCCTTCTCGACGAAATCGAGAAAGCACACCCCGACGTGTTCAATGTTCTGCTGCAGGTTCTTGATGATGGACGCTTAACAGACGGCCAGGGACGTGTGGTCAGTTTCAAGAATGCCATCATTATCATGACGAGCAATTTGGGCTCGCAGTTCATCCAGGAATTTACGCAGACAGGTGATAAGGAAGCGATGGACGCTGCAATACAGCAGGCGCTGCGTCAAACGTTCAGGCCTGAGTTCCTAAATCGTGTGGATGAGATCATTACATTCCAAGCGCTTGAAATAAGCGATTTGGAAAAAATAGTCGGATTGCAGCTTGAAAGGGTTCGCGCGCGGCTGGCCGAACGCCGCATCACGCTAGAGGTTACGCCTCCGGTGCTCGAACGCCTATCGCTTGACGGCTTCGACCCGCTCTTTGGGGCCCGCCCGCTTAAAAGGCTGATTCAACACGAGGTCGTTGACCGTGTTGCCAATGAGATTGTCAGCGGCGGTCTTGAACAGGGCGATACGATTGTCATCGATCTAGATGACAGGGGGGATTATACGGTGACGATAGAAGCATAAATCATCGTTGAACGTGCAGTGAAGTGGGCGGATCGTCGGTTTAACGCGATGGTCCGCTTGCTTTATTGTGCATAGTGAGTTCCGTGGTCTTTTTCAGAGAGTTTTCTTGTTATCATCTTCTGCATGGACAAGGAAGATATCACGCAGGGCATACAGGGGCTCAGCTCTCGGCAAGTCGCCGAAGCGATAGCGTCTGGACAGGTCAATGAGAATAAAGACGTTCACACGCGCAGCATTCCTGCTATTGTGCGGGACAACATCTGCACGCTTTTCAACCTTGTCAATATCATCCTCGCTATTGCGATTTTTTGGACCGGTTCGTACCGAAACCTGCTGTTTATGGCGATTATCATTTGCAACATCGTTATCGGCATCTTTCAAGAGGTCAGATCCAAGCTGACAATCGACCGTCTATCCGTTATCACATCGACAAAAGCCCATGTTGTCCGCGATGGCACCAGGCGTGATATCCCAATTGATGAAATCGTTTTGGGCGATATTATCGTACTTATGCGCGGCGATCAGGTGCCGTCAGACTGTCGAGTTATCGTTGGAAAGTGCAGTGCGAACGAAAGCCTGCTTACGGGCGAAGCTGATCTTGTGCCCAAGGGGGAATCCTGCGAGCTTTATTCCGGCAGCTTCATTGCGTCGGGGACCTGCGTTGCCGAAGTCACCTCTGTTGGTGCCGACAACTATGCCACCAAGATCAATAACAGTGCGAAGGTCTATCGCAAAACACGTTCGGATATCATGGACTCCCTGCGCAAGATCATCAAGTTCACCACGGTTCTCATTGTTCCTCTTGGCACTGCCCTCATGCTTAAAGAAGTATGGTTGGGCGGCGGGACCATCGATTCAGCGATTCTCCATGCGTCTGCTGCCCTCGTGGGTATGATTCCCCAGGGCCTTATCTTGCTTACCTCGGCTGTACTCGCGGTGAGCGTTGTTCGTTTGGCGCAGCATAAAGTTTTGGTCCAAGAGCTTTACTGCGTAGAGACGCTCGCGCGTGTTGATGTGGTGTGTTTGGATAAAACGGGAACCATCACCACAGGCGAAATGGATGTTGACGAGGTTATCCCCTTCGAGGGAGCCACCTATGATCAGGCATTGCATGCACTCGTCGCACTTGATGCTGTGGCAGGTCAGGAAAACGAAACCTCACGAGCCTTGCGCGAGTATCTTTGCGGTTTGGAAGAACGCCCCGATGTTCCACAAGCGGTCGAGGGAGAAGCCCGCATCGTCCCATTTTCCTCCGAGCATAAGTATTCTGGAGTGTGTTATGGCAGTGAAGCGGGCAACTACGCGATTGGGGCCGCCGAGTTCGTCTTGAAGGGATGTCCCGAACTGGGCGATGCTCAAGACATGATCGAACGTCTGGCAGGAGTGCGACGTGTGATCGTGCTTGCGCAAGTGACCGACTTTGATGATGACGACAAGATCGTGGGACAGGTTGTCCCCCTTGCATTGATCTTCATCCGTGATCGAGTGCGCACTACTGCAGGTCAAACCCTTGCATACTTCACCGATCAGGGTGTCAGAATAAATATTATCAGCGGGGACTCCGTCAAAACAGTTTCGAATATCGCTGCTTCTGTGGGAGTTCCCGATGCCGACAAGTGTATTGACATGAGCACGATAACTTCTGAAGAAGATCTTGAGGAGGTCGCGCGTACATGCCGTGTATTCGGGCGTGTAAGCCCCCTGCAAAAAAAGCAACTTGTCAAAGCGATGCAGGCGCAGGGTCATACGGTTGCTATGACGGGCGATGGGGTGAATGATGTTCTCGCGTTACATTCTGCCGATTGCTCGGTTGCGATGGGAAGTGGCTCTGATGCCGCGAGGAGCATCGCGCAGCTTGTGCTTATGGACGATGATTTCGCCTCGATGCCGCATGTCGTGGCCGAGGGCCGCCGTTCGATAAACAACCTTCAGCGTTCGGGCTCGCTTTTTCTTGTGAAGACGATCTTTTCAGCTGTCATGTCGCTTCTGTTCATTTTTATCGTTGCTTATAACTATCCGTTCATGACGATACAGCTTTCGCTCATCGATGCATTTACCATCGGCTTGCCGTCATTCGTCTTGGCGCTCGAACCTAACCGCGATCTTGTGCGTGGGGAATTCTTGCGTAATGTCATTACGAAAGCTATCCCGGGCGCGGTGTGCATTGTGAGCTCTGTCTTGATAGCCGTAATTTTCGGATATGTTACGGGATTATCCCAAGAGCAGTTTTCAACGCTGTGTGTGATTTTGACATGCGTGTCTGGCGTCAATCTCGTCATCAGGCTTTCGATTCCGTTTAACTATATTCGGGCCACGTTGCTCGCGGTGGTGATTGTCGGTCTGCTGGCGGGCATCTTTTTTGCGGGATCTGTATTTATGCTTGTCCCGTTCTCAAGCGAGATGGCTTTTGCGACAATCGTCCTTGCCGTTTTCATTACGGTTCTCTTTAATATTCTGTTCAATGTCGCGCTCAAACACGAACGGCGCTATTTGGCATCTTTGGAAAACGCGTGACAGCCACCGATAGATTCGCTTCCTAATGCCGCGTAAACGGCTATAATCCCCTCATTATGTTGCCGCGTTTTCATTGGTCAGATATCACGACCGTCGGTCATTACCTCGGCGTGCTCATTTTCTTGACGGGTTTGGCCATGGGCATCCCCGCCCTTGTGGCGCTTGTCTTCGGGGAAACGCGCCAACTCGTTTCCTTTGTCGTTGGCATAGGTTTTTGTCTGACAATCGGCTCGTTGCTGCGCCTTCTTGAATCTCATGAACTTGACAGGCGCCGATCCCTATTGCTCGTTGGCTTTTCCTGGCTGGTTGTCGGGTACATGGCTTCAATCCCGCTGTGCCTTTCAGGCGCACTTGATTCTTGGTTCGATGCGCTTTTCGATTCGGTTTCTGCGCTCACGACCACGGGTGTCACGCTTGCAGACGATATCGATGCTTTGGGTTATGCGCAAACGACTTGGCGCGTAATCCTTTCATTTGCAGGGGCGCAAACGGTTGTTGTGATTGCAATGTATTCGGGATTTTTTGGCGAAGGCTCCCGCGTGTTCGTAATGAGCGATCGGCGTGACGGCGAACGGACTCGGCCGCGTATCAGCGAGACCCTTCGGCTTGTTGTTCGCGTCAGTGGGATATTCGCCCTCGTCGGCACAGTTGCCGTGACGATTGTATGTCTGATGTTAGGGTTGAACCCCATCGATGCGTTTATGAACGGGCTGTGGCTCGCGATGTGTGCGGTGAGTACGAGCGGTTTCGTTCCCCACACGTCTGATCTTATCTACTACCATTCGCTGCCGTTGCAGCTCGTGCTGTGCGTTCTCATGTTGGCAGGCTCCATCAGCTTCGGCATATTTTTCTGTCTGCAATCGAAACGCTACAAGCGTGTTCTGAATAATTCCGAGCTCCGCGTGTACATGGTATGGATCGCGCTTCTCGTCATCTTCGTCGTCTATGCGATGATGCGTGACGGAATAATCACAACAGCCGGCGGACTTCTGCAAAACGGCATGGTTACTGCTGTATCGGCTGCGACTACCTGTGGGATGCAGACGGTTTATCCCGATCAGATAGGTGGAACGGTTGGCGATGGCGCGATAATCCTTATCTGCATCGCTATTCTTTTTGGGACATGTGCATATTCGTCAGGCGGTGGAATCAAGATTATCCGCATACTTCAGGTGTTTCGCTGGATCGGATATTCGATTATGTTGCGCCTTGCCCCTGAGAGTGCTCATATCAGGATCAACTATGAGCATTTTGGACCTCGAACCCTCAGTTCTAAAGATGCGACACTTGCCATGACGGTCTTTATCATGTTTATTGCAACGGCAGCATTGGGTTCCATGGCTTTTATTGCGCATGGGAATGACGCCCTTAATTCTGTACTTGAGGTGCTGAGCTATGTTACCAACTGCGGTATTACGACAACAATCACCCAAGATGGGCTGCCACTGGATCTGAAAGTCGTCGCGCTCCTGCTTATGTGGGCCGGACGTATCGAATTCATAGCGCTTATTGCGGCGATTGTGGGAATCATCATGTCGCTTCAGCCCAGCAATCTGTTCAGTAATGCCCGTTCAAGGGCTTTGCGTGAGCGCAAGGATACGAACAGAGGCGGAACAGCATGGCGTCGTCGAAAAGGGCAGAGATCCGGACATGATGCTAATACGGGCGTCACAAGCATCTTGGTGCTCACGTTGTTTGTGGCAGGCATTGGTATTCCCGCTGCGTATGGAGCGACAGAGACGGTGGGGGAAGCTCAGGTCCTTGCCCAGGGCGAGAATGCTTCGAATAATGCCGAGACCTACCGTCTGGCTGATGTGAAATCGCTGCTGTCTGCAACGGCTCGCCAAGATCAACATAAGGTCGAGGTTGAAGGAGAGGCGGTGGGAAGCTCGATATATGCAGATAGCGGCCATAAATGGGTCAATATAAAAAAGGACAATGCGATGATTGGCGTATACATGGCCAATGAGGATGCCGCCAAGATAACTAACTGGGCTTCTTATGGGCACGCTGGTGACACGTTAAGTGTGAAGGGTGTGTATCATCTTGCATGCGCCGAGCATAATGGGGAGCTGGAAGTGCATGCCGATAGCGTCGATGTCGTACAGACAGGCTCAAGTTGGCATATATCTTGGGACGCGGCAATGCTCGCATGGGGTATCCTGCTTATCATCGTCGGCATCGTGGTCACGCTTCTCCGGCGGGTGTTTCGTGGCACTACGCGCTCCGGTTTCTTTTCGATATAGACGGCGCTGCGGGGTGGCACGGTGAGGTATATGCGAGGCGATGGCATATATACGACAAGAAGGGGACGGGTTGAAGCCTGTATTTAAAAGGAGCTTTAAGGGCATTGGTCATCCGCTGGCGGGCATGTTGGTGGCGCTCGCGTCTATTTGCGGGTTTTTGGTCGTGCTCGTCTTGCTCACGGTCGTCGTACATCTAGTTATGATGTAGGTGGCCTTTCATGATTTATCGACTGCATCTTGATGACTGGCGCATTATTGGCCATTACCTAGGCATGCTCATCTTGCTTGTCGCGGTGGCTATGGTCCCACCGTTCATGCTTGCGATCGGCTTAGCCGAATATTCCACTGCAGTTGATTTCTTGTTGTCTATTGGCATTTCGGGCGTCGTCGGTGGCATTCTGCTTTTTGCCAGAATCGAACCTTCGCCGCTTGGCCGACACCAATCTTTGGTGATTACCGGATTATGCTGGGTTGTTTTGTCGGTTTTCGGCGCTCTTCCACTGTGGATGTCGGGGCATTACGGCGGTTATCTCGATGCGTTCTTCGAAACGGTCTCCGCTTTTACCACTACGGGCATGTCCATGACCATCGACATCGATCACATGGCGCTTTCATTGACGATGTGGCGCTGCATCATGCATCTCATCGGCGGCGTGGGCGTTGTTGTCATAGCACTTGCATTAGGCGTTTTTGGGACGGGCTCTGCTGCGGCCGCCTTATATCGTGCAGAAGCCCGAACAGGCCAGGTCATGCCAGAGATCAAACAGACTTCCCAATTTATCTTGAAGGTGGCGGCGGCCATCGTCATCGTAGGTACCCTTGCCTGTATCGTTCCGCTTCTTATAGTCGGCCAAGACCCTCTTAAGGCTGCTCTCAACGGATTTTTTGTGACAGCCTCGTCGTTTTCAACTGGTGGCATGTCCAGCATGGGCGCAGGTCTTATGGGATACCATTGCTGGCCCATCGAATGGATTGCTTTGATACTTGCTGCTTTTGGCTGCGTGAATTTTGTGCTCTATGGTGATTTATGGAAAGGCGCATACCGCACTTTTTTCAAGGACATCGAAATACGCACCATAGCCGTCTGGGTTACGGCCCTTGCTCTTATCATGTCCTTTGCATTGATCGGTTCGTATTTCACGACGACGGGCGGCGTGGTACGACGCGGGCTGTTTGAAGTGCTTTCAGGTGCTTTCAATCTTGGTTTTTCGACACTTTATCCGGGTCAGATCCTCTACGCGATGGGGTCGGGAGCTTTGTTCGTCATTATTTTGGCCATGACGATTTGCGGTTCAGCATCATCTGCTTCGGGCGGTATCAAGGCGATGCGCATCGGTGTCATTGCCCGGTCGGTTGTCCAGACGATTCGAGAGGCTCTTGCTCCTGACAGGGCACGTCCGCGAACGTTTTATTTTCAAAAGGGCAAACATCTTTTGTCTCCGACACTCGTTTCGTCGGCCATGATTGTCGTCTTGCTCTATATCGTTATGTATGCGACGGGGGCTGTTGCTGGAATAGCCTACGGATACGATGCGCTCCCCGCTATTTTCGATTCCGTTTCGGCTGCTTCGAATACGGGATTTACGCTCGGCGTTGCCGATTTAGGTATGCCTAAACCGCTCGAAGTGGTCTATATCCTTGAGATGTGGCTCGGCCGTCTTGAGTTTATCGCCATTTTCGCGATGGTGGTCGAAGTCTTCTCCTTCCTCGTTCCCCGCAAACGATCAAGGTGGGTAGCGAAAAAAAGATGAGACGTTTCTGGGGATATTGGATTATGACGCTTCTTATAATCGTGCTTTCTTTGGGCGCGCCGGTTGCGTATGCCGCTTCCTCGACGACAACGAATGCAAGCGAACTGGATATGGCCACGTTGTCCGATAGATATGATTCGCTCAGCGGCCTCGAGCGTTCGTTAACTGAAGAGGAAAACGTCATTATCTCGACACGCGTGGCTGTTCTTACTTCGACGAACCGGGCGCTTGATGGGAGCGAAGTCAGCTTTATGGGCGAGGTCGTGGGCGACGTCGTCAATGCAGAATCTGGATACAAATGGGTCAACATAATGGGGACGGCCAATACTGTTATCGGCGTGCGTGTAAGCGACGAACAGGCGCAGCTCATTCAGAATTATGGAGGATATCATGCGACGGGGACGATGCTGAAGATCGCAGGAACCTATCATATTGCGTGCGCAGAACACCAAGGCGAGCTTGATGTCCATGCGGCGAGCGTCGAGGTAGCAGATGCCGGCGGGGCGATAACGCATCTCGTGGATACCAAACGCCTGCTTGTTGCCTGTATCCTATGCTTCATCGTTGTTGCGATTCTTGTTGCGTTCTTCTTCGCCAGACGCCGCTGGAATGCGTTGGAGGCATCGTGATAGCCTTTTCTCGTCTTGCGTATACCGATTCGATTGACGCTGCGTTCTGTCTTGCTCAAGTGGAATTACATGCAAAGGGCAAGGATTGTATTCCCGGTTGCGTAGTATCACTTGATCGGGGGTTTCCTCTTGTGAGCACGCCTGATTTCGAGACGCGCGCGGAGCTTGCCACAACAATTAAGAAAAGTGATGACAGTATTGTTGCCATTGGTGATTGGGTCGCGCTCTGGGCGCCGCAAGGACACGAGAAAGCCGTCATCGAACGAGTCCTGCCTCGTCGAAACGAAATTGCGCGTGTCAAACGAATCGGACGCGAGCGTCAACCGCGCAGGCAGGTCCTTGCCGCAAACGTCGACCAGGTGCTCATTTGTCAATCGCTCACGGGAGATGGAATTGATGAACGGCTTTTAGCGCGTCAAATGGCTGCTGTTGCGGGATGTGGGGCAGTTCCCATCTTCGTGCTTACGAAGAGCGATCTTGTCGCTGACTCGATTGCGCGCGGTGCTTGTGATCGCGTCAAACGGATAGCCCCAGACAGAATCGTTCTTGTCATCTCATCCGACGACCTGCAGTCTATCGAATCCGTCCGTTCTTTATGCAAGAGTACGACTACCACGCTTTTGCTTGGAGAAAGTGGCGTTGGAAAATCATCACTTGTCAATGCGTTGCTGGGCGAGGACGCTTTTGAGATTGGCACGGTGCGTGACGTTGATGATAAGGGCCGACATACAACGGTTGCACGCCGGCTGGTCGCTTTGCCGCAAGGCGGCCTTATCATAGATGCTCCTGGTCTTAGGACGCTGCAGATACTCGATATGGACGCAAGCCTTGCGGCTGCTTTTCCCGATATCGTATCGCTTGCAATCGATTGCAGATTTCGTGATTGCACCCACACGAATGAGCCAGGTTGCGCGGTGCGCGACGCAGTGAATTCAGACCGTCTTGAGATATACCGCTACCTCGCATCAAGTGCTCGATAGCAGCGTATTTGTTTCGATGTGCCATATCGGTTATCCTTGCTCGAGAATTAACAGGCGGAAGATGGAATTTCATGAGCAAGAGTGGAAATCTAACTATTGTTTTGCAAGCTGGGGGCGAGTCCCGACGAATGGGCCGCAGCAAGGCGACGGTTCCCTTTTTGGGCGAACCCCTCATTTGGCGCGGCATCAATCGCCTGCTCCCGCTTGCCGATGAGTTTGTAATCACCACGAGCCGCAGAATCTGGGTTTTCTCGATGACCTGGTTGACCTTGGTAAGATTCGATTGGTCACTGATGCATATGAACAGCGTGGGGCCCTGCGCGGTGTGTATACGGCCATCAATGCGGCTTCAAAAGAATTCGTCGCGCTTGTCGCCTGCGATATGGTTTTTCCATCGCGCAATCTTATTTCGGCCGAGCTCGAGGCGCTTGAGGCGGATGGCAATGATGTTGCTGTTCCAAAGACAAGATATGGGTTCGAGCCGTTTCATGCGGTCTATCGTCGCTCGACATGCCTACCTGTTATCTATCAGGCGACAGAGGCGGGTGAAAGCAAGGCTAATGGTTGGTTCGATCAAGTTCGCATAACTGAATTCGACGCTGCGCGTATCGCGCAGGCAGAGCCCCGAGGCGGCTGTTTTGTCAATGTGAATACGCCTGAAGAACTTGCGAAAGCTCAAGAGAAGATATTATCGGGAAAGATGACCCAGCGTGAAGAGTTCGATGCTTGATCATATATCGTGTGCTTATCTAGGAAATGCTTCTATCGCGGGTAGCAAAGCTGAAAAACATCTGAAAACAAGCTACAATTTCATGCAAATCGAGCTGCTCGCATGCGAAGTGCGGTATTACTACTAATTGAAAAAAATGTTTGCGAATGCAAGCTATTTGCATCATCAGAAAGAGGGATTGCTCATGGAGTCGCATGATAACGGAAGACCTGTTCCTCCTTACGAAGGTCAGAATACTCGGCCGCTGCACACAGATGCCGGTAATGCCGGAAAAGAGAAACCGCATGACTCGAAGGCAGCCAAACCCCTTAAGACGTTTTTCTATGGCTTCGTTGGTGGCGTAGTCGCCATTGCGCTCGTCTTGTGCCTGGGCACCTTTACGCCCCTGCTCAATGCATTTAAAAATGGTTCGTCCTCTTCAAATAACGGGAATATCACCATTGACGTGAATGGTGATGACACCACGCTTCCTGAAGCCGTGTCTGCTAAATGCATTAATTCCGTCGTAACTATCTACGTATATTCAAATACCTCGTCGTGGAATCAGTACTTTGGTTCTAGCGGGTCTTCGAGCAGCCCGAGTGCGCTCGGGAGCGGTGTCATCATCTCAGACGAAGGCAGCGCGTGTTATATCCTCACGAACTATCATGTCGTTTCCGACATCTCGCGCGCAGTGGTTAAGGTTGGAGATACGCAGTACGAAGCCGAGGCCGTTGGCTCCGATTCAAAAACCGACCTTGCCGTTTTGAAGATCAATGCAAGCGGGCTAACTCCAATCGAATGGGGAGATTCCTCTGAGGTCACCGTTGGCGACTGGGTTATGGCAATAGGCTCACCGTATGGTTATGAACAAACGGTTACAACGGGAATCGTATCGGCACTCTATCGCTCCGATGTCCTGAAGAATGAAACAGGTACGGGTTCAAGTACGGTCTACACTGATATGATCCAGACCGATGCAGCTATCAATCCCGGCAACTCCGGTGGGGCGCTTGTCAATTCTGAAGGCAAGCTTATCGGTGTTAACACATATATCTCTTCGACTTCGCAATCAAGCGCGGGTCTTGGTTTTGCAATTCCAGTCAGCACCGCTAAATCAGTTGCTGACCAGCTTATTGCTGGTGAGAGCGTAAGTCACGCGTTTCTGGGGATTACGATGAGCACTTCGACAAATCCGACGGGCGCCGCTGTCACATCGGTATACAAGAATACGGGCGCAGCGAATGCAGGAATTCAGACGGGCGATGTCATTACCAAGATTGACAGCAAGACCATATCATCGTCGAATGACGTGAGCGTTGCTGTCAGCTCCAAGAGCGCTGGCGATACCGTCAGCATTACCTACGTGCGAAACGGCAAAGAAACGACGACGTCGGCAACCTTGGGAAAGGATACCGATAACACCACCACTGAATATGCCGAAAATGGCTCTCCGACGACTAAAAACAGCAGCAATAACGGAAGCGGGGGCTATTACTATACGCCCTACGGAAACAGCGGCAGTAGCAGTAGCAGCAATAGCTTCTGGAATTAAGTCCGTATACGCGTGCGGTTAAGAAGGAAGATTGCCGGCCTACGCTTTAGTTGCCTTGGTAATCTTTAACAAAGCGGTATCCATAGCCGCGTACGGTTTCAATAACGTTCGGGTTCAAACCCACGCTTGCAAGCTTGTCGCGTAAGCGCTTGATATGCGTATCGACGGTTTTTGTCTCGACAACATACTGCCAATCCCATGCTTCGCGAAGTAGCTGTTCGCGCCCAAGTACGGTGCCGGCATGGCTCATCAGCGTTACCAAGAGCTCGAATTCACGTGGCGTGAGCTCGATATCCTGACCTTCATAGGTGGCGTGGTGCCCTGATTCGTCTAGGTGTATCCCGCTTACATCGAGTACACGGGAGCCTTCCGCACCCGCTTCGCTTTCCTGGGGCGCGCGTCGGAGCAACGCGTGCACACGTGCAAGAAGCTCGCGGATACCAAATGGTTTGGCAAGATAATCATCGCCGCCGAGCTCAAGACCGACAACCTTGTCAAGCTCTGTATCTCGGGCAGAGAGAAACAAGACGGGCACATTGCTTTTCGAACGGATGCGACGGCATACCTCGTATCCATCGATGCCGGGCAACATAACATCAAGTATCACTAGGTCATAGTCAGACTGACTGGCCATTTCAACAGCATTGTTGCCGTCGTGGGCGACATCGACCTTATAGCCCTCTTTCGATAAGTTGAAACTGACGAAATCGGTAATCGATTGCTCATCATCGACAACGAGAATCTTCTGTTCGCCGTTCTCTTCCATATGCAGCTCCACTCATTTGTCGCCTATTACGGTTTGCTTTCATTGTAGGCACTGTTAAGGTATGTCGCGATACGCTGTAACGAAACCGTTGTGATAGGAATGGGGAACACATGCTGCTGACTGTCGATATTGGCAATACGCAGACCGCAATGGGCTTATTCGATGGAGAAGAGCTCGTTGCGCACTGGGTATTTAATACGCGCGCTCAGGATACAGCTGACGAGGTGCAATTCCTGCTCGTCGGGCAATTCGATCTTAATGGCCTTGATTGCTCGATATGTGACGACGTTGTTATTGCCTCGGTAGTCCCCGCGTTGACCGAGTGCTGGGAGAGAGTCGCACAGCGCGTAACAGGTCGTGAGCCTATCGTTGTAGGACCGGGAATCAAAACGGGCATTGCGATGCGCTACGATAATCCTGCTGAAGTTGGAGCCGACCGTATCGCGGATGCTATGGCTGCTATAGATTTCGTTGGGGCTCCAGTGGTCGTCGTCGATCTGGGGACTACGACAAATATCGAAGTTATCGATAAATCGGGGCATTTCAGAGGCGGTATCATCGCTCCGGGTTTGGGAACGGGCGCAGAGGCGATGTTCAGCCATGCGGCACGTTTACCGCAAGTAGATATTGTTAATCCGGGTCATGCTGTTGGCACCAACACGGTCGATGCTATGAGAAGCGGTATCGTCTATGGAGAAGTTGCTCGCATCGATGGGCTGGTACGCCGAATCTTCGACGAGCTCGGGTACGAGACACCCGTTATCGCGACAGGCGGGTTCTCGGGATTGATCACTGATATTTCGCAGACCATCACGCGTCGTGAGCCGCGTTTAACGCTGTATGGTCTCAAGCTCGTGTATGAGAAAAACACGCAGGTATGAAGAAGATGGTGGATATGAACAGAACGAATACATCGTCTGGAGATTGCGTCGGCGACATCTTTGCCGAGGAAGTCCCCGCAGAAGTTCTGCAATTCTTCGAGCAGGTAAATCCACCGCTGGAAGTGCGTGAATACATGCGCGACACCTTTAATGAAATGCGCTGCAAGGAAGCGCGACAGGCGCAGTTTGTAAGTGACGTGAGCCATGAAATACGCACTCCGCTCACTGCCATACGTGGTGCCGCGGAAACCCTGCTCGAAGGTGATGTTCCAGAGGATATGGCACAACGCTTCTTGAGCCAGATAGTGAAGGAATGCAATCGTTTGACGCGTCTTGCTAACGATCTTCTTACCCTGCAGAGGGCAGAGGGTGAAGATATAGAGCTGACACGGCTTAACCTGCGAGCGGCGGCGGATAATTGTGCATTGCTCATGCAGGGCTTGGTCGAGGAACGAGGCGTTCATCTGCTGGTTGTCGGTGAAGCCCCCGATGTAAACGGCAATGCAGATGCCATCAATCAGATTCTTGTGAACCTGATCGAGAATGCAAGCCGGTTTGCAGGTGACGATGGGCACGTCCGTGTTGAAATCACATCAAACAAGGAGTATTCCATTATCGCCGTTAAAGATGATGGGCCGGGTTTTGGCGATGAATCGCCCGAGCATCTTTTTGATCGCTTCTATCGTGCAGACCAAAGCCGTGCACGTTTTAAGGGAAGTGGCAACAGCGGGTTGGGCCTTGCTATCGTCAAGGCACTAACAGAGGCTATGGGTGGCACGGTCCAGGCTGCCAATCTTCCGGGTAATGGGGCCGTGTTTATCGTTGCCTTTCCAAGCCTCCCGCCTGAAGACTGGGCTGATACGGCACCTTGCGCGCATCTTGATAGGAGCTTGTACGAATCGGCTCTCGCCGCAGGCAAATAGTTTCGTTCGTATGATTTGCGCGATGCGAAAACGAGGGTAATCATGGAACTAGAAGAGCGTATCGAGAAATATGCCGAGCTTCTGGTCGTAAAGGGTTGTGCACTGAGGCAGGGCCAGGAACTTTATGTGAGTGCGCCGATTCAGGTGGCTGATTTTACCCGTATGGTTGTCAGGTCTGCCTATGAGCACGGCGCTTCATTTGTAACCGTCGCCTGGAATGATGGCATGACGAACCGATATGGATATGAATACGCCGCGCCCGATCGATTCGAACGCATACCGGCTTGGTGCGCGGAACGTGCAAATTCCATGACGCGCAATGGCGCCGCCGTGCTTTCGATTCTTTCTGACGATCCGAATATGATGCGCGGTGTTGACCAAACAAAGATAGCTGCGCATACGCGTGCAACGCATGCTGCATGCAAGGAATTCTACGATTCTATCGACTATGGCAAGACGTGCTGGTGCAAGGCCGGAGCGGCAAGTGAACAGTGGGCGACTCGGGTGTTTGCCCACTTGAATTCCGAAGATGCAGTCCGTCGTCTGTGGACAGCGATTCTTGACGCGGCCCGTGTCGATGACGATCCGCTTGCGGCATGGGATGCGCATCGGGCGGGTTTCGATGCACGTAAAGCGTGGCTCGATGAACAGCATTTGACGCACCTTCGCTATGTAACCAAGGATGGTACGGATCTGACCGTGCGACTTTTGGATAAAGCTCATTGGGAGGGCGGCGGTCAAATGGGCGCTGACGGGACGTATTTCTTCCCAAATATCCCAACAGAAGAGGTTTTTACCAGTCCTGACCGAATGGGTACTGAGGGAGTTGTTCGTAGTGCACTACCGCTTGTGCATAATGGTGCACTGGTCAAGGATTTCTGGATTCGTTTTGAAAAGGGCAAAGCAGTTGAATGGGATGCGCAGATAGGCGTAGATGTTCTCAGCGGCATTATTGGCACGGATGAAAACTCCTGTCGCTTGGGCGAATGTGCCCTGGTGCCGTTTAATAGCCCGATTCGCAATACGGGGATACTCTATTACGAGACGTTGTTCGATGAAAACGCCTCATGTCACCTGGCTCTTGGAAAGGGCTTTCCGGAATGCTATGAGAACGGGTATGACATGAGCACCGAGGATTTGCTCGCTGCTGGTTTGAATGATTCGGCTGTACACGTTGATTTCATGATCGGCACGAGGGATCTTGGTATCAGCGGATTGCGCCCAGATGGAGTCTGGGTAGATATTTTCACGGACGGGAATTGGGCGGTTGACGTGTGAGCAACTAGCAAAGCGCCGTTTTGCGGTACCATGTGCTTTGCTTAAAACCGCCGAAGGGAAATGAAATGACACCAACGAGAACCGTTGTAACCGTGCTTGGCAAGGATCGAACCCGTATTGTTGCTGTTATTGCCACGACGCTCGCGGATTGCGGCGCCAACATCGACGATATCAAGCAGAATGTCCTCGAGGATATTTTCTCGATGACCATGCTCGTCACGCTTGATGAAGACGTTGCAACGTTTAATCAGGTGCAAGAAAAGCTTTCAAAGAACGGGGAAGATCTGAACTTGCAAGTTGTTATTCAACGCGAGGATGTCTTTGAGTTCATGTACAACGTCTAGATTGTTGCATCCCAAGCGATACATTGCCATATTCGTGGAAACACGATGAGTCTTGGCTCAATGTTTCCTTGATTGGTCTACAATATCGTCTCGTTTTTCATGGAATTGATAGGAGCAAGATGGCTATAGGCGCGGCAGGCGATATAACGCGCAATGAGATGAAGAAGAACCTTGGCGTTTTGGGCGCTTTGGTTTCTAAGGATTTCAAACGTAAATATCGTCGTAGCGTGTTGGGCGTCGTGTGGTCTGTTCTCAACCCGCTGCTTATGATGGTCGTGCTTACGGCTGTCTTCTCATACATGTTCAAGTTTAATATCGAGCATTTTCCCCTGTATCTGATTTTGGGGAATGTCTTGTTTGGGCTCATGGGCGATTCAACATCGGCTGCGATGTCTTCGATCGTCGACTCGTCTTCGCTTATCAAGAAGATACGCATCGAAAAAGCCATCTTTCCCATCGAGAAGGTTCTTTTCACGTTGGTTAACTTTGGCTTTTCCCTCGTCGCTGTTGTGCTCGTCATGATTTTCTTGCAGGTGCTTCCCACATGGCATCTCATTTTTCTGCCCGTACTGTTGGTGTTTGTCGTGTTGTTCAGCGTGGGTCTGAGCCTACTGATTTCTGCGCTTGGCGTCTTTTTCCGAGACGTGTTCCATTTTTGGGATGTCATTATCACGGCGTGGACGTATGCGACGCCGCTGTTTTATCCCATGGACTTGCTCGAGCCCTGGATGCAACAGGTGATGTTGTTCAACCCGATGTATCACTATGTGACATACTTTCGCGATATCACCATGTATGCGACTATTCCCGGTGTGACAGAGCATCTTATCTGTCTGGGAATGGCACTCGTGACTTTCATCATTGGATTGGTCGTTTTCCGCAAGACCGAAAAGAAATTCATTTTGTATGTGTAGGAGACGACGCTAATGGCTGATGATGTGACAAAACCCAAAGCATGGGTCGAAAAAGACCCCGCTATGATCAGTAGCGAGCCGATGGTCGTCTTCGATCATGTCGACATGATCTTCAATATCGCAAGCGAACAGCTCAATAACCTGAAGGAGTATTTTATAAAAATTGCCAAGCGCGAGCTGTTCTTCAAAGAGTTCAAGGCTCTTAAAGATATCTCGTTTACCATAAATCGCGGCGAGGTCTATGGTGTCGTAGGAAGTAACGGATCGGGAAAGTCTACGTTGCTCAAGCTTGTTGCAGGCGTGCTTGATCCCTCTCATGGAACGGTGGCCGTCAACGGCACCATCGCTCCGATCATCGAGTTGGGAGCTGGTTTTGACTCCGAGCTCACGGCGCGTGAAAACGTGTATCTTAACGGAGCACTCCTGGGGTATAGCAAGGAGTTTATCAATGACAACTATGATCGAATCATAGAGTTCGCTGAAATAGAGGCTTTCCAAGACATGCCCATCAAGAATTACTCTTCGGGCATGGTCGCACGTATCGCATTTGCCATTGCAACTGTCACGACCCCCGATATCCTTGTCGTTGATGAGGCTTTGTCGGTCGGTGATTTTCGATTCCAGGAAAAATGTGAGAACCGTATCAAAGAACTGGTTTCGCAAGGCACGACGTTGCTCTTTGTATCTCATTCGATAGAACAGGTAGAGCGCGTGTGCGAACGAGCTATCTGGATTGAAAAAGGCGACGCGCGTATGCAGGGTGATGTCATTGAGGTATGCGAGGCATATCGCAACGGCATTTAGTCTTTGACTAGATAGCCATCTACCAAATCAACGATTTTGCGATATGCGCGGGGGCGGTCGAATTGTTCTTCGGCTATCTTTCTGCCCTTTGTTCCCATTTCAGCTCGTAACTGATCATCTTGCGCGAGTGCGAGTATTGCCCCGGCTAATTCCACGGCGTTTTCAGGTTCGACGTTGATGCCGAAGCCGTCGTGTACGCATTTGTTGACGAATTCGGGACTTTCCCCTGTGTTGATGATGGGTTTCCCGGCAGAAAGATAATCTCCGATTTTGGAAACGATTGATTGTGGAGCGTCTTTAACAAGCGAGTTAACGAGGATATCGCTTTTTGCAAGATGCGCCGCCATCGTCTGATAGTCGAGATATCCGGTAAATTCGACAGCTGCAGCGCTTTTTGCCGCGACGGCCTCGAATTGTCCACGGCTTGGGCCATCTCCCATGATATGCAAGGATAAACGCTTGCCTGATTCGGCAAGCGTCGGAGCCGATAGTTCGCACGCCTGGATGAGCGTGGCAATGTCATAGCTCTTTGCAAGCGATCCCGCATACGAGACCCAAAACTCGTCATCGGCCTTTGCAATCGAGGGGGCATGCAAGCTTGCGCCTTCGTCGAAATGAGCGATATCTCCGCCAACGTACACTGTCAGATGAGGGATATTCTGTTTGCAGCGTCCGGCGTATTCGTCTGAGGTGCCCACAACCGCCGATGCGGCCGAATAGGCGATTTCTGCGTCTTTGGTAAATCCGCTTAGGATGATATCTGCCAGCACGGGAACATTCACAACCATTTTCATGGCCTCAGGCCAAAGATCGTTGACGTCGACGATAAAAGGGATGCCGTTGGCACGGGCGAACCTGCCTGCATCTGCAGCGATGTTGTTCGGTGGAATCTGGCACCAAATCAAATCGTATTTTGTTCCTTCGCGTTTCAGATACTCGCGCAGATTTGCGCTGAAGACGTTTTGGCTTCTGATTCGGGCAAGACTGATGTTCTTCGTGTACCCGGGCTCCTCGAGAAAGACAACATCGTAGGGAAACTCCCAATATTTGGCATGAGCGATATCACGTCTGCGCTTTTCCCAGTGTTGAAATGTCGAGGTCAAGAGGTCGACCTCATAACCTTTTTCAGCGAGCAATTTCGCGACGTATGAGGTGCGGTTCAATCCCGCGATCTCATCGGCCAGTTTCACTGCCTGTGTTATGACGGCAATTTTCGAGTTTCGCACATCGAGTCCAAACTATACGTATTTTTTGACGCATCGAATCGCGTAGCCAAGGCCATTTGAGCGCACGCGGTACGTGAACTCGCCGACAAGGCCAAGCGTGTAGCGGATTTTCGTGCTGTTGACATCGACGTTGCGTCGCTGGGCGAACCGTTTTTTGATAGCGGGGTTGAGCTTGACCTCGGATGTGACCAAAACGGGATCCATTCGGTCGAACATGGCATTTTGCGCCGCAATCACTGCAGGATCGTCACCGTTTGATTCCAGCTCTCCATTTAGATAGGTGAATCCTTTGCTGATATGGCTCCTGAGAACCCCTTCATCCGTAATCCCGACCTTTTCGATGATG
>CAYSZR010000006.1:35970-54733 GCA_964435565.1 uncultured Coriobacteriaceae bacterium
CCAACGATCAAGCGCGAGACCCTTATTTTTACGGCCAAACGCCTCGGCTTCAAGTGGCGTTTCTTCACGATATACATAAAAGGGTTTGTCGACGTAGCAGATACGACCGCGCAAAAGCGTGTCGTAGAAGAATTCGTTATCTGCCCATCCAGCACCGGGGTATTCGTGGAACGTAATTTCATTTTCTACGAGAAATGCCTTCCGATACAGCGCGGACCATATAGAAGGGTGATGGCGCAATATGTGCACAACCCCCGGATCGGTAATCGTGAAAACAGTTGATTTCGGGTGAATGCGATACCGATAGCTGCACTGCAGGTGTTCTTTTGGGGTATCTCCGCGCAAGGTTCCTTCATCGCGGACTTCGCGAATGTAAGGGGATTTCACGATATCGCAGGCGTAACGCTCGGCCGCATTCATAAGCGCAGATGTCATCCCCGGTAAAATGTAGTCATCGGGTTCCAAAATACCGATCCATGCGCCGCGGGCAACTTCGATGCCATCGTTCATCGCTGCACCATAGCCGGCATTCTCCCGATGGGAGACGATCGTTATGCAGGGGTTGTCGGCAAAGCTATCGATAATCGCGCGGCTGCCGTCGGTTGATCCGTCGTCAACGCAGATAATTTCGAGGCCATATTCATATTCTTGGGCAAGGAGGGAGCCTAAGGCCCATTTCAGAGTGTATTCGGCGTTGTAGACAGGGACCACGAATGAGACTTTGGGAGAAAACTCATGCGCGTATACATCGCAGGTGCGTCCGTTGAGTTTTCGTTCTTCATGCATTTGTTTCGATATTTTGCTTTGAACCACAGTACCTCGCTTGTATACTAAATCGATTGTCATGCCTATTCTATTCTAGTTCGGTTGTTCCGAAGAACGTATACAATATATATCCATGAAACGAGATTATAAGAAACTGTTTGTGCAGTTTATCAAGTTCAGCATTGTCGGTGTCCTTGCTTTTTGCATTGACTACGGACTTTTTCTGCTTCTTACATATGTGTTCGGGATGCACTATCTTTTTGCGTCGGCGACATCGTTTATCGTTGCGACTATATTCAATTTCCTGGTAAGCATGCGCTATGTATTTAACGGTCGTGAAAATCAGACACGGACGCAGCAGTTTGTGATCTTTTTCGCGTTGAGTTTGATAGGGCTCGGTTTGAACCAGTTGATATTATGGTTTTGCGTTGACTGTCTTGCGTGGCTCGCGTGGTTCGGCAAATTGGTGGCGACAGCCATCGTTATGGTGTTCAACTTCGTTTCCAGGAAGTATTGTCTCGAAGATCATCAAAAGCGATAAGAAGGGGAGACCATGTCTCAATATGATTATCTCATTGTCGGTGCGGGGCTTACGGGGGCTGTATTTGCCCATGAAGCGCTCAGTGCGGGTAAATCCTGTCTGGTAATCGACAAGCGCAGCCATATTGCAGGCAATGTGTATACCGAGCAGGTCAACGGAATCAACGTGCATAAATATGGCGCCCATATCTTTCACACGTCAGATAAGCGCGTCTGGGAATATGTCAATCGGTTTGCCGAATTCAATAACTACATCAACTCGCCGGTGGCAAATTATCACGGAGAGATATATAACCTTCCGTTCAATATGAACACGTTTTCGAAGATGTGGGATGTGCGTACGCCGGGCGAGGCAAAGGCGATGATTGCCGAACAAGTGGCGGCAGAGAAAATACAAGACCCCGCGAATCTCGAAGAACAGGCGCTTTCGCTTGTGGGTCGCGATATCTTCGAAAAGCTGGTCAAGGAATACACCGAAAAACAATGGGGGAGAGATTGCAAGGAACTCCCTGCGTTTATTATCAAGCGCCTTCCCGTGCGGCTCACCTATGACAATAACTATTTCAATGATCGCTATCAGGGCATACCGATAGGCGGGTACACCAAGATGGTCGAAAAGATGCTCGAAGGTTGCGAAGTGCGCTGTGACTGCGAATACAAGGAGCTTGTCGCAGAAGAGCCGGATATTGCGAAGCGCGTCATCTACTGTGGCCCCATAGACGAATTCTATGATTACAAGCTCGGTAATCTCGAATATCGAAGTCTGCGATTTGATACCGAGTTGATCGAAGGGGTCGAGAACTGGCAGGGCAATGCTGTCGTCAACTACACGAGTCACGAAGAGCCGTTTACGCGCATTATCGAGCACAAGCACTTTGAGTTCATGAAAGACGAACGAGGAGAGATATTGCCCGATACGGTCGTCACACGCGAGTATCCGGCGGATTGGAAGCCAGGCGATGAGCCTTATTATCCAATGAACGACGAGAAGAACAATGCGCTCTATAAAGAATATGAGAAGCTCGGTCAGGCTGAGGACCGAGTGGTTTTTGCCGGTCGTCTTGGTGCCTATAAATATTATGACATGGCGCCTTGCATTGCCGCAGCGCTGGATCTGTGCGCTGCCGAGCTCGGCTAGACCTGTCCGCATGCTGAACGTTCGTGTATCTGAATCATGACGGGAATACAAGACGAGAAGTTTATGCGACTTGCGATCGAGCAAGCGCATAAAGCGGAAAAAATCGGCGAGGTCCCCATCGGCGCGGTCATCGCCTATGAAGGCGAAGTTATCGTCCAAGCTCATAATCGTCGGGAAATAGATAACGACCCAGCGGGCCATGCAGAGTTTCTGGCGATGCGGGAAGCTTCGCGTGTGTTGGGGCATTGGCGCCTGACTGGCTGCACGGTTTATGTCACACTCGAGCCTTGCCTTATGTGCGCCGGGCTCATGTATCAATCACGCATAACGCGCTGCGTATATGGAGCCCCTGATCCAAAAGCTGGAGCACTCGGGACGCTTTATTCGATACATGAAGACGATCGACTAAATCATAGATTTGAGACGACAGCCGGAGTGCTGCAAGATGAGTGCGCAGAGCTGCTCGTCTCTTTTTTCTCCCGTTTGCGCAAAGGGAATTAGAGCGTATCGGTGCTCTGCCGCATCAGGCAAATTTGTAATATCTTCTGACGAGCGTGTAGACGCCCCGCACACTCAAGCGTGCAAGTGAAGTTCTGCGATTGCAAAGTCCGGCGAGCGACCTGGTGAGTTTGCGATGCAGCTGCGGATTGCGCTCTTCAATATGCGCCCACATGCGCTTGTTCTCCCTGATAGATTCTGGGGTATTGATGGTGAACAGGCAAATGGTTGACATGCTGACCATGCAATCGATGTAGTTTCCAATCGTTTCCGCCAGCTTGGGCGACTTGGCTTCGAGGACGGCGTAATCATATTCTTCGACGGCCAGTTCAGCGGCAAGGACTTGTTGATCAATGTGACTGAGCTGCGTCTCCATACCCACTGATTGTCCCTCGCGTCCAATTAGATAGTGGTAGACGTCCTTGTTGATGTAATAGAGTTTTTCCACATAGGGCATGGGGTGAATGATGTAGCCGCTATCCATATAGTGCATATTAAGGGGGAGCAGCAGTTTGCTTTGACGTAATAATTCGGTGCGATACCAGATTGCATGGACCATAAGGTATTCGCCTAGGCGCGCCTTTCCGACTTCGTCCCAGGTAAAGGTGCGGTCTTGGGGGAACAGCTTGGCAAAATCAGCTCGACGGGTCGAGTTGTCGGCAACGTGATCGTAGACATAATTCGAAACGAACATATCAGGGCACTCATCGGTACCCTGCCAGTCGTTCACGAGTCGCAAAACCTCTTCAAGTCCGTCGGTATCGAGCCAATCGTCAGAGTCGACGATTTTGAAGAAGAGGCCACGGGCTGCGGAAATCCCTTGATTTACGCCACCGCCCCAGCCGCTGTTTTCCTGGTCTATAACCGTGACATAGTCGTAATCACGTGCATATTCATTGGCGATCTCGAGCGTTTCGTCGGTCGATCCGTCGTTGACGATGATGACCTCGCAGCGTTGAGATGTTCCAAGTACGGATTCGATACAGGTTCTCATGTAAGGTGCCGAGTTGTAGCATGGAATCAGGAAAGTGATGAGTGGCTGCTGTGATTCAGAGCTTTCGGGTGTTGCGGCCTGCGTGAATCTATCCGGTGTTTGCACGTGCATGTACCCCTTTGCTGGCGCGAATGTCCAAAAACCTTTGAAAATGGATTTTAGAAATCTGCTCGCGTGTTAGTTGAAATCTGTAGCATTATACATGTTACTCGTTTGGGCATTGAGGGTGTTGCATGTGCATATGCGTATGGCACGCGCGGAACGTTTACATTCGACGGGGATGATCAGGATGGCAAGAGAGTCAAAGAGGGCCAAGCGCGAACGTGCGCTTGAAATATGCAGGCGCATGGACGATCTTTATCCGCAACCAACCCCTGCGTTGCATTTTGACAACCCTTTTCAGTGTGTGATTGCAGTTGCGCTTTCTGCTCAAACCACCGATGCGAATGTCAATAAGGTCACACCAGAGCTCTTCAAACGTTGGCCGACTCCCGAAGCGATGGCCGGAGCAGATATCGATGAAGTCGAACAGGTCATCTGGTCGATCGGATTTCATCGCAACAAGGCACGCAACGCTATCTCGTGTGCGCGCATGGTCATGAGCGATTTTGGAGGGGAGGTCCCTCAGACGATGGAGGAACTTCAAAAGCTCCCGGGCGTCGGGCGCAAAACTGCCAACATCGTCATGAACGAGAGCTTCGGTTTGGTGGAGGGAATCGCGGTGGACACCCATGTCTTTCGCATCTCGAAAAAGATGAATCTTTCATCGAAAAGCGATGCACTGGCCGTGGAGCAAGATCTTCTCAATTTGATTCCTAAAGACCAATGGGAGAATGTCAACAGCCAGTGGATTCGATTCGGTCGAGAATATTGTATTTCCCGACGTCCGCGCTGTTCTGAGTGCCCGTTAGCCGATATTTGTCCAAATAAATAAATTATATTCTAAAGAGAATAAGCAGTTCAAAACTATACTCTAACTAGATTAAAGTTTTCGGTTTTTTTAGATAAACATTTCAGGAATTGCTGGTATCATTTCAAACGTTAGGTCAACTAAGCTTTCGTTGCCCCAGACACCTTCGAAGGCGCGGCTGCACCTGATGTGCTCAACCCAATCACATATTGTGAAGGGAGGGTAGACTGAGCGTTGCCCTCTGGAATCCATCCACCTTGCTGCGATGGCTTGCGCAGAAATGCTTAAGCGGCTAAGTGGTGATGAGATGTTGGCTCATCGGTTGGTCTTATGGGGCGTTTGCGAAGCAAAGATTACTTCGTATTTTCCCCATAGGTATGTGTGGAGAGTCTAAATTTGGCTCGATATGCATAAGAGGGTTCCTAAGTTTTCCCAAAAGGTAATTGAGGAAAAGGAGTAACATTATGGCTTATGGTAAGGAGTGGCGTGTCAAGCGTGAAGACGGCACTGTAGCTACTCGAAGCAACACCTGGTCCCCCCCGGGATCTCATCCCGTCGGATATGGTGTCAAGGTTATTACCAAGGATGACAAGCTCATCCGCATCGAAGGCGATGACGACAATCCCATCACCACTGGTCGATGCAATGCTATGAATCTCGCTCTTCGTGAGTACACCTACAGCCCCGACCGCGTTATCTATCCCATGAAGCGTGCCTATGAGGACCGCGGCAAGATGAAATGGGAGCGTACCACGTGGGACGAGGCAATGGACACCATCTGCGAGAAAGTCCGTTACTATCAGACCACTTATGGTCCCGAGTCCATCGTCTGCTTTGGTGGCACCGGCCGTGAGGCTTGCATCTATTACTATGCACTGACGTTCTCCGTACTGCAGTCGCCTAACTGCTGCTATACCCAGTCTGGCTGGTCCTGCTACGGTCCTCGTTGCTCCATCGCCGACTATGTTCTTGGCGCTGGCTATCCCGAACTTGACTATGCAGGTCATCTGCCTGGTCGTTTTGATGATCCCGCGTACAAGCTCTCCAAGTACGTTGTAGTTTGGGGCAAAGAGCCGCTTCCCTCCAATGGTGACGGCTTCTTCGGTCATGTCCTCGTCGACATGATGAAGCTTGGTTCGAAGATCATCTCCATCGATCCCCGTATCACGTGGGTTGGTGCACGTAATGGCAACATCAACGTCCAGCTGCGTCCGCAGACTGACACGATGTTCGCTATGACGATCATGAACCTTATGTTCCAGAACGACGAATATGATCGCGAGTTCACTGAGAAGTGGATCTACGGTCTTGACGAGCTCAAAGAGCGCGCTGCTGAGTACACCGTTGAGGAATGTGCTCGCATCACGACCGTTGAGCCTGAGACGATCGAGAAGGTTGCTCACATTATCGGTACTGAGCGCCCGATTGGTTGGGCTTGGGGTCTCGCGTTTGACCAGAACAAGAATGGCGTTCAGCTTTCCCAGGCAATGATCATCCTGGCCGCTATGGCCGGCTCGATCGACCGCCCGGGTGGTTTGACGCTCGGCCCGGCGTCCGCACTCCTCGGCAAGTGGCGTATGGAGCAGCGCGGCGCAATGAGCGACGAAGTCTGGGCACTTCGTATCGGCGCAGCTGAGTGGCCCGGCCTGTCCACAGGTATGGCTACCACGCAGCCTGACGAGACCCTGAACACGATGGAGTCTCACAAGCCGTATCAGCTCCGCATGGCTTGGTTCAACAGCTCGAACTTCCTGGCACCGACTTGCTCGGCTCAGCCCAAGCGTTGGCATGACGCTCTGTGCGAGAGCATTGAGTTCTGCGTCGTTCAGGACCTCTTCCTGACCCCGACTGCAATGGCCGTTGCCGATTACTTCCTGCCTATGTCCACATGGGCAGAGCATGACGCCATCACGCTGCCTCACTATGGCCGCAACACCATCTACATGGCGCCGATGAACAAGGCTCTCCAGGTTGGCGAGTGCAAGTCCGACATCGAGATCTGCCTCATGTTCGGCCAGCGCCTCAACCCGACGTGGTGGCCATGGTACAAGCCGGCTGGCGAGACGCTCGATGCCAGCACGCTTGAAATGGGTCAGTATGCTCCGACTCTCGACACTGCCACGCGCGGTGCTCTTGATCTCGACGCTCTTGACAAGGCTGTTGACGCATTCTTCTCCGGCCAGCTCGCTGAGCTCGGCATGGACTTCAATGGTCTGCGCGAAACGGGCATCTATCTGCCTGGTGCGCATGGCTTCGAGTATGAGAAGTATGAGAAGGGCATGCTCCGTTTCGACGGCGAGCCTGGCTTCAACACCATTACCGGCCAGATCGAAGCCTACTCGATTCTGTATGAATCCTGGGGCGAGGATCCGCTGCCGTATTACGAGGAGCCCAACTACTCGCAGCTCAGCAAGCCTGAGTTCGCTGGTCAGTATCCGCTCATCACCACGACCGGTTCGCGTCGTTACAGCTCCTTCCACTCCGAGCATCGTCAGGTTCCTTCCCTGCGTCAGATCGATCCGTGGCCGTGGGTCCAGATCAATCCTGAGACTGCTAAGGAATATGGCATCACCGAGGGTGACTGGTGCGAGATCTACAACATGTTCGGCGAAGCCCGCTACAAGGCTGAAATCACCTATCAGATGAAGCCCGGCATCATCAATTGTGCCCACGGCTGGTGGTTCCCTGAGCAGGACGGCGAAGAGCCCAACTTGTTCGGCGTTTGGAAGTCCAACACCAACAGCCTTATTCCGCACATGAATATTGGCAAGCTTGGCTTTGGCGCACCTTACAAGGGTGTTATGTGCAATATCAAACGTGTCCGCGGCCTGGACCAAGATTAGTCAAGAAAGGAAGTGGCTTAAATGGCAGATCAGAAATATGCATTGCTGGTTGACTATACGTTTTTCTCTGGCAACCACGCCGCAGAAATCGCCTGCAAGGAAGAGCTCGGACTTCCGCTTGACCAATTCGGTATCAAGGAAGTTTGCGTTGGTCCTTTCAAGGTTGGCGAAGGCAACGACGGCGATGACTGGGAATGGATCTATCTCCCTGTCCCGACCTGCATCTTCTCCAAGCATTGGGGTACTGGCGGCGACAAGGCCGGTCAGCGTCCTCTGGCAGTCCAGGTAGAGGAGTCCGCCTCTCTCTATTACGGCACTCTGGAAGAGATGGAAGCAAAGATGCACGAGTTCGATCGACCGATGTGTCTGTTCGTGCTCTAAAGCATCACTCGCTGTAAGATAGAATCTGGCCGTCGTCAAAAGATGGCGGCCACCTTCTAAAGATTTGACAACTGAGGAGGGAACTCAATATGACTCGTGATGAGTTTTTGGCTCTTGACGCGCCTGAAGCAGCCGACGCTTTGAACAAGCTGATCGATGGCGGCAAGACTAAGGATGAAGCTTTGGCGGAAGAGGGTGTTACCCAGGCCGAGCTTATGAAGGCCCAGATTTTCTTTGTCAAGGGTAAGTTTATCGCTCGTGCATGGGCCGGTTATACCAGCACCAAGCGCACTGGCAACGAGAAGGGCGACACCGCAATCGGTGAAGGCGGCAGCGACCCATCCAAGGGTTATGCAGGCGTCTAGTCTCTTTTGATTGTCTGAGCTTTAAAAGGACCCGCATCCGCGAGGAAGCGGGTCCTTTTTACAGGCTTACGTGGAGGATGTGCCTTTGCGAGCATGCAGGTTGCCATGCAGGCTGCATGGATGGAAGGGCACTTCGTCGCTCGTATTTATCATTACTATTACGGTTTTCTATATGTACAGGCGCTTAAAAGCGGACAGTGTAATATGTGCCCGTATACAGTCAATAGAAGGGATTGTTTCATATGACTACTGAAGAAGCGACTCGCGATGCTCGGGTTGATATCGATCGTCTTGCAAAAGAGCAACAGGAAATTCGAGCGGAAATCGAAGAGCTCGGTCGCCTGACCGATGAGCAAGAGGACATTCTCTACAATATCTGTTTGCGTCAGGACGAATCCATGAGAAGACAGCCTACAAACATGCTGTTGAGCAAAATCACGGATAATCCTCTGTATAAGCCCATGCTTGACCGTGAGTACCTTGCCTATGATATCTATAACCACGGCGGGGAAAAAGGCCATGAGGTTGCGAGTCTGATGGTGACTCTTAAGGGTGTGCGCTACGTACTTCAGTTCTCTGATGAGCTTTCCGCGCGTAGGTCTATCGACCCCGCTGGCAATTTCCGCAAATAGTCTAAGCAAGAGTACCTTGAGATTTGGGAGTCAGGTTGGAGATCAAAGATATAACGCGTGAGACTGATGGCGAGATTCAGGAAATCGTTGCTACCATCAGTGCTAGCGCCGAAGAAGTGAACACCTATATCGACGATTATTTCAAAGAGCTGGGAAAGAATACGATTGCTGGTTTTCGCAAGGGCAAAGCTCCTCGCGAGGTAATCGAAAAGAACGCGGGGGGTCATGCGGCAGTCTATGCGGCAATCGCAGAGAATATCGTCAATGAAGGCGGTCCTGCGATTCTCGATGACGCTGACGTCCTGTTTATCTCTCAGCCTCAGTTCAACCTGGAAAAGGCTCCGGAAGAGAATCATCCATTCACCTTTACGGTATCAGCGCATGTTCCTCCTCTTATGGAGCTCGAAGATTATGGTCCCGTTGAAATTCAGATGCCGCCTGAGAAAGCGACAGATGCTGAAATCGACCTGCAGATTGAAGAGCTTCGAAACGTATATTACAAATACGAGGAAATCGAAGATCCGGACTATGAAGCAAAAAACGGTGATTTTGTCACTGTAAGAATGACCTGCAGCAAAGATGGAACGAATATCGGTGGCCTTACCGATGTTGAGCGTATGATCGGTCTTGGCGAGGGAACGATGCCGAAGAGCTTCGACGAACATCTTGTGGGCGCAAAAGCAGCTTATCAACTTGATTTTGATTTTGATGCCGGCGAGCAGGAAGAAGGCTCCGTACTTGGCGATGGCAAGCTTCATGCATTCGTTGAGGTTAAGGGAATTCGCAAGAAGGTCTTGCCGGATTTTGACGATGAGTTTTTCGCGAAGGTCGGCGCTGCAAATCTCGATGATTTAAAGAAGCAGATGCGCCTTACCATCGATATGCAGAAGGAAAAGGAGCTTCCCAAACTGATGGAAGAGCGTGTAGTTGACGCACTCGTAAATCGGTTGAAAGACGAAGTCCCTGATTATTATGTTGAATTTCTGCGCGAGGATGTTGGACGCGAGCTCATGCAGAGCCTCCAGAAGGATGGCACCAACCTTTCTGATTGGATGCTGCAAAACAACGTAGAAGCCGAAAAGCTGCAAAACGATGTTAAGCAGGAGGCGATTTCACGTGCAAGACACGACATCGCCCTTGAATCGCTCTTCAAAGAGAAGGGCTGGAAAGTAACTGATGAAGACATCCAAAAAGAGCTTGCGGGCGATGAGGATCCTGCGGCAACGCTCGCTTCCCTTCAGGAATCGCATCGCATGGCAGACCTTCGCAAGATGTGTCGCCAGTCGATGGCTGCCCGTTGGCTGATGGAGACTGCAGAAGTTTCCGTTGTAGAATAGGCAATATCCGTTTCGCCATCTGCGGAGATTCAGTTCGAACAGAAAACGTAACGCCCCGGCCTTCCATGTGAAAGACCGGGGCGTTATTTCATAATGAAAGACTTTTTACATAGTTACGAAGTTGTCGGGGAACTGCTGATTGGCCTTGAGTACATCAGTGCTCGTATCTCCGTAACGCATCCACTCGGTATCGGTTTCCTTGCGTTTGATCATGGCGTTTTCCATGATTTCTTTCAGAGCCTTTGTCTTGCGGGCATAATCTTCCATCTGGGGCATCTGGCCTTGAAGCTCAAGCTGCTGTCGCTTATATGCCTTATCTTGAACATTATCGCCAGGGATAATCGCATAGAAGTCTTCAGCCTCAAGCGTATAGGCTGCATGATCAGCATACGCAGCAAGCGCGGAATCTTCCCTTAAACTCTGAAGAGCACGCTGCTTGACTTCCTCGTCAAGCTCTTCTTCGGTGATGCCACGCTGCTTGCAGTAATCTTTCTTCTGAAGTGCGTTCATGCGCAGCATTTCATCAAGGCGCATATTCGATGCGAAGAGCGATTCGTCTACGAGCTCTTGAGGCAGATCTTCTACAAGACGCGTTGCCAGCTCGGCGCATACCACGTCTTGGTCGGCAAGCTGCTGCAACTCACGATTGTCTTTATAGACGTTGTAACGAATGAAGATCATAAGATCGTCAACGGTGTTGATGGCTTCTTCATCAACATGCTTCTTAATCCACGCATCGTTCATCTTGGGTGATTCGCCCTCTTTGCATGCATTGAGCTCGAGCCAGCGCAGTGCCTGCTGCTCGACGAGTTCCTCGGGAATTCTGACTTCTTCAGCGACGACGTAGACGGGGTCGTATGAAGTGAGCGTAAATGTGTACTTTGCCATTTCAATCCTTAGATTAAGTATATGTGTCCAACGGCAGAACATTATATAGTATCCAGATGGAATAAAGGGGTGGATATGAGCATAACGGTTATAGCTGTTGGCAAATTGAAAGAACGATTCTGGAAAGATGCCGTAGCGGAGTATATGAAACGCTTGAGCGGGTATGCAAAAGTACGCATCGTCGAGGTACCTGATCGCGGAATGGAGCAAGAAGCGGAAGCGATCCTGCACGCAGCTGGAACCTCGCACCTTATTCTTTTGGCTCTTGACGGTACCGCACGTACGAGCGAAGGAATCGCACACAGGCTCGACGAATTAATGGTTCACGGGGCAAGTGACATAGCGTTTTGTATCGGAGGTTCAACGGGCGTTGCAAAAGCCGTATACGATCGCGCCGACGAGACGCTTTCGTTCGGCGCGATTACGCTCCCACATAATCTTGCACGTGTGGTGCTCTTGGAACAGGTGTACCGAGCATTTAAGATCATGCGTGGAGAGCCGTACCATAAATAGCGAATCGTTCTGGATTTACATGGCCTTGTACTTGTCTATGGTGGACTGCATGGAGTCCATCTGAGACTGGAGGTCCGAATTGGACGCATCGAGCGTCTTGAGCTGGGACTGCTGTTCTGAAATCGAGGCCTGCACCGTGTTGTATTCTTTTGCCGTGGAACTGAACCCGATAAAGCGAATCGCGATAAAAGCCACGAGCACGAAGGCGATGATTCCAAGGACGAGCAGGACCGTTGAATTGACGGGTTTTACTCGTTTGGTCGCGGCGAAATTTTGCTGGCTTACGGGCATCGGTTTGCGCTGGGACTGATGTCGCACGTATTTGTCCCGGCTGTATTTGCTGGCGTTTTTGTTTGCTGGGCGCGCTTGCTGCTGAACGTTCGCCTGCTTTGCCGGGCGCTCATGGTTCCTCGCGCTTGCATAACGGTTGCTGGAGCGGTCGTATCGATCGCGCGCGCTGTCCGCCCTGCGGTTTGGCCCGGTCGTATGATTGCTTGAGGCCGGGGTGTGCCGCTGACCGCGTTGGGTCTGGCGCCGATCGTCGTCGAAATTTCGTGTGCCCGTCATGAGTAAATCACCGTCTGATAGAAACCGGGGGTGTCATAGTCGAGTGTCTTGAATTCATAGCCAAGCTCGCGAAGCCCGTCGATAATCTCTGGTAAAGCTTCGGTAGTGGTTTGCTTTCCGGGATTGTCATGCATCAAGACGCAAATGGGAGAGTTCCTCTTTGCGTAGTATTGGGCTTCACTCAGCACATTGCTGACGATTTTATCCTTGGGTGTGGAGCCGTTAACAAACTGCGATGCCTCGCTGTCTCCGGCAAGCACGTTCCAATCAAAGAATTGATAGCCGCGCTCTAAAACCGCGCGGGGAAGCGATTTACCAATTTGCGAGTTGTAATATCCGATGGTTAAGCTGCCTCCGGCGAAACGCATTATTTTTATCTCATGGCCAACGACGCCCTCGAGCTTCTCTTTCGTTTTATCGAAGTCCGTTGTGAAATAGTTTTCTACGTCACCTTTATAGAATTTATAGGATTCGTTTTGGTCCCAATCATGAATGCCGACTGCAGATCCCTGGGCTTCGATGTTTTTGCATAGACTGAGGTTGAGATAATCGTAGGTTGTGTCGTTTGCCAGGCAAAACCATGTTGCAACTGCGTTTTTCTCGGTCAGTATGGCGAGATTCTTTGGGGTGAGCGCATCATCGGGGCCGTCGTCGAAAGTAAGGTAGCAGACTTTGCCGCTGCCGTCCCCTTTAAGCGACAGCCTCCCTTGTGCGTTGCGCCATTCGATAAACTTGTCTGACGCTTGCTGTTGAAGAGAGCTATTCTTTGATTGCGCCTGCGTGACCTGCTCTTGAAGCGAACTGAGTTCGCTGCCCGCGCTGACGGAATCAGCTTCGACATGCGAGATGTAGAGCTGTTCGAGAATCGCCACGGCAAAGAGGGCGATGCACGCAATTGTAAGGATGCGAAATATGTTGTTGCTTTGTTGCATGACGCCCATTATGGCACAAAGATAACATCAGGGTTTCCCGAGCGAGAAAATGCGCTATAATCCTTAACCGCGCGTTTGCGCGCCATATGCAGTGGGGATGTAGCTCAGCTGGGAGAGCATCACGTTCGCAACGTGGGGGCCGAGGGTTCGAATCCCTTCATCTCCACCACTTGAATCTAAGGACCCTTCGGGGTCCTTTTTGCTGTTTGCGTCAGGCGTGCTTGGATTTGATGCGGCGGCGCAGGAAGACGACGATAAGAGCGGCGATGCCGACTGCTGTTGCTGCAAGGCCGGCCTTGAGACCAGGCGTTTCGTATACAAGGCGCACTTCGTGGTTTCCGGCTGAGAGGTCGAGCCCCATGAAAGAAACGTTTGCCTGCAAGATGGGTACCTCAGAGCCGTCGACATATGCCTTCCATCCAGGTGAATACTGCACGGCAAGATACGCGATTTGATCAGATACGAAGTTGGTGTTGAAGGTAATCTCATCGACGCCGAGGTCAAGGTTGCTGATTGTGGATGAATCGATATTTTCTATCTCATTTTTATAACTTGACATCGGCTGGCACAGCACGGAAATGTCTTTGTACGAATATTTGCCGACCTTGGGAAAGGAAATGATGATTTCAGTTTGAGCCTCGGACGTGTAGCCGACATTGGTGAGCCATGTGTTCTTGCCCGTATATAGATTGCTCTTCGGGGTCCAACGTTCAACTGATTTCGTGACACCGGTGCCGGTGGAAATGTTGACATTGTAGTAGTCCGGCAAAGTCTTTTCGTTTCCCTCCAACATGAAGCCTTGGAAGTATAGGTATGTTTCGGAATCAGGCAGACCGGTAAATGAAAGACATATCTGCGCATTGGGTTGTGTGACGGAAATCGTGCCATCGTCGAGGGTAACCCCTGCGCTTGATTTTGATTCGTCTAGGGTCCAAGTGAGCTCTTGCGAGCTGAGCGTGAGTGCGTCGCGCGTGGTTTTGTCGACAGAGGCTTGCGCGTATTCCGAATCCTCTAAAACGCATGATTGCAGCAGGCTTTCCTGTTTTTCAATAGGAGAAAGGGAGTTGTAATCTGATCGAGAAAGCGCGGCATCGTAGGCAAAGACGATGGAATTGTTTTTAGAACTGGTGTAGAGCCCCAGAAGACTCTTTCTTTCGGATGCAGTTTCAAGCTGTGTGTCGAATCCATAAGGGATAAGGGGGCTGCCTTGATTGGCGACGAAGGCACCGACTCCCGATACCGTTTCAAGAAACGCGCGTGAGTCGTTGGTCGCGTATCGATTGCTCTTTGCGTCGGGTAATGCCAAGCCTGTTCTGAACTGGTCTGCAAGGGTGGGAAACAAGCTCGTATACATTTCAACAGCGGGCATGTTATAGAGCAGGGCGTGCTGCGAGTTGATATAGTCCGTTTTTCCGTTGTCTATCCAGTCTACGCGCCCTAAATCATCTTGCCAGGCATCATGGACAAGAGCGTACCGGCCGCTATCTGTATTGACCGAATTAGACATGCTGCCAGTAGACGGAAGTTGCTCAAGGACCGCCTGAAGCGACCCTTTGCCATATCCCATTGCAAGTGCGACAAGCGCGATGCACAGAAGTGCAGGTCCCGCACAGGCGAGAGAGCGTTTCACAGCAACTCCGGCGCGTCCTCCAACAAACGTCCAAACAAGAACTGCAGAGAGTGGAAGAAGCACGGCGCTCGCTATATAGAATTTTCCCGCATGCGAGAGAAGCCCGATACCGACAAGGACGCAAAAGATGAGAGCGATAATCAGAAAAGCCTTGCGCCATTGCGCGCGGTCCATTTCCGATGCTGCCTGCAATCCGTAGGTCGCGATGCAGCAGGTGCCCATTGAAAAAGCGAACGCCCAACGGTCCGTGGAGTAGGAAAAACCGTTGAGGGCACTTCCAAACCAAGGGATAAGCGTGAAAAGCGCAAGACAGCCAAAGACGCAGGCAAGTTTAATGCGTTCAGGTCTTTTCTGCATCCAAGCAGCGCAGAAATAGAGAATCAGCAACGCGGGCGTGGGAGGCAGGACCGTGGTTCCCTTAGAAAGTGACAGATTTTTAATCACGCCGAAAAATGCGGTGACAAGGGATAGCGTCTTCTTGTCATCAAAGAACAGGGGTACATTCGAGTCTCGTTTCATGCTGGTGTGTCCCGAAAGCACAGGGATAAGCACTACGCACGCCATAAGGGCGCCTATCACGTAATAGCCTAGAAAAACTCCAACCAAGCACGCAAAATCCTTGATTCCCTTTTGCCGGTCCGAGGTGAAATATCGCAGCAGGCAGTACAGCAGGAGAAAAATGCTGATCATGTAGGCCCAGTAGAAGAATACGAAAAACGAAAGGAAGATGCCGCATATGAAGGGAAGAGGGCTCTCCTTGTCAAAGATTTTGTCGGCGCCAAGCAAAACCAGCGGCAAGATGATGGCGGGATCGATGAAGAATGGGTGCCGAGTTGCGCCCCATAAAAGTAGATAGCCTGAAAACGCGTAGAAGAGACAGCCTGCTGCTATGAAACGGCTGTCTATCTTGCGGCGGCGCATGAAGAATCCGAAGGCCAGGCCGGCTAGATACAAGCGCGCGATGGTTCCCAGTTCGAATGCTGTGGGAAGGATGTTTTCCGGTAGCAGGGCAGAGATAAGGAAGAAGGGGTCTCCTGCCCATTCGGCAATCGAGACGATAGTGTCTGCGCCATAGCCGATACCGTAATTCCACATTTGCAGATGGCCCGATGCTGCTGCTGACTTAATCCATTGCCCGATATAGACGAAGATCGGGTAGTCCTCGTCAAGACCGTCAAGAAACCAGAGCAACTCTTTGTCGGCAAGGTGTACGGCGCCAAGGAATGCGCATGCCAGGATTAGAAATACGACTGTATACGGCGCTGCAAAGCCAGCGGGTGTGCCAGCTTGCCGCTTGTGTCTCATTGTGAATATCGAACGCATGCTTGCCTTTGTCTGCCCTGATGAAAGCGGGGCGCTATCCAACCATCCTCAACGCATCATACACGAAACGGTTGTTCTTGCAGAATATACGTGCAGTTTATATGTTACGTGTACTTGAATCGTGAAGATATGCTCGCGCTGAATTATGACCTGTACAATGGAACTGAAGCACATTATATGAAAGGACACGCATGTCAAAACAGGAAACTGGACTGTTGCAGGTCGAGGAAGAAGCCGATGAGCTTGGGCTCGCGGTGGCCGATATGGATGACGCGTTCTCGTATTTTGCTTCAGGTGGCGACGTGGGGGCATTTCTCGATTTTATCCATGAGACTGCGATGCCTCTTGAAAAGTACATGATGTATTACAAATGCGCCATTATGGAAGTGACCACAAAGTTCCAGGTGCTGAGCGAGCAGTATTCTTGCTTGGGCAACGGCAATCCCATCGAGTCCGTAAAATCGCGTTTGAAGACATACGATAGCATCGTGCGTAAGATGATACGCAAGAACTACGAGCGGAGCTTTGCCTCAATTGAAGACAATATCAACGATATCGCCGGCGTGCGTATCATATGCTCGTTTGTCGATGATATCTATCATCTGCGCGATAGCTTTCTTGCACAAGACGATGTCGTTCTGGTCCGCGAGAAGGATTACATCAAGAATCCCAAGGCAAGCGGGTATCGGGCCCTGCATCTGATTGTCTGTGTGCCCATCTTTCTTGATAACGAAAAGCGCCCTGTCAGGGTTGAGGTCCAGTTGCGAACAATTGCGATGGACTTCTGGGCGTCGCTCGAACATAAGCTCCGGTACAAGAAGGACCTTCCTGCAGACGAGCTTGCCAGATTGTCGGGCGAACTTGAGGATTGCGCACGGCAGTCTGCGTATCTCGACAAGCGCATGCAGTACGTGCGCGATTCGATTCGCGACGAATAAGAGCCAGGCTGGGGAATATGCTTTTGCATGGCGCGCTGTGATTATAGAGTGCGGCGGACTGCCTCTTTCCATCCGCCTATAAGCGCGTCGGCCTGTGATTTTGATAGTTTCGGTTCGAAGACCTCGTCTGTTTCGCGCAAAGCGCGTAAAGCTTCGGTGTTCTTCCAAAATTCACTTGAAAGACCCGCAAGAAATGCTGCTCCCAGTGCTGTTGTCTCGATGTTTGCGGGTCGGCGTATCTGCGTGCGCAGAATGTCGCTTTGAAACTGCAACAAGAAGTCGTTGGACGAGGCGCCGCCATCTGCATTGAGCTGTCTGATCGGCACGCCCGAATCTGCAGTCATGGCATCGGCAAGATCGTTGACCTGGTATGCGAGTGCTTCAAGGGCTGCTCGAGCAAGCTCGGCGCGCCCCGTTCCGCGTGTGAGACCATAGATTGCGCCACGCGCTTCCGGCTTCCAATACGGCGCTCCCATTCCTGTGAATGCGGGCACGATATAGACGCCGCCGGTATCGGGAATGGATTGCGCCAGATGTTGCGTTTCGGCAGCCTCCTGAATAATTCCCAGCTCGTCTCGTAGCCATTGAATAAGTGCCCCCGCGACAAAGACGCTGCCTTCAAGTGCGTATTCGGTGTGCCCGATCCCTGGGGCTGAAGCGGCGATAGTCGTGACGAGGTTGTTCTTTGAAGTCACGGGAGTCTGCCCCGTATGCATGAGCAAGAAACACCCGGTCCCATAGGTGTTCTTTGCCTGACCGGCTTCGAAGCAGCATTGGCCGAAGAGCGCGGATTGCTGGTCGCCAGCGACTCCGCGTATGGCAATGCCTGTGGGGATATTAGGATAGTCGGTACTACCGAAGTACCCCGAGCTTGGTCGCACTTCGGGCATCATCGACAAAGGGATACCGAACAGAGCGAGCAGGTCTTTATCCCAACACCCACGCTGTATGTCATAGAGCATGGTGCGGCTTGCGTTCGTAACATCGGTTGCGTGAACGGATCCTCCGGTCAGATTCCAGATAAGCCAACAATCGATCGTGCCGAACATGAGCTTGCCAGCGTTTGCAAGATTGCGCGCGCCGTCGACGTTGTCGAGCAGCCATTTGATTTTGCTTGCGGAAAAGTACGCGTCGGGTCGAAGCCCGGTTATCGCGGTGATACGACTGGAGATTGCGGGGTCGTGGCAGAGCTCGTCAATTATGGGCGCGGTGCGGCGGCATTGCCAGACAATGGCGTTTGCAATGGGCCTGCCGGTCTCTCTATCCCATACAACCGTGGTCTCGCGTTGGTTTGTTATGCCGATGCTGTCGATATCCGCTGTTTTCAAAGCGTGGTCGGTGATGAGCTGGGTCATTGCCCCAAGCTGTGAAAAGATGATTTCCTGCGGGTTATGTTCAACCCAGCCAGGTTTGGGATAGATCTGCCCGAATTCGCGTTGCACGGAGTCGACGAAACGACCTTGTCGGTCGACAAGAACAGCTCTTGACGAGGTTGTTCCTTGGTCGAGCGTTATTATGTACGTTTCAGCCGTAAGAACATCCTTTTTGTAGGCCAGCAAGCTAACAGTG
>CAYSZR010000007.1:0-46981 GCA_964435565.1 uncultured Coriobacteriaceae bacterium
CAACATTACCTATCTTGATGGGGCTGGTCAGATTAGGATACGCGCAACTCATGAACTTTAGCTTTCTCGCGTGGTCGATAATGCGCCGAAGATACTAGCAGATACAGGCAAACTGAGGCCAGACACCATACTGTGCCTGGCCTCAGATTTGTCAACCGAACGAAGCTTAGGCAAGCGTCGTCTCGAGCCCGTTCCATTCCTCGCAGAACAAAGAGGCATCCATTTCCTTTACATCGGCTGCTACGGCCGGCCTGAATCCCATGTTAGCAATGATATCGCGCTCAAGGTCAGCGCCAGGAGCGATTTCGATAATGGTCATGACACCGTCGATAAGCTCGAGAACGCAGCGTTCCGTCACATAGAGGATCTTCTGATCGGGGCGTGCATACTTACCGGCAAACGTAATCTGCTGAACCGTCTCGACGAACTTCTTGGCAACGCCTTCTTCGGTGATCTTAAGTTTGCCGTCGACGATTTCCTCCTTGGCCTTTGCCATGAACGTACCTGCAAAGACGACGGTGGATGCAGACTGCGTGATGTCGATGAGTCCACCAGGGCCCGAAAGCCTGTTGCCGAACTTGGAGACATTCAGGTTGCCATCCTTGTCGGCTTCGGCAAGGCCAAGCACCGTGATATCAAGACCACCACCATCGATGAAGTCAAACATCGAGTTATGCGAGATGATAGCCTCGGCATTGTAATTGCTGCCAAAATTGGGCAATGCAGCGGGGACGCCGCCAACGCCGCCGGCTTCAGCGGTGATCGTCATGGAATCGAGATAGCCTTCTTCTGCAACGACAGATGCCACATCAGCGGGAATGCCAACGCCCAGATTAGCAACGCAGTCAGGCGTGAGCTCCATGGCACAACGACGACAGATAACCTTGCGTGGAGAAAGGTCGAGTACCGGCAACTGAGAAAGCGGCTTTTTGATCTGACCGGAAAACGCCGGCTCCCAATACACGCCTTCGGTCTGCCAGCAGCAATCCTTATCGGTCGCCTGCACGACATAATCGACCATGATCCCGGGGATCTGCACGGACTTAGGATTGAGCGTGCCGCGCTGCGCAAGATACTCGACCTGAACGATGACGATACCACCGCTATTCTTCGCTGCAGAGGCAACGGCAAGGCCCTCGTTCATAACGCTTTCATGATCGAAGGTGATGTTGCCGTTCTCGTCGGCGACAGTTCCGCGCAAAATGGCGACATCGAGCGGGAAGCTCTTGAAGTAGAGGTATTCCTCACCATCGAACTCGACAAGCTCGCAGCAATCTTCTGTGGTCTCGGGATTCATACGACCGCCCTCGACGCGCGGGTCAACGAACGTGCCCAAGCCAACTTTAGTAAGCATGCCGGGGCGGTGTGCGGCAATTTCACGCCATAAGTTGATGATGACGCCCTGCGGCAGACAATGGCATGTGATTTCGCCTGCCTGGACCAGTTTGTTAAGCGCAAACGCTGAACCGATGTGCGCTGCTGACCACTGCGTGACGAGTCCCGGACCCGCTTCACCCAAGACAGTCACGCCACGCGTCTTCCAATCGCCCATAGCGCAGCCTTGCTTAAGATTGAGATTGCAGGGATGACCGGTTTCCTTGAAGTTATCGCGTATCGCACGGCCGACCTCTTCTGCCCAGCCGGATAGACCCATGCCAGCAACAGCAACGGACGCTCCGTCGGGGATAAGCTTGGCCGCCTCTTGAGCGGTTATAAATTTTGCCATTGTTTCTATTCCTCCTAAAAGTCAACGTGCATTACTGTCGATTACCTATATAGAATGTCTGGCTTCATGCAGCTCGCCAGCTTATTCCTACAATTCCTTGCGAGAAAACGCGCGGTCCTTAAGCAGATATCTGGAAATTCCCCGCACCATCATCTCATCGGCGCCTTGCGCCAACTGGTTTCCACGGCAATCGCGCCAGATACGGCTCACGCGCGATTCATCCGTATATCCCAGTCCACCGAAAATCTGCAACGCCTCCGAAGCGACTTGGGTCGCCGTCTGGGGCACATAATATTTCATCAAGGCGCAGTTATACTGCTGCTCTTCGATACTGTCGTCACTGCTCACGGAAAGAGCCGACTTCCTGACCAGGTTATCCATAGACCTGACCTGAATAGCCATACATGAGAGCTTCTCTTGAATCTGGGGGATGCTGCCCAAGAACTGTCCGCGCGTCTTGTAAGTGGCGCAGCGTTCAAGTGCATCATCGACTGCCGCCTGCGCAAGGCCAAGGCTCGCGGCACACACATAGACACGGCCGAGCGCGTATTGCCTATGCAAGATGGTATTGAGACTGCCGTCGGTCTGGATACGCCACTCTGGATCGAGCTTCACATGATCAAAGACGATGCGAGCAGGCGCCAGCATCTCTTGCCCAACAGTATTGAGCGGATACGTGTTTACGCCGGGGATGGAGACCGGAACCAACCAGAGCGACTGGCCGCCATCTTCGGTTCCGTACACCGTATCCTGCGCCAATACCAATGTGTTTTGCGCAAACTGGCCGTTTGCCACGAACGTCTTCTGCCCATCGAGATAGATGCCGTCTGCATCAGCCGAGATTTCAGTGACCACGCTGTTGGAATCGGTCTGAATTCCGCCTTCTGAAAATGCCTGCGAAAAGAGAACATGCCCATCACGGGAGATAAGTCTGCTGATGATATCGCGTTGCGCGTTTTCCTCCATCGTGGAAAGCAGCGCCATCGAATTGATGTCCGAATGAAACGGCAGTACCGCGCCGGCACGTCGCATGAGGCGTGCAACGAGCATAGCCGTTTCCACAACCGGGCCTTCATAACCGCCCATAGTGGGGGGAAGGCAGTACCTACCCAGCTCGCTTTCGTAGAACGCGTCATATTCGACAGAGGGTATGCCTCGCGAAACACACCATTGCCTGACGTTCTCTTCGGTGATGTACTGATCGCAGAACTTGTCGACCAAAGCGAACACGGTATCTATTCTTTCTTGAGTTTCCATATCCAATTCCTCAGGATAGACGTGCGTTGGGAGTCGCACGCACGTGGGCGAGTATTCCTTTGACCTGCTTGCGCAAAGAGACTCTATCTATCTTTCCATTGCTCAGATACGGGAACGTATCCATTTTCAATACGAGGTCAGGGACCTTGCACTTATCAACACGCCCTTTGGCATAAGCGCGCAAGTCACGCGCGGAGACTGAAGATCCCTGCGTCATCATGACGCACAGGCAGGTCCGTTCCCCTAGGTCTTCATCATCGTAGCCAACGGCATAACATGCCTGCACATCAGGGCTGCTTTCATAGGCTGCCTCGATCTCTGAAGGAAAGATGTTGATGCCGCCACGGATGATCATATCTTTCAAGCGTC
This sequence comes from uncultured Coriobacteriaceae bacterium, assembly GCA_964435565.1. Lineage (GTDB taxonomy): Bacteria > Actinomycetota > Coriobacteriia > Coriobacteriales > QAMH01 > QAMH01. Next base: position 3,353 of record CAYSZR010000007.1, read on the forward strand.
CCGTGATTACCATCATGCCGCGTTCATCGATGCTTCCCACATCGCCGGTATGAAACCAGCCATCGTCAAGGTCCAGCCTGCAGGAGCCGTCTTCTAAAAGGACGCCGTCCATCATGGATGCGCTCTTACACAGGATTTCCCCTGTTGCAGGATCCGTCTTAGCGTCTGCGCCCTTTATGCAAAATCCGACGGTAGCAGCGCGTTCTTCAGCCGAAAGCTCAAGTGGCGTGACGGTCAGAGTCGCAGCGGTCTCGCTCATGCCATACGACTGCATAAGCCTGCATCCGTAGCGCTCGTCAAAGGTGGTGATCACCGAAGGTGGACAACCGGCGCCTGCGACAAGCCCCGTTCTGAGCGAACTGAAGTCCCACTTCTCATCGGCGTTTTCCCTGAGTTCGCGAATGAACATCGTCGATACGCCCATATGGACCGTTGCAGCTGCATTCGCGATCATCGCGCACGCCTCTGCCGCATGATATTTTGTCGAAGTTGCAAACGAGGCACGTGCTGCCAGCGTTGCATACAGTCCCACCACGCCGAACACGTGAATAAGAGGGACCGGCAGAAAAATCATGTCATCGGATGTGAGTTCGAGCCATTTGCAAAGCTCAAGGCCATTGAGTGCAAAAGACGAGGCGCGATTGACGATCGCTTTAGGCGTACCGGTGCTCCCAGAGGAAAATACGATGATCTTGGCATCCGCATTCGCATCGGGGAATTCACGCGCATCATCGAACGGGCAGGCGCTTATCATGTCTTCCAGCAAAGACACGGGAGCCGACGGACACCCAATCGTCGCGACCTTCGCCTCAGGCGCTAATTCTTGCGCCGCATGGCACTGCTCAATGCTTGACATGATAATGAGCTGCGGGTCGGTAAGCTTGATGCCACGTTCGAACTCGCTCTTGCCCGGCGTGGTCGAAAACAGCGCCACGCGCACGTCCAAGAGCTGGGCTGCGGCAAGCACGAGGGGAACTTGAATCAGATTTGGGGCAGAGAGCACGATAGACGACCCCGGCTTCAAGCCAAGCTCGTCTTTGAAATAACCTGCTAGCGAGTTTGCCTGCATGTACGCCTGCGCATATGAACATGACTCATTGATGCTTACGGCAAAGCGCTTCGTGCCAAATGACATGAAGCCTTCGTATATCCATTGCATCAAAGACAGTTCTGGAAACCTCGCGCCGTCTCTTGCCATTAAATTGCTTCCTCCTGTCGCCCTTGCTATCGCCTATGCCACATGGCGGGTTTGCACACAAACCCATGCAAAACCGCCATGTACATTCGGCAAGGTTCCAAATCCCAGAAGGATCGACTACTTTGCGTATTTCTTTGCGAGCTGGCGACCGGCGATATAGACCATGATCTCATCGGTACCACCGGCGATCTGGAAACCACGCAGGTCGGACCACATACGGCCAACACGCGTTTCAGTCGTGAAGCCCAAGCCGCCGAAGATCTGCATAGCCTCAGATGCAACCTTGGTGCACTCGGTGCAGGCATAGCGCTTGAGCAACGCGGAATCAATGCGCACGGATTGACCGTTGTCCATCTTCCACAACGTCCTGTACAGCATATTGCGCGAATTCTGCAGCGCGGTCTCCATCTCGGCAAGTTTGAGCTGGATAAGCTGATACTTAGAGATGGGCTTACCGAAGGTGACGCGTTCGTTGACATAAGCGGCAGCGTCGTCCATAGCTGCCTGAGCACAGCCGATGGCCTGCGCGACGATGAGGCAACGCTCTACCTCGAAGTTCTTCATGAGGTTCATGAAGCCCTCGCCTTCGTTGCCACAGCGCATGTCCTCGGTCAGGACCACATCGTCAAAATACATCTCGCAAAACGGCATGATCTGCTGGCCGATCTTCACGAGCGGTGCAGTGGACAGCCCTTTGATCTCTTTGGGGACGAGCCACATCGACATGCTCTTGTTATCATGAGACGGATCCTCGTCTTTGGCGATAACGAGCACATACGGGAAGACCTCGCCTTGGGTAACCCAGGTCTTCTGGCCGCTCAGCACATAGGTACCATCGGCTTGCTTCTTGGTTACGCATGACATGTTCATGTTGTCAGAGCCGGCAGCGGGCTCGGAAAAACCAAGCGAGAAGATGGGCTTGCCAGTCTCCATATAAGCCGTCATGGCCATTTCGATCTGCTCAGGCGAACCAAAGTCGATCAGATCGCGCAGGGCAAGCGTGTTATTGAGGAACGGGGTGATGCATCCGGAATGGTGCGTGAACTCTTCAGTCAGCAGGCCAAGCGTCACCATATCGCACGGAATGCCGCCTTGCTCTTCGGGCAGCCCCATCAAGCCAAAACCGGCTTCAAGGTAGGCCTGGAGAAGATCATCGCTCATGCCGTGGTTGGCATACATGTCCCTGATCTTAGCCTCGTCGAAGTTGCGTTTGCAGAACTCTTCAACGCTTTCGATCAGAAGTTCTTGTTCATCGGTCAAGCTGAAATCCATGGTTACTCCCTTTTGAACAAAGGACTGGTCTAAAGCCAATCCACCTTTACCAGCTTCTTTTGAATTATGAATCGGGGCTATAGAGCAATGTAATGGTCATAATTCTCTTTTGTCCAATAGACGTCTACTTTTTGGTATTCTGGCAACATGCAATACTGCATTCACACGACACACGGGAGCTCGTCATAATGAGCGAGGCAAATAAGAAGACACTTATCGTCGACACCTTCATCGACCAGGTGGAATCCGGCTCGCTTAAAAGCGTGCATATCGCCAAACTCATCAAGCAACTCGATATCAACCGCAACACCTTCTATTATCATTTCGACAGCAAGTACGACGTCGCACTGTATGTCTTCAGGCGTGACTTGGCGCCTGAACTCCAGGCGGGGTTTCCAGAATCAGAGCTCGTAAGCAAGCCTCTTAGCAACAAGCGCTCCTCTGTCCAACTCCCCTATTACATACATCGCGAAGTAGGCGCGCGTACACTTGACCTGAGCGGATTTTACAAGGCGATCGTTCGGTGCATACTCAACCGGCCTCATTTTTACGGATCGCTCTTCGATGTATCGCAAACGGAATTCAGAGCCTATATAGAGATGCTCTACCGCCCAGCTGTCGAAGATGACATCAAATTCGTTCTTGGAGGACGCTATCTGCCCGACTGCGTCTTCGATTATTTCGCCGATTACCATACCCGCTACATATTCCATATCGCGCAATACTATTCCAAGCACATGAGCACGGCACGCGAAATGCTCGAAGATAAAATCAATCCCTTTTGGAATATGCCCTATGAGGCTCTTTCGCATGAATTGCAGACGCATGCCATCCAGCGGCCAAGAGACTCTGTCTAGCCACGCAGGCTCCCTATAAGGATTTAGCCCCATACAAAAACCGGGACCCGATGGTAGTGCTGCATCGGGTCCCGGTATTGGGGAGTTAGCTGTTAGCCAGTCGATTAGCCAAAACGATATTCCACGCCCATGGTCGGACCGGGATATGACCATTTTTTCAAGATGGTATCGGCGCATGCGATACGGCACGTGCCACATTCGAGACAACCGGCATAATCAAAGCTTTTGCGGCCGTCTTCGTCGCGCTTGTAAAGAGCTGCGGGGCAAACGCGGATAAGCTTGTCGAATTCGGCGTCATCGATATCATCCACCAGTTCGATGTGAGCGTTTTCCTCGTCAACTTCGTACTTGTTCAGCGCAAGATATTCGTCAACGTTAACATTGATCTCGATTGAACTCATAGAGCCTTCATTGCTCCTCTCACATCACGCAGGATATTGAAGATGCCGATCTTCTTAACCTTGGGCATCGCCTTAGCCTTGAGCTTGGTAGCAGGCGTTCCGTCAACGATGAACATATCGTTCATAACGTCACGTGCAAGTTCGGGATATTCCTTGAACATGCGTCCAAAGTTCTCGAGGAACTCGGGCTCGTCTTTATACTGGTGAAAATCCTTCATGATGAAGCTTGACTCCAGCGCGTCAACATAACCTTGCAGGCCCGCTTTGGAGGTATCTTGCGCATCAATGGCCTGAGCTGCATATTTACCCGCAAGCTGACCGGCTGCGATAGCGTAATCCATACCGCGCACGCAATAGCCCAGGTTGATGCACATCATTGCCGTATCTCCAGCAAGCATGACGCCATCAGCCGTGAATGCCGGCATAATGTTGACGCCACCTTCGGGAACCATATGGCCAGAGTGCTCGACGACCTTTGCACCCTTAATCAACGGAGCGACAGCCGGATGCTTCTTCAAATCTTCGAGCATCTGATAGACCGGAACGCAATCGCTCGTCGCACACGCCTGTATACCAGCAACGACACCCAGGCTGATGGATTCGCGATTGGTGTACATGAAACCGCCACCGAAGACACCGTGCGTTGCATCGCCGGCAAAAAGCCAGGCCGCACCTTGCGAGTCATCGTTTGCAAGAACACGATCGGTGATTGTGGCCGCAGGCAGTTCGAAGACCTCTTTCACGCCAACCGCCATCTGGTTTGCAGGCGGCCTATCATAGCCGACGGCTTCTTTGGCAAGCAGCGAATTAACACCGTCTGCAAGGATCACGACATTCGCGGTAATTTCATCTTCTCCCGCCTTCACGCCAATGACCTTGCCTGTCTCGTCTTTGACCAGGGCCTCAACGGGAATGCCGTAGATAAATTCGGCACCGGCTTGTTCTGCCTGCTCTGCAAGCCACTGATCGAACGGCGTACGCAAAACCGAATACGAAGCGGTCTTGGGGTCATCCATTGCGGCAGATGAAAAATCGACGGTCAGATTGGCATCAGGAGCCATAAGACTGATGCGCTCATGCGTAATCATGCGCTCAAGAGGAGCATTGGCCAGCTCTTCATCGGAAAAAACCTTGCGCAGCGAATGCACGTACAGCCTGCCGCCCGTCATGTTCTTAGCGCCGGCGAAATTACCGCGCTCGACGACAAGCACCATCTTGCCTGCACGGGCAAGCTCCAATGCGGCAACGCTGCCGGCTAAGCCAGCACCAACGACAATCGCATCGAAATCGAAGTCAGACACAGATACTCCTCTCAATACCACATGCCGCCACAAGAGACGATCTCCCGTGGCAGCATATGTAACCTACAGTGCAGCGATCAACTCGGGAAGCACGGTCTTCAGATCTCCGACCAAGCCGTAATCGCATTGCTTGAATATGGGCGCGTTCTGGTCCTTGTTTATTGCAAACACGACGCCGGAATGGTTTGCTCCGACCATATGCTGCATCTGACCCGAAACGCCAACGGCGATATACGCTTTCGGCGAGAGCTGCAGGCCCGAAACGCCGATATAGCTCTCGGTCGGCATCCAGCCGTTGCCTTCTGCAAGCGGACGCGTGCAACCCAAACCGCCACCGACTTTGTCGCACAAAGAGCGCGCAAGGTCGAGATCGGCCTCTTCAGCAAAACCACGGCCGGCAGCGACGATGACGTCACATTTGGTGAGGTCGGTTCCGCTTTTTTCAACAGGCTCGCTCGAAACGAGCTTGACTGCCTGTGCCGGGGCAATCCAGGCGAGCTCTTCAGCAGCACCATTGGAACCCGAAGCCTGAGCACCCGAAAAAGCGCTGGCCTTCACCGTGAAAAACGCAGTGCCCGTAGCAGCTTTGCGCTTGATGGTACCAACGCCGCCAAAATACATCTGATCGGCAACGCCATCGGCAATAGCGGTAGCGTCGGTGATAACAGAGGCGCCCTGAGCAGCAGCGATCTTGCCCACGACGGACTTGATATGGCGAGCGGGCTCGGCATAGACAACCTGAGCATCAGCTATGACCGCAGCAAGCGTCTCATTCGCATCATCTGCGACAGCGTCCTGCGGAACGGCGACATGATACGCGACATCTGCGATGCCCGCGGGAACCTGCTCGTCGCCTATGACGGCAACGGCAACTTCATCGGCAACGGAACGAGCGCCAGCTGCGAGAACGGTAGCGGCATCGGCATGTTCGGCAATAACGAAAGCCTTCATTTCTAGACTCCCCCCTATTCCAGTGCGCTTTTGATTGCGGCAGCAAACGCTGCAACAGCGCCATCTTCAGAAGCATCCTTGACTTCGAGCTTGCGCGCGGCAGCCTCGGGAGCCTTGACTTCGAGTGTCTCAACAGATGCGGCAGGAGCTGCCTGCACAGCACCCATGTTCATCGGCTTCTTGCCTGCAGCAAGAATGTCCCTCATGCCCGGGATACGCGGAAGCGCGATATCAGGCGTGACCGCGATAAGACACGGCAGAGGAAGCTCGACGGTTTCAATGACATCTTCAAGCTTGCGCTTGGCAGTAATCGATGCGCCGTTTGATTCGATGTTGACGACACCGTTTACACAGGGAATGCCCAGTTTGTAGGCAAGTTGCACGTCGACTTGCTGCGCATAGTTATCTGCAGAACCGTCGCCGCAGACAATAACGTCATATGCGCCAATGTTCGCGAGTTCGGCGGCAAGCGCCTCGGCAGTCGCATGTGCGTCGAGATCGGCATACGCATCGTCGGCAATCATATAAAGCTCGTCAGCGCCACGCGCAAGAATATTCTTCTTGAGTTTCGATTCGTCGATTGACGCCGGACCGACGGTCAGCACGTTGACCTTCGAATCACCCGCACTCGCCGCAAGCTGGGCAGCAGCCTCGATTGCGTTGAGATCGTACGCTGAGATGGTTTGATGCACCTTGGACATATCAAGCTCGCCAGCAGCGGTGACCTGAATATCCTGATCATCAGGTACCACTTTGACAGCAACGACAATATTCATACCTTGCACCCTTCTGTCGGATTGCCTTGCGCTATCAATGTACGAAATGCCGGTTTGGGATTAACTAGTCAATTTAAGCAATTGTCTAAATTTTGGAAAAAACCGAGAGCGCTCGTGTGCAAACCAAGTAAAAAATCAGGCAATCCAAACACAGGGAGAAGATAAAGAAATCCCCGGTGCAAGACCGATGAACAACACGGTTTTTGCGCCGGGGAAATGACAAAACTACCTTATAAAACGCTTATTTATATGTATCGCTTCCGTCATACGTATGACTTTTGACAACTGAAAAATGAAAGATAGGGCGATCGACGCGCAGGATGCGCATGGGGTTATGTTTCAATCCTGCGGGCACGAAGATGATCGTCGATTTGGTAATAAGGTGTGCTTCTCCTTCGATAGAGAACTCAATCTCTCCGCCCAAATCGTTAGGATTATCAGAATCCGAACTGAAAAACCCGATAAGCTCATCCGAATCGTCGTGGCTATGCTCAAGGAAAATCGGATCACGGTCGGGAACATCATAATACCAAGCTGTATTCATCTGGAATGCCCCGGGGACGACGTCATTGTCAATCCAGCAGATACGATGTGAAAACGCCTCGTATAGCTTCTTGTAATCTCCTTCGAGAACCGGACCTCCCGCACAGTCCTGGACAAAGTTCGCCGCGTACTTTCCCGATTCGTTATTAAGGATAGCCAAGTCAAACCCCTCCTCATGTAAAGCACCAATGGGCAAAGTATACGATACTATATAAGAGGCAAGGAGAAAGAATGCAGGCAAAGACAAGACACAAGGCGATACTCCTGACGACATTCGGCACCATCGTCATCTTCTTTGCCGCATGCGCACTCTATGCTGCTATGACGATGAGCTTCCCCATACCCACAATCGAGCGCGCACTGTTTCGGGATGTAACTATCGATTATTGTGGCGCAACCGATTCTTCGGGTGCCACATCCAGCGCGCAGCGTCATTGGTTCTGGGAAGAAGAAGTGCACTACCCAGAGATAACGCGCAGTGGCTACACGCTTGCAAGATGGGATATCAGCGACGATAAAACCCGCGTAAGCGCCCATTGGGAATTGACCAACTACGCGCTAACCTACGACCTTGTATACGGCGAGCTGGCAGATGGCGCACTCGATACGCTGCCCGCCAACTGCACAATCCAAAGCGCAGCGTTTGCCCTGCCAACACCCACGCGATACGCCTATGTCTTCGACGGATGGACCATCGGCGATTCCCCACAGCGGATCACATCCGTCGATCCGGCCCTTATCCGTTCTGATTCGACCATCCAAGCACACTGGGAGCCTCTTGGCATATTCCAGCCCTGCACGGTATATCTTGGGCCGACCTATGAAGCCGTGCCCTACGAATATAGCATCGACTCCGAAACCGCCCCTTCGGATTGCTGCGGCGTATGGAAAGGCGTGGCCGACGTCGATGACGGCAAATCGACCTATTACATTGGCCATAACCCCGGCGTCTTTGCACAAGTCGAGACATTCAACGAGGGTTCACGCTTCGCCATATGCGACGACGAAGGCCATCTGGGCGTCTATGAAGTTGTCAGAAAGATCGTCATCTTGTACGAGGGAACGATGTGGACGCAGTCATTGGCAAATATGACCATGCCGGACGCTGAATACGCGTCTTTGCAGACATGCCGAGGAGACAAGGTATTCATGGACATATACGTTGCCAAGCGCATCGACTGATGGAGAAACGCACCTACGCGAAACGCAGAGCGCAAACCCAATTGCCACCGCTCCCATAGCTTACAACAGCTCCCGTATGCGGCGCGTGTATGTAATTTGTGCCACCTGTGGAAATAGCCACATGGCCGCTGCGCCATAAAACATCGCCAGGCGCGGCATCCTCAGGATTAAGGCGCGCGCTTGCCTGCGAATATTGAGAGCCATCGTAATGCCCAAGGCTGATGCCGATTTTGTCGTAGCACCACATGGTCAAACCCGAACAATCAAACGTATCGGGGCCAGATGCTCCCCAAACATACGGGCAACCCAGGCGTGATACCGCATAATCGACGACAGAGCCGTGCGTGGGAATACTCGAGCCACCGCTATAGGAACTCGATCCGCCATCATCATCCGACGAGCTCGACACGGTCGGCGTATAGGCTGCCGATGCAGATGCCTGACGCTGAGCTTCCGCTTCCTGCTCCTGTGCGACAAGCTGCTGGTATTCGGAACTGAGCCCGTTATATTCCGACTGATAAGCCGCCTCTTGCGATTCGATGGAGGCCTTGAGCGTCGCCTGCGACTGTAGCTCGCTGGCCGCACTCTGCTCGTTTGCATCGAGCTCTGCTTTTGCAGCATCAAGATCTGCCTTAGCGGCCTGAGCTTGCATTACCAGCGCTGCGTCTTCAGAGTTGAGCTGTTCGAGCATGTCATAGGTACTCGAGAAGTCATCGAACGAATTCGACCCCATGAGCACGTCCAGATACGACGTTGCGCCTTCACGGTACATGGCCGTCGCACGCGTGCCCAGTCGATTTTGCAATGCCGATATCTTCGCCGTTGCCTCATTGATTCTCGTCTGGCATTCAGCGACTTTTGCCACCGCGCTGTCATATGCATCCTGCGCCGCATTGTACTGGGAGACAGTCTGCTCGAGCTGCGAAGTCATAGAATCGAGCTTCGCCTTCGCCGCCTGCACCTCCGCCTGTTTCTCGGCACTTGTCACCGCATGTGCCTGAACAGGGGATGCGATACTCGCGACACCTGCAATGCCCAGTGTCACGGCAGCGCCCAAGAAAGATCGTCGATTCATCGTTTCATCCATGTTTTTCACCCAAACATTCCTGATTGGTGGTGTGTATTGAACCTTGAGACGAGTATTTAAACAATATTTAGCGATTCAGGCAAGCTCACCATAAATTCTAAACATTATTCCCATGTTTCGCCCAAGGCGTGTTTTATACGTTTTTGTGCATTTGTCTGCGCTTTTCCTTATCAACTTGCACAAAGAATCGCCCTTTTGCCTAGGTTCTATATAAATGTAAGTGTAAAATGGATGCATGCATAGGTGTTATTAATATTCCACTGTTAGATGGGTGAAGCGATGGATATCGATAAACTCCAAAATGCGGGCATCGATTGGGAAGACGGCGTACGCCGATGCGGCGGTGATCCCGCGCTCTACGAGCGATTACTAGGAATGTTTGCCAACGACACGAATTTCAATGAAGCAGCCAAGTCCTTGGAAGCTTCGGATTACGAGGGCCTGTTCTCGCACACGCACGAAATCAAGGGCATGAGCGGAAACCTCTCGATAACCGATGTCTATGCTGATTCATCCGAAGTCGTCGCGTTGCTTCGTGCAAAGGAATACGACAGCATCAATGCAGCATTTGAAAAACTACGCGCATCATATTCACAGGCGCTTGAAGCAATCGGTGAGTAAACCCCGTTAGATCGTGTACGAAAAGAGGATGAAAGATGGCTGACGAAGTGACGTCGAGCAAGAAGACCATCCTTATAGTCGATAATTCGCCCCTCGCCCGTATGCAGTTGGGCGGCATTCTCGCGCCAACCTACAATATCGTCGAAGCCGAAGAAGGCGTTCGCGCACTCGAGCTCATGCGTCTGTACGGTGCAGATGACCTTGCTGCCGTACTGCTTGACCTCTATATGCCCGGCATGACCGGGTACGACGTGCTCGCTGAAAAATCGGCCGACCCCGCTATAGCGGATATCCCCGTCGTCGTCGTCACTGCAGACGCCCTGACCACTGCCGAAGTTAAAGCGCTCGATGCAGGTGCCGCTGACTTTCTTATCAAGCCCATAGAGCCGGAAATCGTACGACGCCGTATCCACTCCGTCGTAAGCGCCCGTGAAATCGAAGAACAGCGCATGCGCATCCGCATCCTGGAAGAAGCCGCTTGGCGCGCCGACCACGACGACCTGACCGGAATCTATTCGCGCAAGGCATTTTTGCGCAACACGCAAGTCATGCTGGCAAACGATCTCGATAACGACTATTTGCTCGCTTTATGGGATATCGAGAAGTTCAAGCTGGTAAACGAACTGTTTGGCACCACAATGGGCGACCATGCACTCCAAATCGCCGCGAGGAGCCTCGCGCGGCATATCGAAGGACATGGCACCTACGGACGCCTTGGAAACGATGACTTCGTATTCTGCACAACCAGGGATTCAGTCGACATCCCTAAGCTCATGGACGAAATCGTCTCAGAGACCATGGACACGTTCGGCGCCATGGAAACAAGCGTCACCCTTGTCATAGCAACCGGCGTGTATCCCGTTGAAAACCACGATATGGACGTTGCCGTTATGCTTGATCGCGCCACCATGGCGCAGCGCACCATCAAGGGCAATTACAATAACCATATCGCCTACTACGATACCGAGCTTTCGAATCGTCTCTATGAAGAACAAGACATTCTCAATAACATGGAAAACGCGCTCGAAAACGGCGAGTTCCGCGTCCAGTTGCAACCTGTCTACGACCTATCGACAGGGCTGCCGACAAGCGCAGAGGCGCTCGTGCGCTGGCATAGACCCGGTTACGGCATGGTACCACCCGATCATTTCGTTCCTCTTTTCGAGAAAAACGGCTTCATATCAAAAATGGACCGCAATATCTGGGAACAAGTCTGCCAGACTCTTAGCGACAGACGTGATAAGAACCTGCCCGAAATACCCATTTTGGTCAACCTATCCCGCCGAAGCGCCTATAGCTCCGACTTATTCGACACGATCGTAGGGCTCACCGAAAAATATGCCATCAAGCCAGAGTTGCTGCGTATCGAAGTTACCGAATCATCATATATCGACGATCCGAACCGTCTCATCGAAACGGTCCGGCGACTGCAAGATCACGGATTTACCATCTTGATGGATGACTTTGGCAGCGGCTATTCCTCTCTCAATGCTTTGAAAGACATACCTGTTGATATCCTGAAGATCGACATGCAGTTCATGCGCGGATTCGAAGAAGGCGGCCGCGTGGGAACGATTCTCACCTCTGTTATCCGTATGGCGCGTTGGCTGGGAATTCCTGTCATTGCCGAGGGTGTCGAAACCGTCGAACAATACGAATTTCTTCGATCAATCGGATGCGAATACACGCAGGGATTCTATTTCGCGTGTCCGATGGATCGCGATGAATTCGAACAGCAGCTTGTAGCACGCCCCGTCTATCTGCCAGACAAGGAAAAGAGTTTCTCCAAGAGCGATGTGGACGGCATTTTAGGCGGCGATCATCTGCTCGACCGGATGATGAACGGCGTCCTTGACGGTTATGCCATCTTCGAATGGACCTCAGAAAAACTCGAGTTGATACGGTCAAACGAAGGCTTCTTGAATATCTTCGGCTATAACGTGGATTCTTACCGAAAAGAGTCTATGCACGTCATAGACCATATCATGTTAGACGATCGGCATCGCTTCCTCATGTCTTGCCAACAGGCGGCCGAAGCACATAGCCAAACCAGTTTGACCATTCAATGCAAAGACGCAAGCGACAACTGGACAAAGCTTGCGACAACGCTTATCTGCGTTAGCAACACCGCAAAAAGCGCATTGCTTTTCGTTGCATTTCGCTATGCCGACATCGGCTAGCACGTCATCGGACGTGAAGTATTCACCAACACGCCGTCGTTAAAGACAGCGTGCAAAATACAGCTTGGGACGTTTATACACTGGAGGAAACATGTACAAAGGCGACCCGAAACGCACCCGCAGACAAAGCATCGCGCACACGGCAAGCATCCTCATCCTCGTCATCACCTTTCTCGCCTTATTCTCTGGCCTTATCATCGCTCTTATCCAACAATTAGCTACTGCTTCAAACGATGACACGCAATCGCTTGAATTCGTTGCTGACCTTTCATTTGCTGATCCAGAGATACTAATCTACGCGCTTATGCTTATCTCCTCACTCGTCACCGGATCTTTGGGCATTCGAGCGGCTTATTATCCAAAGAAATCGAAGGCATTCTTTATCGCATCCATTGTCAGCATATGCATCGCAATACCAAGCGCGGCGTTCGGTTTTTCAATCAGCGTCCCGTATTTCGTTGTGAATATCACCTTTCTCGCAGCTCCCATCTTCAGCGTCTGGGCATCATACAAGCTCAGACAAGAGGCTATCGAATACGAAGAGACAGGGCGCGAGTTCATCGACCCCCTTACCAGCCGCCGTTATCTCGGTTTTCTGCGCTTCGTTGAATTCGCCTTTGTCGTCAACGTCTTGCTCACCCTCATAGGACTGATCTTCACCTCAAGAAATGCAGTCCAGTACACGCCGGCTCATCTAATCGATTGGGCCAATATCGTCTTCGAGTGCATCGCGCTGTGGTTTATCATGAGACGCTTTCGTGTCACACGCCCGTTTGTCATTGCATTCGCCTTATTCAATATCACCACCGGCTGGACCTCCGATCTGATCCTCGGTGATTTCGACCTATTGCCAAACATCTTCGCGTCCCTGAGCGATATCGTTCTCACCTCCTATTTCTTCACTTCGAAGCGGGTGAAATATATTTGCACGCAGCCATTCATGCTCAAAGAGAGCACATCAGAAGAAGACGATGCTGAAATGGACTTTAAGATCGAGCGTCATGGCTGGTCCTTTATACGCAGGCTCGCCATCTTCTACTGCGTTTTCTCGCTCTTAGGGCACTGGATGGAAGCGGACATGTGTCAGCTCATCATCTTAGGAATCGTCAGCGGGGAGTACGACCCTTCAAATACCGTATTGTGGCGCGACTGGTTCTACCCATACCCTATGGAAGGACTCGCCGTCGTTTTTATCGCGCTGTTTCTCTACCCGCTTAAAGAAAAGCTGGTCGAACATATTAGAATTCCCGTCATACCCTATGTTCTTAGCTTTATAGCCAATATGCTCGTATGCGTTGCAATCGAATTCGCCATGGGACTTATCGTCAACGGCGATCATCAGCTCTGGGATTATTCAAATATGGTCGGCAACATCATGGGACAGGTCTGTCTGCAAAACGCCCTAGGGTTTGGCGCTGCTGCCTCGATTATCACCTGGCTTGTCTACCCTCTGCTCGAACGGCTGCTGGCAAGAATACCCAATCAAGTCATGAACCTGATATTTCTTGCTACCGTTACGGCATATGCGATTCCGCAGACGCTCTATCTAATCGATCCGCCTGTCGATATTGCCTATGCTGCAGAGCCCACCAGTAGCCCCAGCATATCGACAGGCCCAACGAGCTCTTTGCTGTAGGCGGGGATATGCCAGGTGGAGTCAAAAACGAAACATACGTCTGTCTTCGGGCTTGGATTCGGTCTGCGCATTGTCCAGGCAGCGTTCCTTTTCCAAGTACTCGCCATCTATGGGCAAGCGGCATTGACAGCACCTGCGTACTTCACTTATGACTTCTCTCTCTTCCGGGCCTTGTTCGAAACAGTTTTTTCCGTTATCAGCATATGGCTTATCGCGCGCAGGGCACACATAGCGCGCACCTTCATACTTGCGGGTATCCCCACTGCAGGCTTATTCATGCTTCTTGACATATGCCTGTTTGGAGCTGGCCCCCAGATCGTCTCCGTGCTTGGAGCCACTGGCACAAAAGCACTCATAGGTTTCCAAATCGTCTTATGGATATCCATCTGGCTGTTTGTCGCGTTTTCAAAACGTGCACGCAAGAAATTGAACGTGAGCATACGCAACATCACAGCGGCGGAAAAGTACCTACTTGCTCAAGAACCTATGAAGAAACGTATGCGAACCTGGCCATTCTGGCGGGACATGATCATGTACTTCATCATGTTCTCGTTCTTGGGGCACTGGGCAGAAATGCTGTTTTGTCTGCTGATTGAAGCCGGCGTGTTCATGGGCGACTTTGACCTGGGCAACACCATGCTCTGGGATCAATGGCTCTATCCGTTTTCCGCCGAAGGCATCGCACTGATTCTGATTGTGCTCATACTCTATCCTTTCAAGGAATGGCTGCTCAAAAGAACGGGCGGGCGCATTGCAATCGCACTGCCCGTGAGTTTTGCAATTAATGCAATCGTATGCACATCAATAGACTTCACGACCGGCATCACTGCGAACGCAGACTATTCCCTTTGGGACTATCGGGCACTCCCCTTCAATTTCATGGGTCAGATAGTTTTACAGAATTCGCTTGTCTACTCTATCGCGGCAACGCTTGTCGTATGGGTCATCTATCCTCTTATGGACCGCATCATGGCGCATCTGCCCCGATGGTTTGCAGACGCGCTGTTCTGGACCCTCGCCTCGGCTTACGTTTTTCTGGCACTACTTCACTTCATGTATCTGGGGCCACAGGGGTTTGTTTTTGGCTAGACACACCAACCGAAAGACCCCCCGGCTATTCGACGATTCTCGAGAGAATCTTGCTGATCTCGTCGGCATTGAGCGGTTTGGTGATGAAGTCGGACATATCCGCTTCTCTCGCCTTTTCCATAGCATCCAAGAACGCATCTGCCGTCATTGCAATTATGGGGATGCCCATCGCATCTGGACGATCAAGCGCACGGATTTGGCGCGTCGCATCATAACCATCCATCACCGGCATCTGTATGTCCGTGAAAATAGCAAGATACTCGCCCGGGTCGCTCTTCTCGAATAATTCGAGCTCTTGACGTCCGTCTTCAGCCAAGTCGATCTCGATACCAAGCTCGCCGAAAATACGCTTCGCGATGCTTGCGTTGATGGCATTGTCTTCGGCAAGCAGTACCTTGCCAGAAAGCTTGCGTGAAATTTTCGGCTTGGTCTCACCGTCTTTTTCGGTAATAGAGGCATCAGCATCGACGATGCGGACGGGAATCTTGATCGTGATACGCGTTCCCTTCCCCACCTTGCTTTCAACATCGATGCTTCCATTCATCAGATCAATCAGTCGTTTGACGATCGAGAGGCCTAGACCCGTGCCAGCGGCGTCCCTAACACGCTGGGGATTATCTTCTTCCTGGGAAAACTCGTTAAACATTACCTGTTGAAATTGATCGCTCATACCGATGCCGGTATCAGATATCTCGATATTGACCTCAGCTTCGTCATCAAGTCGCCTGCTCGCAGCAGAAAAATGGACAAACCCCCCGCTTGGAGTATATTTCACTGCATTGGAGAGCAGATTGAGCATAATCTGATTGAAGCGCACCCTGTCAATCAGGATAACGGGCACTTCAATCATGCCAGTGACAACCGTATAGCCCAAATCCTTTTCTTCGCACATGGGCCCGATGATGTTATGAATCTCTGAAATAAATTCATCGATTGCATAGGGACTGGGATTAAGCTCGATTTTCTCGCTATCTATCTTGGAAATATCGAGTACATCATTGATAAGCGAAAGCAGAAAACGTCCTGATGTCGCAATACTATCAAGATCGTGTGCGAGCTGCTGGGGATCGTGCATATCGGCGCGGGCAAAATCCGTCAGATTAAGGATCGCCCCGATAGGAGTGCGAATATCATGGCTAATGCGCGAAACGAACTGCGATTTAGCATCGTTGGCACGCTCGGCTGCATCCACCGCAGTCTGCAGTTCCATGTTTCTTCGCTGCTCCTCTTCAAGGCTTTTCGTAATATCGGTCCTCGACATCAAGATGATGCCAGAAGCCTTGTTTATCCAGGAGAAGTTGAACTGTTTGCGTTTTTGCGTACCATCTTCGTCGGCAAAATCAAAGCTCATCTGCACTTCGGAGTTTCTTTCAAGCATGTGTCTGATGTTGTCGATATCAAGATCTTTAAGGAAGCTCTCGCCAGTTGCCGCATCAAGGCACTGATTGGCAAATCTCTTGATGCTAGATTCATAGGGCGTGTGTTTACTCTCTTCGGGTACCTCGTGCCCATTTTCAAAAAATGTCCCGCTTCGTAGCACAAACATCTTGTCAGGAAGCGTGACAAGCGCAATGAAGTCATTCCCCTCAAGCGCCGTCTGCCTGAACAGCTCGTCATCGGTCATGATGAGCTGGCGCTGTTCGCGCGTGCGTCGAGCAAGCACTATAACGATGAGCAGAAGCGTCAGAATAACAGCTATGGCAATAAGCAACTGCTGCCAGTTCGACTCAAGCGTGGTGGGTTCGGAATTAAGCACGGTAGCGCCAGACGGAAGCGCTTTCACATCAAGTCCGAAACGGTCGAGCACGTGCTTATCAAAAACCGAAACGGTTGCGCTCGTGGTCGTAGTCGCGAGCGAATCGACGCTCGCTCCCCGCATTATCTGCATGGCCATCTTGCCAGCAGTTCTCGCGCCATAGACATTATCATAGACGACTCCGCCCATAACGCCATTCCCCGCAACGTTAAGCGCGATATTGAACGTGGGGACCTTGGCAAGAGCAGCTATTTCATTGGCCTTATACGAATAAGTGTTAACCGTGCCGTCCTGCTCAAAATACAGGTCACCTAAAAAAATAACCGAACCGGTGTCAGCCTGAGCTATCGCCGCGTCTAACTGGGCATCGGACAGTTCGCTTATGTTGAGTATCTTGAAAGCGTAGTGTGGGTTTTTCGCAACGACACTCTTGAGGTTGGAGGCATCGCATCTTCCAACACGTGAATTATCTAAAATATAATAAATCGTCGTGACATCGGGCATAAGGCTCTTAAGCGCATCTATATTTGCCTCGTATTCAAAGCGCTCCATGACGCCGGTCATATAGCCTGTCTGATTTGCGCGTTCAACGAGCTGCGCGTCTTGAACGCTCAGATACACCACGGGTGTATTGGGGATCAGGTCCGTACGGTCGAGCAGAAAACTTAGCGCCTCGTCATCGCCAGCGATGCAACAATCATACTTTTCGTTGCGATAGAGCTTGTTCTTCAGATAACGATATAGAATCGAGAGATCGTAATCGCTGTTGGAATGTCGTGCGTCCATAAACTCATAACTGATATCGACCTGCCCTGACGGAAGCGCCGCCTGCAGGCCCTGTATCTGCTGTTGCACGACTTCGTCACTCATGCCATACGAACTTAAGAACAGCACGCGGTATTTATCTGTCTGGTTTACCGAAGACTGCTGATCTGCCGACGCAGCGATCGAGGTGACGTGAAAAAAAGATAGGCAAAGCAGCACTGCGACGACCAGTGCCACGCTTCGATACTGTCGCATCACGTCCATTGTCTACGTCATCCCATCATTTAGCATGCAACCTAATGCATCTTATGGTATATCTCAAGCCCCTCGGCCACGGCAGACGAGATGTCGCGAGCCCCGGTTACCAATTCGGGCATCCCCTCAAAGGTCGATTGTCGACATTCGCCTTGATACAGATCCTGCAAAGCCGGCGTGATGGAGGTTGCCGCCTGCGCCATGGCAAGTCCGTCTTTTTGCAAAAGGTTCAGATCATCGACGTTATCCCGTGTTTGGTCTTTAAGCGCCGTGGTCGTATGCGTAGCAAATTTCTTCACCACGCTATCCTGCGTCATATACTTCACAAAATTGACGGCCATCTCGCGTTTTGCGGGGTCGTTATATGCTTTCGCAGAAATGTAATACCCCTGCGACATCCCGCCGACGATATCAGTCGCCAAGCGTTTGCCATTGCCGGGAACATAGGAGACGCTGAAGCGAGCAAGCTTTTTTTGATCAAGCGTTGTCGGATCGTTTTTGTCGCTTTGGCAGCTCGTCACGATAGAACCGACTCTCCATGATCCATCGATCATAAAAGCCGTTTTCCCACTCGTGAACAATTCGACCGAAGTCGTGTTGTTGTCAATGGAAAGCGTTTCATTGGGAAAATACCCGGCTTCATAGATCTGCTTTATGGTCTGAATGCCGGCTATCCATTCACGAGCACGTTCATCAGTTACCGAAGCCGGAATCTGATCGTGCGTAGCAGAGCTTTGCTGGTTGAAGATCATATACTCCCACCAATAATGGGGCGTCGATCCCAATGCAGCAGAGATAGGCGTATAACCAGCCGCCTTGACCTTCGCACAATCCACCATAAATTGATCCATCGTGTAATCCTCGCCAGGGGCTTCGACTCCCGCTGCATCGAGGATATCCTTGTTGTAATACAGAGCCTCCCAATAGCCATTTACAGGAACGGCATATCTCTTGCCGTCGGAAAGATGAGCGGGGATAAGTGAATCATCCATGTTAGAAGCAAAATCCGGATAATCGGCGCGAATGGCATCAATGGACATGACTTTGCCGTCGTCAATGAATGAATCAGCATCTGCCCCCGTGAAGAAGAAGACGACGTCAGGTTCTTCTCCATTGGCAAACTCGTCTTTTATCAACGACTTGAATGACTCTGAAGAATTAGTCGATTGGTCATCGAGCTTATAGCCCGTCTCTTTTTGCCAATCAGCCGTGGCCTGCTGATAGTTTCCTGCATTTACATCGGCGCCGGCATAGGTTGTGACAACTGTCAAAGCATCAGATTTTGATGACTGGGAACTGCTCGCAGACGTTGTCTGGTGTGCCGTACCGCAAGCGCTGAGAGCGAATACGAAGCAAAGCAACCCGATGACGACCGCAAGCTGTCTTCTCATGGGACAACCTCCCTGTGATGGGTCCTCGAATCGATGTATTCCACCACTGCAGATTTTACCAAAAAAGCGAAGGTGAGCGAATACGTTTGAACGAAACAGGTGCTAGAGCCCGATGCGTGAACATACAAGCAACCGAAACCGGCTTATATGCTCAGCAGGCTCCTATGACAAGATGATGGGCCGATTCTGATATGCAACCCGAACACGGGCAGAATGTCCGGCGCGAGCAAGCACGTCTCCCAAGGCCTTACCAGGAAGCTCATACGTATTGCTGTTTTGCGATACATGCATGCAGGCAACCTGCTCGAGCGTATCGGAAAGCAACAGTTCGAGTTCAGCTGCAGACTGGGTATTACTCAAATGACCGCGTTCGCCTGCAATACGATTTTGCACATAGGCTGGATAGGGGCTGTTTCGCAGAAGGTCGAGATCGTGATTTGCCTCAATGGCGAGCAGGCGCACGCCGGCAAGAGCTTCATGCGCCTCGTCTTCGACCACACCCGTATCCGTCATAAAACCGAGTGCGTCATCTTCAGAATAGAAGCGAAAACCACAGGGGCTCGCCGCATCGTGCGAAGTCGCAAAGGGATGTATACGTATATCAGCGAATGTCAGGTCTTCGCCCATACCAAACATACGTAAGTCATGCTTTGCGCAAGCATCGATTTCCTGCAAATCAGGAGAGGCGGCGAAAGTCGGCTCATTGCAATACACTGCAGGCATTACGCCTTGTTTGGCCAAAGCGCGTAACAGCACGCCGACGCCTCGCGTGTGATCAGTGTGTTCATGAGTGATGAGTACAGACTTGACTCGTTTCAGGTCGAATCCAAGTTCTGCGCTTCTTGAGTTCAAAGCCTTGAAACTTATGCCGCAGTCGACAAGCGTTGCATCACCGCTTCGCATGTCTACCACTGCAGCGCAGTTTCCTTTGCTCCCACTCGCAAAGATATAAAGGGCAAGATTCGGCATATGATTGATTGTGACTCAGCGAGCCATATTTGCCAACAGCAAATGACCCACTTCTCCAATACAAACCATACGGAGTGGCGGGAAAAACAACGTCGGGAAAGTTGGAAGCGATAAGCGGGCCTGTAAGCCGGGTTCTGTCATTTAAGACGACCATTTATCTAGAAGCGCCGTTGCCGGTGCCTTCGAGCGAGCAACCCGGGTGCGAGCCGGGCCAGCCCATAGCACCCCTATTTGCCCTTGCTTCGGATGGGGTTTATCAAGCCGTCGCGTTACCGCGACGCTGGTGCGCTCTTACCACACCGTTTCAGCTTTTCTCCGCTTGCGCGGAGAGTCTTCTTTTCTGTGACACTGTCCGTCGGGTCACCCCGCCCGGCCGTTAGCCGGCATCCTGCCCTGCGAAGCCCGGACTTTCCTCACCGCTCACATCATGAGCGCCGCAAGCCGTCCAGCCCGCTTATCGCGATAGCGATTATAGCAGCCTCTGCGATGAATCCATTGAGGTTTTGCTTATCGATCGTCCACTCAATGAAGAATGGCCCCCTGCTATTTGTTCCCAAGCGATCAGTTTGCACAACCGCTTTATTGTCTCGCGTGAATACATGCCCTATGAAATTATTAACTATAATCTGTATGCTTTATCTTATAATCATCGGCTTAACCAAACATCACAGACGCTATAGAAAGCACGTTTATTATCTATTCATCAAAGAATACGCCTCGAGTAACGATGCGCTTTGATAACGAATTTAATGGAGAAGGCAACAGGCTCATGCATTCGAAACGTCCCAGAATCATTCTTATAGCAACTCTCTTGTGCGCCGTTGCGCTGTTAACAATCGGCTGCGCGCGCCAAACAGGAGAAAGCAATGCTGCACAGCCTTCGACGGAAAGTGTCACGGCAGAACAGTCGAATTCGAAATCAACTTCAAAAAACACCTCTCAGACAAAGCCCGTCCAGACAGAGGTTGAAAACCTCATTGCAGAATATGGCGATCACGTTGGCATAGGGGTTTCCTATCTTGATGGAAGCGGCGGCTTCGAGATCAATGGGAACAGGCAGTTTGTCAGTGCATCCATGATCAAGCTCCTCATCCTTGCAGAGTTTATAAAGCAGCTCGACGCCAACACGGTTTCCCTCACGAACACCTACACCCTAAAAGCGAGCGATATCGTTGGAGGAGCTGGAATTATCGGTAGCAATGGAGAAGGCTCCTCATACACTCTCGACGAACTTGCGTATTACATGATCGCCGAAAGCGATAACACAGCCACAAACGTTCTCATTGATATCCTTGGCTTAGATACTATTAATACACGAGCTAGCGAGCTGGGCCTTCTGAAAACGGACCTTGAACGCAAGATGATGGATGAGAGCGGTACTGGGCAAAACCATATGAGCGTAACCGATGCCGAGACAATCCTTGCCGGGATTGCCAACCATACTATTGCCAGCGAATCTGCGTGTAACAAAGCGCTCGACTACCTATATGCGCAAACCGATGACGAGGCGCTTGCACAAGGCATTCCGAACGGTGTGGCTTTTGCGCATAAAACCGGTGCTCTTGACACGTGCCGACATGATGCGGGAATTGTCTATTGTAAAAAACCATACATAATCGCAGTTTTCACAGAAGAAGTTCCCTCGCCCGAATCACTTATGGAAACCATTTCAAAGACTGTCTACGAAGCAGCTTTGGCTCAATAAGGCGCCTGAAAGTTATCTTCTCATGCGCAGTTTGGGATGCCGCAAGGATCAGCTGCGCGCAAAAAATGCAAGGAAAAGTAAGGCGACCCTGCTCTATATGATGGACAGGTCGACTGAATCAGGCAGCTCGAACATCTTATGGCGGCTCGTTTCACCGCGGACACATTTAACGGAGCTCTTGGGAATATCGAAGAAGGCGGCTAGCACGCCTGCCGCCGCCTTCGTCGCTTTTCCCTTTTCCGGT
The DNA here is from genome assembly GCA_964435565.1 of uncultured Coriobacteriaceae bacterium. GTDB lineage: Bacteria > Actinomycetota > Coriobacteriia > Coriobacteriales > QAMH01 > QAMH01. The sequence continues at coordinate 25,532 of CAYSZR010000007.1, forward strand.
GCAGAGGCGACCCTTAGGGCCAGCTCACGTTCACCGCTTGTTCCCTCGCGCCAGCCCAGTACCTCGTCGCGTCCCGCCTTGGGGGTGACGTGTACGGCCAGCTGCATCAAAGCGTCCTTACTCGTCTTCTGGAAAGATGGACGGGATATTGATCTGCGGAATCTGCGCTGTGGTCAGGTGCGGCAAATCGTCATCCTCAAGCTTCTTCTCAGCAGGAGCACCATATACTTCTGGTACTGAAATCAAATTAATATCAGGAAGCTTGGCGGCAATCTGGTCGTCGGTGATATTGAGCGCCGGTAGATTCTGAAACTCTGCCTTAGCGAGATTCATGAAGCGATCGATCATATCCAGGTACTCGGTGCGGAATTTTTGAGCGGAAGCCTGCAAGGTTTCGATCTCACTATCAACCGTCGCCTTGTTTGCAAGAGATTCGCGAATAAACTCACGCGCCTTCTCTTCGGATTCCCGATAAATGCGTTCGCCTTCCGTACGCGCATCTTCTTTGATCTGCTCAGCACTTCGCTGGGCAGAGATGAACGCTTCTGCAATCGCGCTATCAAGCTTGCTCTTTTCAGCAAGCTGTTCTTGAAGCGGGGCAAGCTGCTCTTCGGCTGCTTGCGCTCGAGCAGTCGCGGCTTCCGCTCGTTCATTTGCAACATCGAGCTCAGCACGGATCTCTTTTTCGCGCAGGCTGGCCTGTTCGATTTCTTCAGGAGACGTTACAGACGCACTGCTTGCCTGCGCAAGTTCTTCACGCGCAGCGCTCAAATCGTCTTGCGCGGTTTTAAGTTCGATTTCCAGTTCGCCCAAGCGCTTGTTCAGCGCATCGACTTCTTTTCCAACACGTTCGAGAAAGACGTCGACTTGCTCAACGTCGTATCCGCGCAAAGAGTGCTCAAATCCCTCGTTCTGGATATCCTGCATTGTAATGGCCATGTTCATACTTCCTTTCTTACTTACAGGAGCCAGGCGACAAGCCTGCCCACAAGCTGCACGACGATTATCGCAAAGATGGGGCTGATATCTATCATTCCGCCAATAGGTGGAATTATACGCTTGAACAGGTTGAGAAATGGATCGCAGATGCGTCCGAGAAAGCGATAAATATCACCAACCCAACCATAGTCCTTATTGGGAAGCCAGCTCATAAGAACATAGATAAGAATAGCAGCGACATAGGCATCGCATACCGTAAGCAATATGGTCCGCACTAAGACAAGAACAGAAATCATGCACCGAGCTCCTTCGAACGTTGCGCCGCGGCGATTATGCCATCTTCTATCGCGTCTTGCACACCTTTGGCCCGCATCGTATCAAGGGCAGCAACAGTCGTTCCGCCAGGGCTGCTTACCGCATCGATTGCAGACGGAAGATCCTGCCCCGTCTGCTCAATGAGTTCGGCAGTGCCATGCATCGTCTGCAAAGCCAGATCCAATGCGGTTTCATAGGGCATACCGATCTTTTCAGCTGCACGCGCCATTGTCTCGACGAACAATTCAAAGTACGCAGGACCCGATCCGCTCAACGCAGTCACAACATCTTGTTGGTCTTCATCGACAATGACCGCATGGCCCATATGCGCGAACACGTCGCGCGCAAGCTCGCAGTCCTGCTCGCTCGCCGTTGAGCCACCACTGATGGCAGACATACCGCAACCGCACATCAAAGGTGTATTTGGCATCACGCGAATTATAGGCAACTTATTTCCTATAAGTTTTTCCAACTTAGCAGTCGAAACACCTGCGGCAATTGAGATGAGACGCGTGGTTTCAGGTATGCCAGCCGCAGCAAGCGATAAAGCGACTTCCTCAACGTGATTGGGCTTCACGGCGATAATCACAGTATCTGCAGGAAGCCCCTGCGAAGCATCCGCAACAGTGCGCACGCCATATTTGTCTGCAACTGCCTGCCTTTTTTCTGTTCCAGGGTTTGCAACCGTGATCGAAGCAGCAAAAACGCCGTCAATTCGCAGCAGCCCACCTATAATTGCCTGCCCCATGCGTCCCCCACCCACTATGAGGACGTTTCCAAGCGCGCTGGCACAATTCACGTTCATGTTCTCCGATTCGCTATCGAGGGTCATACCCTATTATTTCAGGATGCCTTTCGAAACCAGATAGGCGCGGTCCTCATCGCTCAAGGCGCCGTCGCCCTTTGCAATAACAAACACACGATCCGCAGCCTTGTCCACGTTAAGATTTAGCGCACTTGCAACGCCAAACGAAAAATCGAGAATACGCTTGGCTAGCGCAGGCTTGGTCTCAACAACGCTCAAAACCACGACTTTGCCCATCTTCGCTGCATTGGCGACTTTCTCGATATCTGCATAGATTTTGGGGCAGACGATCTCAAGACGAGATGCCGGACCGCCCTTCATCTGAAGGAAATCGGACCCAAGTGAGGAATACGGGTCGCGGCTGGGACGTGCGGCGGCCGGCTTATCCAAAAAGGAAGGAGCCTCCTGATTGCCTGTCCGAATCACGCCGGGCTGCAGACGTGCCAATATTTCTGCTATAAGAATTCGAGGTCGAGCGCCCGCCATATCCCCTGCCGGATCGCTGTACATCAAGACTGTCATAAGACGCGACGCGAGGTTTACGATCAGAAGCCAGTGTCACATGCTCGAAATTCTCTGGGTTATAAGAATCGAACGAGATTACCTCATGACGATTATCGGGGTCTTCTTCGTCGTCGTACTTCTCATCATATCCTTCGTCGTATTCCGCATCATCGTAGTATTCTTCATCATCGGCCCATTCAGGCTTATTGCCAAAGCCGAGTTTATCTTTCATGCCATCTAAAAGACTCATCATGTGCCTCGCTTATATATAAATATGCTCCTAGTTGCTTATCGCAGCTCAAGAGCCGTAAAGTTTTCACTGAAGATCCTTCTTCCAATGCGAACCATCGTCGCGCCTTCTTCGATCGCCGGCGCGTAATCTTCGGACATTCCCATCGAAAGTTCATCCATTGAGATACTATCACGCTTATCGCAGTATTGAGACATCATCTGGGCCAAGTTTTCCAAACCTACAAATGTTTGCCGAGCAACAGCAAGATCGCCTTGCGGGGCCATCGTCATGAGCCCCTCGCAGCACACATGCTGACACTGCGCAATTTGCTCTATAAACGCAGGCAAATCTGCCGGCGCTATGCCTCCCTTGCTCTGCTCTCCAGAAACCGACACCTCTACGAGTACTTTCTGGATGCACTCGAGCTTCGCGGCAGATTTCTCGATTTCTTCAAGAAGCGACAACCTGTCCAGCGAATGAATCAGATAAGCTTTTCCAACCACCTGTTTTGCCTTGTTGGACTGAAGCGATCCAATAAAATGCCAGCGCGCCTGTGGATATGCCTCGAATTTTTCATTGAACGGTTTCTCGCGGTTTTCTCCGAAATCCATGGCTCCGCAACGTATCGCCTGGCCCACGACATCTGGCCCAACAGTCTTGCTGACTGCGACTATTCTCACGTCGCGCGGGTTTCTGCCGCAGTCGATACAGACCTTTGCGACATCAGCGCATGCCGCATCCCAACGTTCTTGTAAACCCATATCTACTCTTTTCGTAACGCAAAGGCACCATGGCGTCCGGTCAAACCGTTTTCAGCACGGTGCGAGAAAAATCTATCAGTCGAACATGAGGTGCAGATCTGTACATCGACGATTCTCTCAGATGAAGCACCAACGCGTCGTAATGACGCAATGACAGCCCCCGAAAGATCCAGATGGTTTTCGCCTGCATCACAATCCATACCGTATTTTGCAACAAATTGCTTAAGTATTCCTGAACCGACCTCATAGCAGCATTTACCAATATGAGGGCCTATATAACAGTTGATGTCTGATATTTGGCAACTTGTTGCCTTTGCAAGTTTCTCAAGTCCGATTTCGGGAATGCCTCCCAGCGCGCCGCGCCAGCCCGCGTGCAGGACGGCAAAAGCGCCGCCAGGAGCAACGAGGATAACAGGGACGCAATCTGCAAAGCAAAGCAAAACGGGAACATCTGGTTGAACGCACACCACACCATCGACACCCTCTTGTGCACGTACCTGAGCTGTTTGAGCGTCGTTCACTTCAAGAACATCGACACCGTGCACTTGCTGTGGCCAGACAAGCCTATCAGCGCAATCCCGGGCGCCAAGCGCTTCGCACAAAAGACGCCTATTGGCATCAACCGCAGCCTCTTCATCCCCTACAGCACAGGAAAGATTGAGGGCCGCATAGGGAGGAGCGCTCATGCCTCCCGCGCGCGTCGTGAATGCAATACGTGTACCGCACGACTCATATACAGCATCGTCAGTGAATATTGAGAGCGTGGTTTCAGGCGTACTAGCAGAACTCTCTGCCAGCCGCGGGAGCGGCAGACAGAGAGTTCCATCAGAATATTTATCGAGTGCTTCGGCTTTTACAAGCATTAATAACGGCTGCGTTTGAGAAAATCAGGAATATCGTCGTCAAACGGGCTGCTCGAAGCGTGCTCTTCCAGAGCGCCTCCACCATAAAGCGAGTTATTGCTTCTTGGTGCGCTATCAAAATCCATGCTCGGCTGCTGTTCGGTTCCGTCAAAGCCTGTCGCGATGACGGTAACGCGAATGGAGTCGTCCATGGAATCATCGATGACTGTACCAAAGATGATATTCGCTTCCTCATCAGCTGCAGCATTGATGATCTGCGAAGCCTCATCGATCTCTTGCAAGCTCATATCGCTGCCGCCGGTGATCGAATAGAGGATACGATCGGCGCCCACGATAGAAGATTCGAGGAGCTTCGAGGAAATAGCTTCCTTCGCAGCATCGGACGCACGATTTTCACCAGATGCGATGCCAATACCCATCATCGCGCTGCCGGCGTCCTTCATAATCGCACGAACATCGGCAAAGTCGAGGTTGATAAGGCCTGGAATCGTAATGAGGTCTGTAATGCCTTGCGTGCCCTGGCGAAGGATATCGTCTGCAATGCGAAACGCATCGAGCATCGATGTCCGTTTTTCGATAACCTGAAGCAAGCGATCGTTGGGGACGACGATAAGCGTATCGACCTTTTGGGCAAGAAGGGCGATGCCCTCTTCGGCCTGGCTCATACGCTTGCGACCCTCGAAACCGAACGGCTTGGTGACAACCCCCACAGTCAGAGCGCCGATCTCTTCCATAGCGATCTCTGCAACGACAGGAGCTGCGCCGGTACCCGTGCCGCCGCCTTCGCCGGCGGTCACGAAGACCATATCGGCACCAGCGAGTGCATCGCGGATATCGGAACGGGATTCTTCGGCAGCCTGAGCGCCTATTTCGGGATTAGCGCCGGCGCCAAGGCCGCGGGTGAGCTCTTCGCCGATGTGAACAGTACGATCTGCATCCGACATGAGCAGTGCCTGGCGGTCTGTGTTTATCGCGATGAATTCGACGCCTTTGACGCCTGCTTCGACCATGCGGTTAACCGCATTGGTGCCGCCGCCGCCTACGCCGACCACCTTGATAACCGCGAGATGGTCTGATCCTGTATATTCGGGCATTTCAGTCCTTCCTACGTTCGAGGAGATTCGGTCTCCCTTTCGCAATCTCCGCTTATGCTCCGTTTAGTCTGTTTGTCGATATAAATCCACCGTTTCGAAGTATACACTTCAAGTTGACGAACGCCCACTATATATGCTGTTTTTTGCTGAGTTTTCACGCCATTCGCAGATAAATGTTAGTCAAACGGGCTAAATCTGTTCTACATACCCTTTCTGACATCAACACTAAAACGTGTCCATCATTCGTCGGCGAATGGCCCGCTGGTGACATTGCAGACCAAAACCGTAGTTGTCAGACAACATCGAACTACAAAAAAGACGCAGTGAGAACTTGGCCTTATTCGGAGCTCTGGCTATCAGTGGTTGATTCGTTGAGCATACGATATGTGGGACGAGTCGGAACACGCACGTTAATGTAGGAAACCCTGCCCTCATACTGTTCAAGAAGCGAATTGATCGCGGCTTCCTTCAGTTCGACGTTGCTCGAATCGCCAAACGCGACCGTGACACCATCCTCGAGATTGAGAGAGGTCTTTATCGAAGACTCGGCCGAAATGCTCACAATGCGAGACCGAAGATCATCGCTTATGGCGTTAAGAATGGAAAGCGCATTGGTAATACCGCCATCGGTGCAGGTGCTACCCGATATGGGCGCAGGCATCGAAGGTGACACGTCGATGATCTTCATCGACGTGTTCCAATCCTCGGACGTAGCCGCCGAAAGCCATGTTCCGTCAGTCGAGATAACCCAATTGGACTTATCGTTGATTTTAGCGACTGCGCCAGGCTCGCGTTCAGTGATGTCGATAATGAGCGTGTCAGGAAACTCGCGGCGTATAGAAGCGTCTTGCACCCATGCGTTGTCCTTGAGCCTTCCGGTGATGCCACTCGCATCCAACCTGAGCAAAGTCGAGCTATCAGAAACGGCTGCAATACTCGTGATTTCCTGGCTTGTCAGATGTGACACGCCGTTGACCTGCACGGTATTGACATGGAACAAGTCACTTCTGTACACGAAAAGAGATCCGAAGATCACAACAAGAACGATTGCGATGGCGATACCAATTCGTCCGATATAGCGAAGATATTGGCTGCGTTGCCGTTTGGCACGCTGCTCGGCACGAATTGCTCCTGCCCGTCTGCCTTGTCCACGCGTGCGCGATATATCCCGCTCGGCGTTTTCCACTTGGTCTTTACGCGCAAAAGCTTTATCGACACGGTTGAACTGCTGAGATGCCTCAACTTTTCTTCCCTGCCGCGTCGCCTTGACCGATTTGCGTTTGCCCGTGGCACCGGCCGAAGCACTATTGAGTTGTCCGCCCCGTCTAGGCCGGGAATCCGAGGAACTTGACCTCGGGCCCGAGCGTTGTGCCATATGTCTCCTTCACGCGGTCGCGTGCCAATCGAATAAGCGCAAGAACATCATCTGCGCAAGCAGAACCGGTATTCACGATGAAATTCGAATGTAAGGCCGATATCTGCGCGCCCCCGCAGCTTGCCCCAGATAACCCACAGTCGCTGATAAGCTGTCCGGCGGATTTGCCAGGCGGGTTTTTGAACACGCTCCCGCAGCTGCGTTCTGAAAGCGGTTGAACCGCAGTGCGCGCGTCAAGACGCTCTTGCATGGCAGCAGCGATCTTATCCTTATCGCCAACCCTTAGCGCAATCGTTGCCTCAACGATTATCTCGTCGGCCGGCAAGCCGCTTGAACGATAGTCCCAGGCGATTTCGTTACCACGCGTCTTCTTAAGTCCAAAACCAGGCTTATAGCTCGTGATCGTCAAAACACGCGACCCGATCCATTCGTCGCGGCTTCCTGCATTCATGAACAAAGCACCGCCAAACGTACCAGGAACGCCAACGGCAAATTCGAGTCCCGACAGCCCATATCCAAACGCCTGCTGCACAACACGCGCAAGCGGCGTCGCCGCGCCTATCGTCACCGCCAGCTCTTGCCCTGTTTCGAGCGAAACGCTCATTTCATCACGTTTCTCAAGGTCACCGAAATCACAGCTGGAGAATTCACCGGTTAACGTGATAACGGCGGCATCATAGCCGGTATCAGAAACAAGTACATTGCTGCCTTTTCCAATAACTGCCCAAGCGACATGCTCTTCTGCAAGAACATCACAGACAAGCGCTAGGTCGGCGATGCTCGTGCATTCGATAAAGAGCGCGGCAGGCCCACCGATACGGTAAGTCGTATGCCGCGTCATAGGCTCATCGCAGCGAACGGATCCGGATAAAGTGCCTTCCAGACGCACGTATGCATCGAACACGCTCAAGAGGATCTCCTATTCCTCTTCAAGCGCCTGCGTGATAAGCGGTGCCATCGATGTCACATCACCAGCGCCCATCGTAATAAGCAAATCGCCGGGTGCAATCTTCCCAAGCATATATGGGACGATTTCCTGACGGTGAGGCATCCAGGCAACCTGCTGCCTAGGATTATGGACAAGAATCGATTCAGCAACCGTTTTTCCGCTGATGCCAGGAATGGGCGTCTCCCCAGCCGGATACACATCCATAACGGTGACAGAATCAGCATTGTCGAAAGCAGGACCGAATATTCTCGCAAGCGATTCCGTACGTGTATAGCGATGGGGCTGGAACAAGACATGCACATGATTGAAATCAAGCTTCGACGCAGCACGGATAGTCGCAGCGATTTCAGTGGGATGATGCGCATAATCATCGACGACCGTTACACCGCCAGCCTCGCCGATAAGATCGAATCTGCGCCGAACGCCAGAAAACGTCGATAACGCCTTTGCCGCCGCCTGCACGTCAAGACCACATGCCCAAACGACACCGAGCACGCCGGTGGCATTAAGGACATTATGGCGACCTGGATTTTTCGTAATCTCAACGGGAACGCTTGTGCCATCAGGAAAACTCACGGTAAAGGCATATCCAAGCCCGCTTCTTCCCGTGACCTTGAAACAAACATCACAGGCATCGCACCCTTGCTCTCCATAAACGACGGTGCGTTTTTTCGATGCATGGGCGATTTGTGCAAGACGAGGGTTATCCGCGCATACGACAGCGGCACCTTCATCGGGCAACAAGGACAGAAAGTCCCCAAAGGCATCATAGATCGCCTCGAGACTCCCATAATGATCAAGATGATCCGGTTCGATATTGGTTATGAGCGCAACGTAGGGCGAAAGATGAACAAATGAGCCGTCTGATTCATCCGCCTCGACGATATAGTAGTCACCCTCGCCGCTTTTAGCATTGGTGTTATAGCCATCTACCGTGCCCCCGATAACAAAACTCGGATCGAGCCCCATGCGATCAATGGTCGTAGCGAGCATCGAAGAGGTGGTTGTCTTGCCATGCGTACCCGCGCATGCGAGAGTCTTTTTATCCCTGCCAAGCGCAGCGAGCATATGAGAACGATGCCAAATGGTCGTACCGCGTCTCCTTGCCTCAGCGAGCTCGGGGTTGTTTTCGGGAATGGCGCTCGAAATGACGACTGCATCTGCATCTTCGGGGAGATTGCGTGCGTCATGGCCGACCGAAACCTGTATCCCCGCGCGCACAAGCTGGCGAGTGGCACGCGATTCCTTCATATCCGAACCGCTGACCTGCATACCATGCGCATTTGCAACAAGTGCAATGCCTGACATGCCAACGCCGCCTATGCCGATAAAATGTATCTTCTTCGGTTCTTTCACGTTATTTCCCCTGTGCACATTGTTCGACTATATCTGCAAGACGGACGCGCGCGTCCGTTCCCGAGAGCTGTTTGCAAGCGGTTGCCATGGTATCACGACGTGCCCTATCTCCAAGCAACTCAACAATCAAATTAGAAAAAGCGGGCGTTTCAACATCCGCGTCGGCTATAAGCTCGGCAGCGCCCACCGAAACGCAAGACTGTGCGTTCAGCGTCTGATGATCTCCACGCGCATGCGGATACGGTATAAGTACTGAAGGGACGCCAATGGTCATGATCTCTGCCAGCGAGGATGCCCCCGCTCTGCTAACGATAAGGTCGCTTGCCGCAATTGTGGGTCCCATCGCGTCAATATACGGACTGACTTTCCAGCGCTGCGACTCTTCAGGCGTCAAAGCGAGTCGTTCTATGACAGCATCATGGTCACGCTCGCCCGTTGAATGAATAACATAGAGGTCATCGATGGCAAGCAGACGCTCCTTCAAAGCGCACATCGCCTCGTTCAGATGCTGAGCACCCAGACTCCCACCGATAATCAGGAGGACCAAAGCATCTTCAGGAATGCCGAGTGCCTTTCGACCTTCGTTGCGCGAGCATGTTTCAAATGATGCGCGCACCGGGTTGCCTAAAACGACCGGTTCATATTTGCTTTCGAGCCCCGCCGCGCTTTGCGCGTAGGTAAGCGCTGTAACCGTTGCGTGTTTGGAAAGATACGCATTCGCCATACCGGGCACAGAATTCTGCTCATGGATGACAAGCGGAATATGCATTTCGTATGCTGCACGTCCCACGGGAATCGATACATATGCGCCAAACGCGATAACGGCATCGGGACGACGTTCCTCGAACATCTGCTTGGCTTTGCGCGTTGCCTTGAGCAGCTTCGTTCCCGACGTCACAAGCGTAAGCGGATGAGCTTTATCAAAGCCGCTCACCGCAAAGCCGGTGAAATCGAATCCGGCCTGTTTCGCGAGTCGCGCCTCAATGTGATCAGGCGTGCCAACGAATAAAATCTCATGACCGCGGCGTTGCAGTTCATCGGCAACCGCAATCGCTGGATTGATATGGCCGGCGGTGCCGCCAGCCGTAACGACAAAATACAAGAACGCTCCCTTTCTAAGTTTTCAGAGAGTTTAGCGCATTATCGACTCGCACGCCCAAGGCACAACGAAGCACCATACTCCGCACCGTGCCGTTGCCTAGCGTTTGCGATTTGGATTTCGAATGCTCTTGAGGCTGGAATAACCGCCGCTTTTCGACTCGCTGCGTCGTTCGCTCGATTTTTGACGCTGCGCGCCTGCGTTACTTTTGCCAGCGCTACGACCTGTGCTTCGAGCGTTTTCTCGTGCAGAAGATTTTCTCCCGGCAGTATTCGAATGCCTGCTTACGGTATCGTCATTCCCCCGGCCCCGCGTGACACCCCGTTCGTTTGCGCGACGTTTCCGCCCTTGAGCTTCACGCCCCTTGTGATTTCGAACATTGCGGTCCCGGTCCTTATGGTTTCGATCCGTGCGATCCGGCTCCTTATCATCTTTAGCAAACGAGATGACATTGCCCCACCTCGCACGCGTCGAACCCTTATCATCGCGCGCGCCTTTTTTCCCGTCCAAAACAACGAGATTATCGCGTTTCCGTTCGTACGTCATACCGACTTTCGAACGAAAGGACACAGACAGGATGATGCCCACCATGGTCATCGTCGCGACCATAGACGATCCACCATAGCTGATAAACGGCAGTGCCTTTCCTGTAACCGGGGCGATACCAGTCACGCAAGCCATGTTCACACACGCCTGGAAAACGATCATGACGGCCATGGAACCCGAAAGCAAACACCCAAGCAGGTCTGGCGCGTTGCGGCATATTCGCATGGCAGCGAAAATGAACAAGCCAAAAAGTCCTACAACGAGAACAGTGCCCGGCAATCCAAGCTCCTCGCCCACGATGGCAAAGATAAAATCAGTATGCGCATAAGGCAGGTACAGATATTTCTGACGTGAAAGCCCCAGGCCCGTCCCAAAGATGCCGCCACTGCCAAACGCATAAAGCGACTGAATCGATTGATATCCCTTTCCCTGCGGGTCAACCCATGGATCAAGCATCGAAATGATGCGTTCAAGGTGATAGGGCTGTGTCACGCACGCGAACACGATATAGAGAACGACCAGCCCGAGAATGATTCCAACGATTTTCCAGGGCATGCCGGCAAGCAAGATCACAGCGATGATTCCAACGGCAAGGATTATCGCCGTGCCCAAGTCGGGCTGGCGATAGATAAGGACAAGCGGAACGACCGAAGCAAAAAGAATAATCCAGATAAAGCGCACGGTATCGATTTCACCGTCAAGGCGCATCTGCACGATGGAAACGATTGCAATGAGTACGGTGATCTTCGCGAATTCGGCTGGCTGCAATGCAAATCCCGCGATAAGTATAGAGCGCTCTGCTCCAAGTGCGGAAACACCCATGCCAAACGCTGTAAACGCGAGCAGCACGACCGTAATTATCCAAAACGTTATGAAAACCGCCGGCCTGCCCCATAACTTGTAGGGAACGCTGCTTAAAATCACGCATAAAACGATGCCGAAGGCAAGAAAAGCGGCCTGTCGTTTGGCATAATATGCCGCATCGCCAAAATCGTTATACGCGGTGATCGATGACGCGGAATAGACCATCACCAAGCCAAAAATGCAAAGGAAAGCGACGCTGAGGATGAGCATCAGCCGCGGACCCATAATAGCCGCGGGTTCTGAAAGAAACCGCGAGACCACGGTTTTGCGTGCACGCGGTGTCGACTGCTCGCGCGCCATATCAGCCTTGGGCTTTCGCTGCCTGCACAACGTATTCTTTGAAGACTTCGCCGCGCTGCTCGAATGAATCAAATTCGTCAAACGACGCGCATGCTGGCGACAAAACGATCGCCTGTCCTGGTTGGGCAATCTCTCGCGCACGCTCGAACGCCTGACGCATGCCCGGTTGAAGATCATGCAAGATTCCAGAATCTGCAAACGCATCATAGAAACGCTGCCCCGCTTCGCCATAGGCAACGATCGCGGCACATACGCCCTGACATGCAGAGACGAGCTCTTCGAGTGCGGTGCCCTTATCGCGGCCACCGAGCAGCAAGACAATCCGAGTAGCAGGAAACGCTGTGAGGGCCTTGAGCGTCGCATCGACGTTAGTAGCTTTGGAGTCGTTGAAAAATTCGATTCCAGCAACCGTCCCGCAAGGCTCGATGCGATGTTCAAGCGGCTCAAAGCTTTTGAGACCAGCACAGACGCACTCAGGTTTGCAGCCATAGGCAAGCACGGCGGCAGCAGCGGCAAGCGAATTCTCGATATTGTGAGATCCCTTGATTTTCAGATCATGCGCGGCCACAAGTTCGACAGGCGCCCCATCGTCACCGATATAGACAAGAACGTTATCGTCATTGACGAATGCGCACGAATGGTCAAATCTCTTGCCCACATGCACAAGCGAAACTCCCTGTGCCGTCAAACGATCGGAAAGCTCGGGATAGGCCGCGAGGACCTCATCGGTAATAACGGCGGATGTCCCTGCACCCATATTGTCGAATACCTTGAACTTTGCCTGCGCATATGCGTTAAATCCGCCATGCCAGGCGATATGGTCAGGAGTGATATTGAGCAAAACGCCGACGCAAGGAGCGAAACGACATGTCGAAGCCAACTGAAACGAGGACATCTCTGCGACGAGCGTCTCATCAGCAGAACGGGATTCAGCAGCTTCGAGGCAGGTTCTTCCTATGTTGCCACACGATTGCGCCGCATGACCGCATGCGTTAAGCAAGTGAGCGATAAGTGATGTCGTCGTCGTTTTGCCATTGGTGCCTGTCACGGCAATCCAATTTTCGGGGGAATACCGCCACGCGTATTCTGGTTCGCTCATAAGTTCATTCGACGCCTGTAAAGCGCTTTGGTAAAACGAACCGGTCTGCGGGATACCAGGAGAAACGATGCAGATATCAAAGCTGCCTTGCACGTCTTCGGTATCGAAGAAGACCGTAGCACCTTCTTTTTCGAACTGGGCGGCACAAGCATACGCCGCATCATTGGATTTACCGGCGTAAATGGTCACATCGTCTTTGCGAGCAAGCGCATGACACGCTGCAGCCTTGCCGCTTTTTCCCAAGCCAAGTATCAGAACAGATTGTGTCATTGCCTATCCCTACATCGAGCCGACAAAGTAGACGGCAAATCCAATACCCGCAAGGAGTCCCGTTATTATCCAGAATCGTATAGCAACCTTTGTTTCCGACCACCCCTTCTTCTCGAAGTGATGATGCAGCGGTGCCATAAGGAGTATTCGTTTATGCGTGCGCTTGTAATACGTGACCTGAATCATGACGGAAAGCGCTTCGACCACGAACAAACCACCGATGATGACACTGAAGAGCTCGGTTTTGGTGATAACGGCGATGGCGGCAAAAGCGGTGCCTAGAGCAAGAGAACCAGTATCACCCATGAAGATTTCGGCCGGATAGCAGTTGAACCAGAGAAACCCGACGCATGCGCCTGCCGCGGCAATCGCGAAAATCGCGACGTCGAGCTGTTCAGTACGATAGGCAATGGCCGCCATGACAAGCATGACGATCATGACGGTGCCTCCGGCCAAGCCGTCAAGCCCGTCGGTCAGATTGACCGCGTTAGCCATGCCGGCCATCAGTAGAAAGACAAAACCCACATAGAGCCAGGGAATCTGAAAGCCCGCGCCGATAGGCAGCGTGGTTGTAAGAATTCCAAGGTCAAGATCAATAGATGTAAACGGTATGGTCACATACGGTTTGATTTCAAGATAATTCACGGCAAGAAGGCAGAACACAACAGAGATAACCGTGAGTGCAATCATCTTCTGATATGGCAACAGGCCGAGCGAACGCTCTTTTGCCACTTTCGAGATATCATCGATAAAGCCAAGCAGGCCTGTCAGCAAAGTAGCGGCGAGAATCAAAAGAAGTTTCAGGTCGGGAACACCGACAAGGAAGACCGACGCCGTCATCATAAGCAAGATAACGATGCCCGCCATGGTAGGCGTTCCTTGCTTGACAAGGTGTCCCTGCGGGCCATCAGCACGTACCTGCTGTCCGATCTGCCTATGTTTGAGCAGCTTGATAAAGAATGGCATGACCAGCATGGTCAACGCCATCGAGATAATGAAGGCCAAAAAGACCTGATAAGTCGGATATCTGCCGAATATGCTAAACATTTACTCCGCTATTCCTTTGACGATTCGTTCGAGCTCCATGAAACGCGATGCCTTGACCAAAACGACATCTCCTTCCTGCAGGTACTTCTCAAGAAACTCCTGTGTCTCTTCTATACCCGCAAAGCTCTTTATTCTTGTCGCATCCATATCTGCGGCAAGGGCGCCGGCCTTTATGCCGACGCTTAGGGTACCCACACACACAAGCATGTCAAGTCCAGCCGTTGCTGCATACGATCCAACATCGACGTGAAGTTGATATTCGTCCTCGCCCAATTCACCCATATCGCCCAGCACGGCAACCCGTCTACCCGTGCAAGCGAGGGATTCGAGCGTCTCAAGTGATGCACGCATGGAATCCGGATTAGCATTATAAGCGTCGTTGACGACAGTTATATCGTCGTGGGCATGCAGTATTTCCATGCGCATGCCGCTACCCTGGGCCTGACCAAGGCCTTGGGCGATTTCATCGGCGGACATGGCCAGATATTGCCCAACGGTTGCAGCAGCAAGCGCATTCGAAACATTATGCCGGCCAGGCATGGCAAGTTTCACGGATACGGGCTCGGCATCGATACCGCCAAGCTCGAAGCTCGCGCAGGCCGCCTCATCATAATCGGGCTTCGATGCGCGGATGTCCGCAGTCGGTGAAAAACCATATGCACACATGGCAACGCCACGCTCTTCCAGCAGCCCGTATTCCTTGAGCTGATTGAAATAGTCGTCATCGGCGTTGAGCACCGCAAGCCCCGTATCGGGCAGAGCACGCAGCAACTCTGATTTCGCACGGGCAATGTTGTCGCGTGTGCCGAGCAGTTCAAGATGACTCACGCCGATATTGGTGATAACCGCGATGCTCGGCTTGACGAATGAGCATAGATGCTCGATCTGATGCATACCGCGCATGCCAAGCTCCACAATGAGCACTTCGGTATCTTCTTCAGCACAAAGCACTGTAGCCGGCACGCCGATCTCGTTATTCTGGTTTCCAGCAGTTGCATGGGTCTTGAACTTGCGCGACAGCACAGCACGCAGAAAATCCTTGGTAGATGTTTTGCCCGTAGACCCCGTGACACCGATGACAATCGCATGGATACGGTCTCGCCAAAAACCCGCGAGCTTTTCAAGCGCATCCACCGCATCGTCGACGACAATCAACGGACAGGCAAATTCCCCGGCCATCGCCAAGGTGTTCGCCGATGGCTCGCGCGTGCAAATCACAGCACCGGCACGCTTCTGGACAGCCGTCGAGATAAAATCGTTTCCGTCAACGCGCATGCCGGGCATGGCAAGAAAGACGTTATCGGGATTAAGCGCACGTGAATCCCAGGTGATACCGGCAACTATTCGACGCAAAGCAGCATCTTCACCAATATATCTGCCGCCTGTCGCATCCACGATATCGGATACCGCGAGTTTCATAAGCTAAAATCCCATCTCCTTGATTGCTGCCGCTGCAACTTCACGATCGTCGAAGTGGTGTTTTACCGTTCCGATAATCTGATAGTCCTCATGTCCTTTGCCGGCCAAAAGCACGACATCGCCGGGCTCTGCCTGCCCGATAGCATATCGAATGGCCGTCGCACGATCGGGTATAACCCGATAGTCGTCTTCATGTCCCGCCATACCCGGCACGATTTGATCGATGATATCCTGCGGATCTTCCGTACGTGGGTTATCGCTTGTGACAATCGAGAGGTCGGCTGCAAGTGAAGCTGCACCCATCTTGGGGCGCTTGCTATTGTCCCGATCGCCACCACAGCCGAAAACGCAGATGACGCGACCTTTGGTAACCGCGCGCACGGCACTGATCGCCTTGGCGACGGAATCCGGGGTATGTGCATAATCAACGAGGATCCCGAAAGGCAAGAAAGAGCCATCAGACCCCACGACGCGTTCAAGGCGCCCGGGGACCTGCTGCGCTGATTCCAAAGCATGCACAATCGTCGCAATCTCAAATCCAAGGGCCATGCCGATACCAAACGCCACAAGCGCGTTTTCGACATTGAAACGTCCCACGAGCGGGAGCGTAAAGCGCAGTGCTTTACCACTGACATCGAGTGAGACAAGCGTGGAATGCGGCGCATAGTCAGCCTGCACGAGACGGACTTCGCTACTCGCATCAGATCCCACGCGTATAAGCTTTCGGCCAGCCTGCTGACACAGCATCGCAAGTTTCTTGCCCGGCTGCGCATCCGTGCAGACAACGCATACACCTGGCTCATACTCAGTAAACAGACGCGCTTTCGCCTCGAAGTAGCCTTCCATGGTCTTGTGATAATCAAGGTGATCTTGCGTGAGGTTGGTAAACGCCGCGACGGCGAAGCGCGTGCACTTCACACGGCCCAGATCAAGCGCATGACTTGAAATCTCGCATGCGCACGCGTCTACTTTGGCATCGACCATATCAGCAAGCAATGCCTGAAAATCGCGCGACTCAGGCGTGGTGTGCAACGATGGCCTAACCTCGTCTGCCACATGACATTTAACCGTCCCAACAAGTCCTGCCGTCTTTCCTGCGGTTTTTATCAGATGTTCGACCAAAAACGCCGTCGTCGTTTTCCCGTTTGTACCGGTAATGCCGACAACAGCGAGCTTTTCTGATGGATTGCCATAGAAATGAGCAGAGCAGATGGCAAGCGCCTCGCGCGCGTCTTCAACCAGATACTGCGCTATATCGATATCGAGCTCTCGTTGCACGACAAGGCCCACGGCGCCTCGGCCACATGCGTCGGCTGCATAGTCATGCCCGTCGGCGGTCGTCCCCGGTACGCAGAAGAACAGCGCGCCCGGCTTGACCTCTCGTGACGAAAACTCGAGGGCGTTCACTTGCATGCTGTCTGTCGCCGCACGAAGCGGTTCATAAGCTACGCCGTGGAACAATACATCTATCGTGCATGACCTCTCAGCCATTTACCCTCGCCCTTTCCTCGAATCGCCCGGGGCAGCCCTCTAAGCAACTCTCTACTTTAGTTTGCCTGTGCATCAATCTGATAGCGGTTTGCAGCAAATGACATGATATCGGCAAAAACCGGACCGCACACATCGCCACCGCCATAGTTCGAATGCGGCCGGTCCAGAGTCACCAGACAAACAAGATGACTTGAGGAGCCATAGAGCCAACCGCAAAATGACATGATGTATGAATTCGTCTCATATCCACCATAGGAGCTCGCGACTTCTGCAGTACCGGTCTTGCCCGTCACCGTAAATCCATCGACTGCAGCCGCTTCGCCCGTTCCTTCGGTAATGACCGAGGTTAGCATGTTGGCCGTCTGCGTGCACAGGGCAGAGTCCGCGACAGTGCTGCTCTTGGTCAAATCAGCCATGAGTTCTTGAGCCTTAGCATCATCATTGGGAACATCGGTCAAAAAGTGCGGTGTGCGTTCTATGCCGCCTTGTTCGATAGCGCCATACGCACGAATAAGCTGCAGGCCAGTCACCGTGAGACCCTGCCCAAACGTAACCGTTGCGCTCATGACACCATCCCAATCAGATGATTTTTTGAGCGAACCGGCTGTATCACCAGGATAATCGCACCCGGTCTTCGTGCCGAAGCCAAACGTTTTATAAGTGTTGTAGAGGGTCTCGGTCGACACCTCGCGCGATACGAGCGTTATGCCGACATTGGATGATTCAGCCAGAATGCGCGTAAGGCTCATATCCTCAGTGTCATGTTCATGCGAATCGCTGATCGTACTGTCATAGACGTTGAGTGAATAGGGAACGGTATACGTTGAAGCGGGCGTAATATTCTTATTGTTGGTAAGAACCGATATGGCTGTGAACGGCTTGAATGTCGAGCCGGGCTCGTAGGCATCGGTAATAGCACCGAGCTTGCCGACCTCAAGGCCATATTTGGCCACTTCCTCTGTTTCTGTAACCGTCTTGGTCTTAGCTTCAGTCGAGGCTTGCGAGCCTTCGGCGCCTTGCGCCCCCTCTTCGCCTGCAGCAACGCTTGATTCACTCGTCTCAACTGGCACAGTCGTCTCAACAGATACCGTTTCCGTTCCCTGCTGCGAATACGAACAGGAAGCATATATCTCCCCTGTCGACGCATCTAGGACCGTCACCGTGCCGCCCTTTGCCTCATATTGTTTGACCGCGGCAAGCAGGGATTCCTCGCAATGTTTTTGCAGATTGATGTCGACACTCGTGACGATATCAATTCCATCGACCGCATCGACCTTATCGACCTTGCCATTTGCTATGGGAATATCCTTCATACCCTTTTCAATGCTCATCGAACCGTCTTGACCGGCAAGAACGCTGTTATATTCCATTTCAAGGCCAGCGATACCCTTGCCGTCAGTATCGACGGCTCCAATAACCTGACTTCCAACGGTCCCATTGGGATATACGCGCTTCGTGTCCGAAAGATAATGAATACCTGCTACGTTTTCCTGTTTCAGACGTTCCTTGAGCTTAGTGGCAATTTCTACGTCAGCCTTTCTTTGAATATAGGCAAACGACAGGTTCGATTGGGCGACAATTGAATAATAATCATCATAGGACTTGCCATAGGTATCACTCAAAACCTCAGATAATATGCGGGCGAGCTTGCCTTGATCGGTAACTTCCTTGGGATTCACATAGATTGTCGTCGCATCGATATTCGAAGCGATTACCTCGCCATTGCGATCGTAGACCGTTCCTCGACGCGCGGTGAGGGTAATTTCAGACGTATGAGCCGATTCAGCCAATTCTGCATATTCGTGGCCTTTGATAACCTGCACATAGACCAGGCGGCCAATGATGATGACAAGAAAAACCGCAAGCAGAATGAATATCAGGAAGTCGCGAGACCAGATGTCCGGAGTGGACTTCTGGCCTTTATTGCCGTAGCGCGCCATCTGCGCGCCTATCGCGCCACAAGGGCGGTGTATGCCTGTATGTTCTGGAGCGTTCCAGAAAGCGAGATTGAACCGTCTTGATTCGTTATAATCTTATTTGGAAGAATGACCTTGAGATAGGTAACCCCGCTCGGGGCGACCATGCCAAGGTTTGTCGCTTCGCTTTCAATGCGCGAGGAGCTCGCAAGGATCGAATGCTTGATCTCGAGTTCATTTGTCGATGCTTGGGCAGTAGTGAGTTCGCTTTGAAGCGAATTGACGTTCTCGAGAGCTGCAACCGTCGTGACCGAAAGCCAGATGCGGACGGAGCAGATGACAGCGATGATGGCAATGGCGACTATCGCGTATTTAAATAGAAGCGCCATCTTAGGTGAGATAGGCTGAAGGGCAGGATTCTCACTACGACGACCAGGTATGACGCGTACGTCTGGCTTTGGCTGGCGCACCGGGCGTGCCACGCGCGCTGCCGATCCATCGTAGCCATACCGGTTATACTGCTGGCGTGCCACCTGAGCCATGAGTACGGGTCTCCTTTCTACAGTTCGAGCTTCGTTGCAACCCGCAAACGAGCACTGTGCGCTCGCTGATTCTCTTCAATTTCCATCGCATCCGGAACAACCGGCTTGCGTGTTTCTATCTTTACTACCGGCTTCTTACCGCATACGCACACCGGAAAATCCGGCGGGCAGGTGCAGGGGTTCTCCAAAGTGCGAAACGTCTCTTTTACTATGCGGTCTTCGAGCGATTGGTACGAGATGACCGCGATTCTTCCTCCTGGGGTTAGCCAACGTATAGCTGCGTCCAGACCGCTCTTCAAAACGTCAAGCTCATGATTGACTTCGATGCGCAGCGCTTGAAAGGTTCGCTTGGCGGGATGACCGCCTTCCCTTCGAGCACCAGCGGGAATCGCCCGTTTAATGATGTCAACCAGCTGGAAGGTGGTTTGGACGGGCTGCTCACAACGCGTGTCGATAACGAAGCGCGCGATGCGAGCCGCCCACTTTTCCTCGCCATATGCACGAAGGACCCGAGTGAGATCTTGTTCGGTATAGGTGTTCAGG
The DNA here is from genome assembly GCA_964435565.1 of uncultured Coriobacteriaceae bacterium. GTDB lineage: Bacteria > Actinomycetota > Coriobacteriia > Coriobacteriales > QAMH01 > QAMH01. The sequence goes on from CAYSZR010000007.1 coordinate 45,861, forward strand.
ATCTCTGCTGCAGTTAAGGTATGTTTACCCGGGTCCATGCGCATGTCCAACGGAGCGTCTTCTCGATACGAGAATCCGCGTTCGGGAAAATCAAGCTGCGGAGAACTCACCCCGAGGTCAAAAAGCACTGCGTCGATACCGGGAATGCGAGCCTGGACAAGCAATTCGTCAAGATCGCCGAAATTCCCCTTGAGAAGTATGGGTGCCGAGTCAAGCCCCACACCTTCAAGACGCTTCGCAGCAGCTTCGAGAGCCATGTCATCTTGATCGATGCCGATCAAGGTGCCATGTGGTGCAATTTCGTGCGCCATCGCCTCTGAGTGTCCCGCGCCACCAAGCGTGCAATCAAGAAAAACCATGCCATCGTGTAGCCTGAGTGCTTCTTTGCACTTTTGTAGCAAAACGGGAATGTGCCGGTATTCAGATGTCAACGTGCTGTCCCTAGTCTTCCAAGAAGTTGCCGAACGGATCGATGGAGTCCATATAGTCAGTCAGAGCCCCCGCATCCCAAATCTCGATGTGGTCGCCCTCGCCGATAATGGTGACATCCTTATCGATTCCGACTTTTTCGCATTGCTTAGGTGAAAGCTTTACACGCCCCGCAGCATCGATAAGCACCGACTCCGCACTTGAGTTGAGATACTTGTGCAAAGCGATGTGTTTCTTGCTGCGCGGGTTGTAGCCCCCTTCTTCAGTCTCGAAGAACGAATCCATCCATGCGTCGTACGCTTCATCGGAAAAAACATACAGAGCCTTGCCGAAGTCTGAATTAGTGACCGGGACAATGGTTACCTCATCCGGCAGAGCCTTGCGGAATTTGGCCGGCATAGAAACGCGACCCTTGCTATCAACGCTATGTTGATACTCGCCGCGAAAACGCATTGCCCTCTACCCCTTGCCAAGTCTTAAAAATTGGCGGTTCCCCTTGCTATGTTTTGATTCTGCATTTCTTGGGGAACCGCAAGGAGAATATTATCCCATTTCATCCCATTTCTCAATACTTATTTGGGAATTTGTCCCCCATCATGGCTCATATTTAAACTCCGCGCATAGTAAATAGACGCTACAAGCACAAGATGTAGTAACTGCAGGGCTCATCATCCATATTTATGGGCATAGAT
>CAYSZR010000008.1:0-41646 GCA_964435565.1 uncultured Coriobacteriaceae bacterium
TCAAAGACAATGCAGCCGTCATATTCCAACCAGCGATATCCAGCGTCTCGAGTGCTGTATCGCCTGCAAACAGCCCGTCGAAATATTTCACGGCAGCCGTATTCCAGCTATTGATGCCCGTAGTCGTCTTAAGCGAAGTAGCGCCGGCAAACATACGCTTCATAGAGGTCACGGTGCCAAGTGCCCAATCGGATCCATTCATGCGCGTAAGCGTATCCAGACTATCGGCGCCTTCAAAGAAGCTATCGATCGTTGTGGTACGGCTGAAATCAAAATCACGTCCATCGAATTCTTTCAAGTTCACATATCCAACGCGCGCACCACTTGGTGTTGTATCAAGAAGCGAGAGATTATAGAGCACCAAGGTGTTTTGCGAGGTTCCCACATTGGTTAAATTGAGATTAATGCGATAGCTACCCGTAGCGGTCGGTGTGATGAGAATAGAATATGCGCCCGCATGATCTATATCGCCGTGTCCGCTCACGGTTATCGCACTAACCCATGTATAGATATTAGCCCCAGCACCAACACCAACGTTTACCGAAGAAGTGTCCGTGCCGACAGGGAAGTAATAATTGAAGCTCAGCGTATACGTGCGGCCCTTCTCCAATGTAAAGGTTGGCGAATACACATACGCGGCAGTTCCGGATCGATAATAATAGTCCGTCCTATCCTGCAGATACATCGTCGTGTTATATGCAGAAGAGGCGCCTTCCCCACCATGCGTCCATTTCCACAGTTCGCGCACGTCTGCGGTGAGCACTTCGCCCGTTCGACCTGCAAACCAGTTGCTTGCATCGACGGGAAGTGTGATTGCGCCACGTACCGTGACCTTAGTCAGTGCACCGGCGTCAAAGGCGCCATGCCAAGGCAGGGCATCAGCAACTTCAGTGACCTCGACCGCATTCGTAGTGCTATTGCCCAGCTCCAGCAGGCCAGTTGCCTTGGTATAACGCCACCATGCATTTTCATCACTCGAGAAGCGTCCACCCAGATAGTCGGTTTTCCAAGTATAGACAACTGACGCTGTTCCATGAGACGTGTCTCCCGTGCCCACCGCATAACGCGACGCAACGCGACTCGAGTAATCCCACCATAAACCGTCGGCGGTAAGCCAGCGACCGTCGGTTCGAGCACGACCTAAAAGACTGTCGTCTAGGCCCGCATCGGCCCCGATAACACTTTCGCTGTCGGCGGTGATAGTCGCGAGCTTCGTGCAATTCCTTAGCATGTCGGTGGTCGTAGTCGCTGCCAGCATATTCCAGCCCGATAGGTCGAGCGTGGAAAACGCAGGGGGATTCGCAGCATTCGGTTTCATGCTGAAGGCATAACTGAAATCCGTGACTCTAGCGGTATTCCAACTGGCGACGGCGGCGTTGCTCTCAAGTGTTACATCGTTTTGGAAGATGCCCTTGAGGCTTGTGCAGCTTGTCGTGACCCAACCAGAAACTCCTGTAATAGTCTTGAGAACGGGATCGTTTGCAAACAGATATGAAAGGTCCGTTGCGCCCGTAACTGAGATATTCGTGCCATCAAAGGTACGTAAACCGTTATAACCCGCAAACCAGCTTGCAGGATTGGCAATAACCGGTTTTCCCTGAGTGTTTACGGTATCGATACCAGAGGCGGTATCGCTCCAGCTGTAGTTTGTGATTTTCTTCCAAGGCAGATCAGCGGCAAGTTCGGTTATGGTCTTATCAGCACCACTATCCGAACCAATGGTAAGCAGGCGCGTCGATTTATAAATCGTCCACCAGGTATTCGCGTTACTAAAACGCCCGCCCAGATAATCCGGGTCCCAACTATAGGTGATCGTGCCCTCAGGACCGCCTGTAGATGGATAACGAGCGCTCAGCACGGTGCTTGCGCCAAACCAGCTCAAATCAGCAAGCTTCCAGCGACCGTCCGCGTCTTCTCGCGTCGAGATAAGAACGCCTGCCGTGTTACTCCTCTTATCAAGCATCGCACCGTTGATATATGAGGTCTTTGAAAGCACGAGTGTTTGCAATACAACGTCATTGGCCAGCATGCCCGTCACATCAGCCGCGGTCGCGCGATTAACAACAGACGTCATATCCCAGCCGCTAAGATTGACCGTGGTAAGGTTGCTGCAATTGGCAAACATATAACTGAAGTCCGTGACTTTCGCGGTATTCCAACCCGAAAGCCCCGCAACGCTCTTCAATCCGTTTGCTCCACTGCACCCATCGAACATGTGTGTAAGCGAAGTCGCATTGGCCATGTTCCAGCTGCCCAAACCCGTAAGCGTATCAAGTTCAGTACAGCCGGCAAACATATAACCAAAATCCGTGGCGTGTGTCGGGTCCATCTGAGAACCCTCGACCTCGTCAAGCAGGCTATAGCCATAGAACCAATACGCGGGATAAGCAGGTGCGATACCGTTCAAGAAGACGACTTTCTTGGTGTTGGCGGCTGTCGCGACGTTCGCCCATGGAAGCGCACTTGCCGCTACACTTCGGCTTTCCCCAACAACGGTAGTCGAATAAACAGCATCAAGGCCCATTGTGAGCGTACGGGTCGTGGGATCATAGGTCCACCATGCCGACTTATTATCACCGGTAAAGTGGCCTCCAGGTTTACCACCTTGCCAATCATAGTACAAGGCGACACTCTGACCTGCATTGCGTGCAGCAGTGGTATAACGAGCCGCAAGATTACCGGTGCCATCGTACCAAACGCCATCACGAAGCTGCCATTTACCCAAATCGGGCGTACGACCCAGTAGCGTATTATCGAAACCGGAACCTGTCAGAACCACATTTGGGCCAAAGATCACAGTATTGAGCGCGCTCGTATGACCAGACGCAACACTCAATGCACCCGTGAGCGTCAAAGCTGTCTCATTTGCCTCACGGACCATATCCCAGGTACTGATATCAAGCGAAGACAGGCTCGTGGAATCATAGAACATATTCGAGAAATCAGCGACGTTGCTTACGTTCCACCTTGTCAGATCGACTGTCGTCAGACCGGTATGCGCAAACATCGAACTCATATTCGTCGCCGCGCTTGTATTCCAATTGGCAATCTGGGTCACAGCTGAAAGACCGCTGCCGTCAAACATCGCCGAGAAATTCGTGACACGGCTCGTATTCCAGTTGTTAAGGAAGCTCAGATCGGACAGCTTGGCTGTTCCGCGAAACGCGGCGGCCATATTGGTCACAGTTGCAGTTCGCCAGTTGACGATTCCGTCAACGGTCACAAGCTTCCCGCACCCATCAAACAAATACGCTATGGAATCAAGGCTGCTGATAGGCCATGTTGAAACGGAAGAGACCGTTTCTAGATTCGTGCAATGCTGGAATAGGCCCTCGATACTCGATGCTCTGGCAAGGCCGAAGCGACCGCCATCAAATTCCTCCAGATTGGTATAGCCCTCGAACCAATACTGTGGATTGGTAATCTGAATATCACCTGCGGTTATAACACGATGGACATCCGTTTTTGAAATACCGCCTGCGGCAAGCCAAGGCAACACGGTATACGAACCGGATTCATTGTACTTGTCATCAACGGTATAGTCGTAATAGGTTTCTGTCGTAGTGACTTGTTCACCTTGGTCATTGGTAATCGTTACCTCTCGCGTAGATGCGACGTTCTTAGATGTGCCGATAGACAACGTATTATCAGAAGCGAAATATTGCCACCAGGCATTTTTAATACCCGACCCGTTGTTGAAATGACCACCAAGTGTCGTACCGTCCCAAGTGTAATAGAGCGTACCTGCGTAACTTGCCGTGCCGGGATCGCTTGGATAAATAGCCGCCAGACTGCTCGTCGAGTCGTACCATGCTTTGTCAGGCGTGCGCAACCAGCGTCCGTCGGCGATTTGGCGCGTGCGCGCGGCATCAGTCGTTCCGCCCATCTCATTGTTGAATCCCGTGCCAGTCAAAACGGTATCGGAAGACAAGCGAAGGTAATACAGCGCCACACAATTCTGAAGCATATTCGTAAGACTTGTCGTGCCATGCATCTTCCATAGATCAATGTAGAGCGTGGTGAGCTTTGTGTCGTTGGCAAACATACCTTCAAGTTGCGCGCCCTCTACATCCCAGTCAACGGTATCGATTGCCTCCATGGTCAACAGCTCGGTATTAGCTGCAAACATATAGCTCATATTCGTGACATTCGAGGTCTTCCACGTCTTTAAATTGCCCAAATTGGTAAAACGCGCACCATAGAACATATATGAAAGATCGACGCCCTGCTCCCCTGTCGTATTAATCGTCCAATCGACAAGATCGGCAAGGCTCGTAAATGCCGCGTCAAGATACAGGAAATGACTAAAATTCACGACAGAGGCAATCTTGGTAGCCCAGCTGGCAAGTCCCTCGATAGTGCCGAGCGCTGTATTACCCGCAAAGAAGTACGAAAGATCGGTAAATCTGCTCGTATCCCAACCAGCCAGGCCCGTCACCCTGGCAAGCGCCGATGTACCCGATTCCGCAGTGTTGTAGAGGAATCCCGCGAGACTCGTGGGTCCAGTTCCGGCGGCATCAGTATCATATGTGCCATCGCCATTGATATCGATCTGGCCCGTAATCCATCCCGTTTTTAGGCCGGTGCCATCAAAACTCGCAAGCGTCTGGTAATTCTTGAACCAAGCTGCCGGACGCGTGGGAGTAAGGTTACCCACGGTGGTGATATTGGTGATATAGGACTGTTCTGCGGACATGCCCGATTGTTTATAGGAGCGCAAGAACGCCCAGGGCACATATTCCCCGCTCGTGATGCTCGTATAATTGGTCGATGTTCCGGTCACGGGGCTTATACCAGCGCTGACTTCGGTCACGATACTCTTATCTGCAGCTCCGTTACCATGCAATGCGAGCGTTCCGGCGTCATAGGTCCACCAGGCATTGAGGTTGCTTGCGAAGCGCCCGCCTATTTTGCCTGACGTAAGGTCATAGGTACCAGCCATCGTAGCGCCACCATAGCGTTTGACGCTCGACATAAGCTCTTGCCAGCTGCCAATCCAGCCCTCATTCCATGTTGCGTCTGCCTCGCGTACCCAAATGCCAGAATCAGCAACGCCGGTTGAGGTGTTAATCTCAGCGGACTGCGAAGTGCCCGTATTGCGCATCTCGTAGATATTGTGATCAGAAGTGATAGTCGCTTTAAACCCATAATAATTCGAGTCGTTATGTTCGACAATCATAAGGAAACGAACAGACGAGCCCGAAACAACCAGCGTGGGTATTTCTAGAAATCTATTATGGTAACCGCTGTAATTGTAATAGGTATAATAATCGGTACATCCACCGCTCTCGTCATAAACGTAGAGATGATCATAAGACGTCCAAGAGCTATAATTTCCCCAGTATGTCCTCTCACCCATGCGACTCGAAGCATCGAACGTTATCGTCAGCTGCGTTGCCCCCGGTGAATAGACATACCACTCGCTGACTCCCGTTCCAGTAGCGGACCTGGTGTAGTTATGCTTGCTCTGGACGACTAGCGTTCTTGTGGGTGCCGGCGCAGAATCCTGCGTGAACTTCTCGCCTAAAGTCACCTTCGTCAAATTCACGCATCCGGTAAACATGTCGGTAACGCTATCAGCGGTATCGACAGTCCAGCCCGTCATATCAAGCGACTTTAAAGACGCGGCATTTTTGAACATGCTGGCAAAGGTCGAAGCGGCAGGAGTTTCCCAAACGCTCGTGCCGGGTATGTACTGCAAGCTCGAGACCCCGCTGAACATGTTCGAAAAATCCGTCACCTGATCAACGTCAAAGCTCGACAAACTATCGAACGAACTGGTCTCCCCCACTTTGTTTACAAGCGAGCGCGCGTTCAAGAACATACTCGCCACGCTCTTGAGTTCTGCCGTATCCCAGCTAGTTACTCCCACGAAGGTTGTCAGGACCGTGCAACCGCTGAACATCTCTGCCATGCTCACGACGTTGCGTACGTCCATACCGCTGCCGTCGAAGCTTTTAAGCCCGGTATGGTCTTTGAACCAGCTGGCAAGCGTCGCCGGTCGTATATTGCCCGTAGTAGTAATCGATGTGATGGCAGTCAGGTAATTGGACAGGACGGCCGTGCCACCCACCGTAACGCGCCAGGGCAGATTCGTTGCAGTGGAGTCAGTCTCGTTCAGCGCCTTTTCGCCCGTATCGGCGCCCAAGCGCAGCAACCCAGCACTATAGGTCTTACCACCCGACGTATAGGCAGTCTTCACAAATTGCCACCACGCATTTGCATTATTGGCAAAACGCCCGCCAATACGATTCGTATCCCATACATATGTCATAGCATCGTTGGGTGCCAGGCGGCTTGAATCGTTTACGCCATAACGCGTGGCAAGCTTACTCGTAGTATCGAACCAGACTTCATCGGTAGAAGTGGCATAAACCCACATGCCATCGTTCACATTACGACCCGCGTTAATGGTGCTGTCATCGAGGCTGTCTATAAAACCCGTATCCGCCAGAATCACGCCACCACCCAGTTTGAGCGTTGCCAAAGACTGACAGCTGGCAAGCATGGCGCCACGCTTGTCGGCCACGTCCATCGTCCAACTGGAAAGATCAAGTGCCGTCAGATGAGTACAGCCGGCAAACACGCGGTCGAACGCTGAATACGTGAGCGTATCACTATTCAAGACGCCCGTAGTGTTCCAATTAGAAAGCGTGCCGACCGACGTAAGCTTGCTGCAACCATCGAACATCTGCGCCAGATTCACAAGCGAAGCAGTCGTGGCAGAAAGACCCTTGACAGTCTCAAGCGCAGTGCACCCGCGGAACATGCTTGCAAAGCTCGTCGCCTGCGTTAGATTCACACCGGTAAAATCTACAGTCTTGAGCAAGGAATAGCCTTGGAACCAACGCGTAAGGTCAGTCGGGGTGATCGTTCCCATCGTAGCCGACGAAATGAACTTGAGCACGGGAGTCACGCCCGCAAGCGTATTAGGATCGGTGATGAGCTTTCGCCAGGCAGGCGCCGTCGTAAGATCTGTATACGAATCTTCGGTGCCCATTGCAGAATCGCCTACAACGGCCCCCTGCGATGAATCCGCATCATCAAGGCCCACGGTAAGCTCGCCAATAATAGTCGTGCCGTCCGACCCAAATTTTTCGTAATTCCACCATACATTAGTATTAGTGGAGAAATGCCCGTGCAGGTAGCCCGTACGGAACTGATATGTTGTTGTCATGTAAGTGCCGACATTGCTTTTGTCTGCCGGATACCGCTGGGCAAGGTCTGTTGTGTTGCCGACGCGGGTAAATGTCGTCCCATCGGGGTTCTGTATAATCGTTCCCGTTTCGTCTACGGCATTATTATAAGTCCAGGTACCATTATTGGCCGCATGGTTGGTGAGCGTCGTATCAAAGCCCGTATCTGCGATAAATCTTCCGTTGCCATCGTAAGTCGCAAGGATAATGCCATCAGAAACCGTGAAGTAAAGCAGCGAACTCAGATTCTTGAGCATGTTGGTGCGAACGGCTGCAGCGGGCATCGTCCATACCGTTTGGCTCGTCGCAATCGACAGCGTCACCAAAGCCGTGTCATCTTCGAACATGCTCTCGAAGGTCTCTGCCTTGGTCACGTCCCAATATGCGATTTCAGTCAGGGCCGTTAGCTTTGTGAGCTTAGAGAACGCATGACTGAAGTTCGTGACCTTGCCTGCGCTCCAGTTCGTAAGGTTCGAAAGCGTGGTGAGCGAGGAGTCATTGTAGAATAGATATGCCATGCTCGTCGCTTTCGACCCATCCAGGCCAACACCATCAAAGCTCGCGAGGCTTGTCATATCGCGGAACCAACCTGTGAGATTCGTCGGAGCAATCATATTGTACGTAGTAATAGAAGTGACACGGTTCAGGTATGCCTTGCCCCCCAGAGCCATGATCCACGGAGTTAGCTGCGTATCCGTATCGTAATAGTCTGCAACTGTCTTATCCGCTGCAGTTTGTACAACACCGATGGAAAGGCTTCCCTTTTTAGTGGAATCCGCCACATCGCCCGTCACGGTGAAATACCACCAGGCATTCGCATTGCCGCTGATGGTTGTCGTGGTGACATCGCCCACGGTCGTGGTCGTGTATGTATCGAAACGGCCGCCTACGCGTGTCGTATTCCAAACATAAGCGTACGTGTCGACAGGACGTATCACATAGGCGCCGTAACGATTCACGAGCTTTGCCGTAGAATCCCACCACGTCTCTGTCCCGTTTACCGTGAGTACCCACATGCCCTCGGTCACCTTAAGCGTGCCATTGGACGCAGCGGTATCAAAAGCCGTATTGGCAAGCACCGTATCTTTGCTTAACGTGATCTTTGATCCTGCATTGCCCATCGAATTCAGGCCAGAGAGCATGTTGGCACGACTTGCCACCGTACGCGCCTGAATCGCCGGCTCGGTTTGAGTTGCCGCTCGTTCCGCGATGTCTATCGTGTTCCATCCAGAAAGATCAAGGGTGGTAAGTGCCGTACAACCGGCAAAGGTCGACTCAAACGACGTGGACTTCGTCGTGTCAAGGGCGCTGCCATTAAAGCTTACAAGATCCGTATAAGCGGCGAAGAGGAACTGCATATTGGCAAATGCAACATTATTCTGCATTACGATACTCGTAATATAATTACCAACCCGATTGCCCCACGACCAAGCAGCAGCACGTGGGATAATCGGTTCTGTAATCCACGGCATGACCGACGAGCTTGCGCTCGTCTCACATTCGGTGATTGTTTTGTCTGCACCATTATCTGCACCGATGGTGAGTACATGAGAAGTCTTATTATAGGTCCACCAGGTATTATCATTCGCGAAGCGACCGCGCAGATTACCAGAATCCCACGTATAGACGATATCGACGCCGGCGCTATTGCCAGGCGTGGTTTTGCTTGATTGATAACGCAAAGCTATATTGCTCGTGGAGCCGAACCAGCCATCGCTTCCCGTCCAGCTGCCATTGCTCATCGCATGACCGGACAAGCTATTCGAAAAACCCGTTTCATACGAAGACTTATAGAGGATATTGTTCACGCCCAAAGTAAGGCTTGTAATATTAGTGCAGGAGGCAAGCATATTGGTTATATCGTCTGTGGCGTCCATCCACCATGCACTTATATCGAGCGAACTGGCGCGCGTATTATAGAAGGTCGAATTGAAACTCGATACATTGGGTGTCAACCAGTCACCAATACCCGTTATGCTGGTAAGAGCCGTATCGTTATAGAAAAGATGAGCCAAGCTGGTGGTGCCCGCAGAATTTTGGTAGGCGTCAAGCTTGAAACCCACGCCGTTGAAACTCGCGAGTTTAGTGTAATTGGCAAACCAATACGCAAACGACTGGACTGCAACCGGAGTGCTTGCCGATGTAACGACAGAAGCGACCTTTGCCTTACCGCCAATTGCGCCCAGCCAAGGCAAAAGGGTGGTATCGTCACCTGACTCGGCTTCGGTTACGTAGATGCTCTTGGTCTGATCGGTCGATCCGATGGTAAGCGTTCCGGTATGCGCAGTAGCGTTGGTTTCGACATATGTCCACCAAACATTGTCATTGCTTACAAAACGCCCGCTCAGCGTTCCGATTTGCCAAGTGTAGACAACGCTCTCGATGGCATTGCCCTCTGCATTCTTGCCCGAAGGATAGCGTTTAAGGATATTGTTTGTGGTACCAAACCAGCTGCTGACATTTGAGCTCCAAGAGCCCTGAGTCTGCGCGCGCGTGGTAAGGACGCCTTCATCAAAACCTGTTCCTTCCAAGATCACGTTCTTGCCCAACGTCAACGTGGAAAGCGCGGTACAGCCTTTGAACATATCCGTTGCAACAACCGCGATAGACGTCTCTCCTACCGTGATGCTCTGTTGCATATTCCAATTATGTATATCGAGTGTGGCAAGCTTGTTGTCACCAGCGAACATGCCCGCAAAACTTTGAACCGCACTGACATTCCAACCAGAAAGATCAGTGAGTGTTTCAAGTGCCGTAGTATTAGTGGTTCCAGTGATCACCGCTGCAAACATACGCGCCATATTCGTCACATGGCTCGTATCCCACGAAGAGACACCCGTAAGCGTTTGAATCTTCGTACCTTCGAGCATGCTCTCAAAGGTGGTGATCGAAGATGTGGTCCAGTTGGACAAGTAGAGCAGATTGCTGAGCAGCACGTCATTTTTGAACAGGTTCTTGAATGACTGCGTGCTCGTGAGCACTAAGCCAGCACCTTCGAAACGTGTCATACCACGGTAGTTCTCAAACCAGCCGAGCGCATTGGTTTCGTCGACGCCAAAGTGCACGGGCGTGAGTCTGGCACCCGCATTGACCATTACGACCTTGATACGAGTCTGAAAATCAACAGTGCCTACAACAGGCTTCCATGGCTGCTCGGCAGCGGTTTCGGTGACAACGGTGTTGTAACCATCACCTTGATGAGTGGTACCTAATGTAAGCACACCGGTTGCCACGCTGTAAATCCAATACGCATTATCATTGCTGGCAAAGCGGCCACGCAGGACATCGCCGGTCCAGACATACGTAGTGGCGTTCGCAGGTGCGGTCGACGTAGCGCTAGACGCGTCGGCGACCACAGTTCCCGTCGCGGGATAGCGACATACTAGATCAGTAGAAGTGCCAAACCACGGATCGCTGGCATCTCCGTTATAGTCTGTCGATCCCTTGGCATCCTGACGCTCCCAACTTCCGGCAATCGCGGTGCGAGCAGCCGAAAGGGCCCCATCATCAAGACCCGTTCCAGATAAAACGACCTTGTCGTTGATAATAAGCGTAGCAAGCGAATCGAGACCGGCAAGCATACTGGTAAGCGTAGGCGCCGTCGAGCGATTCCCTTGAAGAAGATCCCAATTGCGCAGGTCAAGCAAAGTAGCATAAATACAGCCTTGGAAGACACTTGTAAAATCGGTTCCAGCGCTTACATCCCATCCTGCAAACTCACTGATGGTCACAAGGTCGGCCATAGCGCGGAACGCATATGAAAAATCACGTATGGAGTTTGTCGAAGAACCTGTGGTCGTGCTATTCCATTTTCCAAGCGCCGGAAAACCCGTATTGGTTACAAGCTTGCAGTTATCAAGAAAATGAGCGATAGATTCAATGTGGCTCACATTCCATATCTCGATGCCAATAAGCGAAGTTAGGCCCTCGCAACCGGCGAACATGCCGGCAAGGCTTGTGGCATAGTATTCTTCGGCCGTACCGTCACCATTCTTGTCAAAGGTCGTATAGAGCTTCATGCCACTACCATCGAAAGTGGAAAGGCCCGTATATAAAGTCACGGGGACCGCAGAGGAAAGAGAGCGCGCGCCAAACCAGCTCTGCGGATTGGTCGGCACCACGCCACCTGAGACAAAGACGTTTCGGATATTGCCTAGATCGGGAATGATGCCTATCCACGGCAGCTTGTCGGCGGTCTCGGTAACCACGGTTCCCCTAGTGCTGTCTGTGCCAGCACCAATAGTCAGTTTTCCGTTTTCGTAAATCCAGTAAACGTTGTCATTGCTCTCGAAACGCCCCGAATTCATTCCCGGTGTCCATACATATTGGAACGTGCCCGTTGCATTTGCGCTCTGGTCTGCTTCGCTTTGCCCCGGATAACGAGCGGCAAGATTCGCAGATGAGCCAAACCACGAATTGCTGCCATCTTCGGCTTTCACAACCCACGAGCCATTTGACGTTGTATGGCTTGCCATGGAATTGTTGATACCCGCATTAGTTAGTACCACGAAGTCGCTTAGTTTGAGATATCTGAGGGCTGTGCAACCACTAAACATATTAGTGCGAGATACGGTGACGGTCGTTTCACCTTGCGTGACTGAATCATTCATCACCCAACCAGTCAGATCGACTGTCACAACGGGCGTAGCGTATAGAAACTTCTCGAAACTTGTTGTCGCGCTCACGTCCATACCCGTGCCGCTGAAACTCGTGAGACTGTTATAACCAACGAACCAACTCTCAAGTGTCGTTGGCGCAATCGATCCGACTGTGACGACCGTGCTCACATCCGAAGCCTTGATAACTTTGAGCCAAGGCAAGTTTGCTTCGTTTGTTCCATCGATGATTTTGCTCGCGCCCGAAGTATCGTCAGCGCCAATCGTCAAAGTGCGATCGGTCGATCCGGAATATCGCCACCAAACATTATCGTTATCGTCAAAACGGCCACCCAATTGATTGGCATGCCACGTGTAAATCAGTTGGCCCAATGTTGCCCCGACGCCATCGCCCGAAGGCTTGTAGCGCGATGCCAAATTATCAGTCGTTCCAAACCAAACCGAACTCTCCGCTGTCGAGTCATCCCATGTTCCAGAATTACGATCACGACGAGACAAACTGTTGTCAAAACCGGAGCCATTGAGGATGACCGTAGAGTCAACTTTGAGTGTTGCAAGACTCATGCATCCAGTGAACATGTTTGATACCGAAGCACCAATTCTCGTTTCAGTATTGGTCATGATCCAGCCGCGAAGATCGACTGCAGCAAGAACGGAATCTCCGGCAAATAGATTGGCAAAACTTGAAGTCTTGCTGGCATCTAAACCGGCGCCCGCAGTGATGGTTTCGGTTGTATCGTCAAGCGCGACTCCGGCGCCCAAGAAGGTTTGGAGATTTGCATATCCCGCAAACCATCGCGCGAATTCTGTGGGAGCCAAACCGCCCTTAATGATAATCGTTTCGATCAAAGAAGTTGCAATCGAAGGGAGCCATGGAAGCTGCGAATAGGTCTCTGTAACAGTCTTGTTTGTTGCCCCCGACGCATCGATTGTAAGAACGCCATTCGCATACGACCATAGGACCGCCGTGTTAATTTGGGCGCCTTCTCCAAGACTCGAAGCGAAGTAAGATTGGTATGAAAAAACGTATGAATTTGCTTCGGTGCTCGCTTGGATTGCAGCGATTAATTGATCCGTCGCGCCAATGGAAACCAGTGTCTCGCCGACTCGTTTTTGCCACGTTCCTGCTGTCGCTCCACGGCTTGCAGTTGCTCCAAAATTGGTGCCTGAAAGCTGAAGTTTATTAGACGCACGGAAGTCTTCAATTGACTTAAGATCCGAAAACATGTTGCTCACATTGGGGGCATCTGTACGCGTTTCAGCAGAAGTGGTAGTGGTATCCCAATCAGAAAGATCGAGACCTTTGAGCTTGTTGCAGTTATAGAACATGTTCCTGAAATCAATACCAGACGCGGTATTCCAGGCAGACAGCCCCGAAACGGTCGCAAGGTTCGTACAACCGTTAAACATATTAGAAAAGTTCTTAACAGACGCCGTATTCATATACGCGCCGCCGGTAAAGCTGACGAGTCCCGTATAACCGCCAAACCAATTGCTAAGGTTCGTAACAGTAATACCCTGCTTGATCACGACATAGTACAGGTCAGTAACGCCGTAATACGACTTCCAAGGAAGAGACTGATCATATTCGGTAATGGTCGTATTACTCGCATCTGCCTCGGTCTTACGTTGGATGCTGAGCGTCATCGTCGATGTATCGACCGACCAATAGACGTTCGATGCAGAATCGAAATTGCCGGATGTCGGCTTCGCGTCCATCGTCGTCAGCGTGGATGAAACCGTCAGTATCTGAGATTGGGATTCAATACTGTTCACCTGCGGATTTGTCGCTGCAGGTTGCGGAACGATTTCATATGTCATCTCGACGGAGAAAGCGCCATCACCAGACGCTGATCCCACAATGTTCCCAGACTTAAAGACATAGCCATCAAAAGCACGGGCAAATGCGTCGACAGAAGCACCTGGACCAGCAGAAACCGTCGTCGAAGCAAGAACGATCCTATTGCCATTCTCATCTATGCCGTAATAGGTCACCGTGTATGTCGCATCAAGGACAGCGGGTTCTGTGACAGGCTCTGCAACGGGTTGCACGGCGGGCTCTGCAACAGGTTGTGTGACCTGCTCTGCAACAGGTTGCGTGACCTGCGCAGTTTGTTGAGATTCAGAGGGAGTTTGACTCGGAGTTTCAGCGGCGGCCGCAGAAGTGTTGGAAGAAACAGATTCTACAGGCTCAACGGATTCTACAGTCTGAGCAGGCGTTGTTGCAGCTGGTTCTTGATCGGCAAAAGCGACTGGAGAGAAAAGAAAAATCGCGCACGCGTATATAAATAGACACAGAGCAATTAGACCCGGAAGACTACCGGACCTGCGTATTTCTGGCTGTGTCCGCAGCTTGCCCAAACCAACTCCTGTCGCCAGGGCATCTCACATGTCACAATCTGAAGAATGACAATTCCAATCAAGAAAAAATAAGCTAGTAATCCAAGTACAGATTATAACAAAAATGCAAGCTCAAATATGCCTCAAACAGGGTTTTTCTGCTTTTTGGCGTGTTTTAAGGAACGAAATGCACGGACTTGCAGAGTCCTCTTATTCAAGCAGGTCAGCACTGGAAATTATTTCTGTCTTCTACCTGAGCATCAATTTAGTCGTATCGACTGTTTTAAAGCAAAGCACGCGGATCACTATCCGATTTTTTTAAGGGACAAGGAAACGAACTGGGCAAGATGATCAAGTGTTCCCTATTCAACCAAAAGTTAAATACATACATTTAACTGGCATTTCTCGTGTTTCTTGGTCATAGTGACTAGGTTTTATCGATTAACATATTTCTGCAGATTTGCGAGCTTATCTTTCTCTTCCCCACAGCATTTAGCGCTTTCGCAGGATCTTCCGAGAAAATTTTTCAAACAGAATATAAAAAATCTTGGACACATCATCGAAAAAGATTCTTTATCTGATTAAACAATAATATGAAATATCTCGATGGATACAGTTATCATCTCAAGAATATCTAAATTTGAGATTATTTTATCTGATTTCTATATAATTCTATTATCAGGATTCGAGTTAAAGAATAGAGTTTTCCACAGCATGCGAGTTTTCCACATCTTATCAATATTTTAGTTAATTTATTATTCTGATTTTGGATAGAGTTATTATCCCCTTGTTCATATAATAATTAATCAGATTTGTGAATAATAGATGTATGCTATTTCATCCAATTTGAGTTTTCCACAATTTATCATATCTAACTATAATGTATTATCTCATTTTCTGTTAATTGGATAATCTTCTTTCATGATAATCTTCTATTCTATTTTACGTATAATCTAATTTGTGATTTTTATCATTCTTGAATATAATGTTTTATCATTATTTCAGTTAATATGATTATCAATATCTCATATAATATTTTGAAAGTTTTCCACAATCCTCTCTTTTCAATATTTTATCTAATATTTAGTTAATCCTTTATGTTTTAAATAAATAGAACTCTATCAATTTGTTATATAATTCTTTATCAGAATTCTTGGTCATTATTGCATCTTATCTTAGATGAATTATTTATCTAAATTTATGTTCATGCTTATATCTTTTGCGGAAATATTGCTTAATCATATTTGAGATTAAAGTTTTATAGTGATTTTAGATAATTCTTTATCATATAACTGATAATGTTTTATAGATATAGAGAATAATGATTTATAGTTTTCCACATTTTTACTTTTCCACATTTACTATAAGAATTAGATAAAGCTTTATCTGTATTTACGATTATCCTTTATCTATATTATTGATTATCAGTATCACAATTTCGTCAATTTAAGAAGATTTTTTACATGCCTATTATTCTAAAAAATACATAATGAATTTCGACCCTCTAGAATGCCTCTTAAAAGCGTTCTGAGAAAGTTTTTGACCTAGTACTCGACTTGAGAACAAGAATCGCTTAGAACGCATTCTCGTGCGTCTCAGAGCATATGATAGATTATTGACTCAGTCTTCGCTTCAACATTCGCTCAAGCGTAATTTATAGCTATATATCGCATCGCGATCCAGGATCTGGCGCCGAATTTTCACGAAGCGCAACAAGAAATTCGAACAAGAGGAGAAGATGATTTTGGAGTCATCGAATATGGCACGTCAATGTGTATAGCAGATTGTGAAAATCTGCTATACAAACATAACATGCTTGTTTCGTGGTTTAATCCTTTTTCGGTTCGAATTGGGCGGCTCGCTCTGGCAAAAGCGGCTTGCTGAAATAGTAGCCTTGAACCATATCGCAGCCAAGCTCACGGCAAATCTCAAGCTGTTCTTTCGTTTCAACGCCCTCTACGATGATTTTCTTCTTAAGTCCATGCACAAGGCGCGTGAGGTCGTCTAAGAACCTTTCCTTGCCAGGAACCATATATGCATCGACAAGAGACTTGTCGATCTTGACGACATCAGCCGGGATCGTCGTGACGCGCGAAAGCGACGTGTAACCAGTGCCAAAGTCGTCAAGCGCCATCGCGATACCCGCCGACTTCAGGCGAGAGAAGAGCTGATCTGTCTGCTCTTCGCTGCCTAACAACAAGCTCTCGGTAATCTCTATTTTAATGAGATTCGGAGCAACGTCGTAACGTTTCAGCAGGTCAATAAGAAAATCGACATATCCCTCGTCCTTGAGCTGCACAGCAGAATAGTTAATAGAGACAGGGCGCAGGCGTTTATGACGCTTCTTCCAAGTCGCCAGCTGCTGAACGACCTTCTTCGTCACGATTCGATCGACTTCTATAACCATGCCCGACTGCTCGGCCACGGGAATAAACTGGCCCGGATAATACGCATCCCCTTCCAGACGTACCAGGGCCTCGTATCCGCCCACGTCATTGGAAACCGTATCAACCTGCGGCTGATAGAGTACGACGAAGTTCTCGTCGAGAATCGACTGCTTGAGATAACTCGTTATGGCAAGCTTGTCTTCCATCTCCTTCTTCAAGGTGGTGTTATAGAAGAACAAAGACCCCTTAAGACCGCCTTTTTTGCCTTCGCGTGTCGCAAGGTCAACGGCAGAAATCGTCTCTTCAACAGACATAGCGGCCGTTCTGTTGACAACACCCAGGCTTGCCGTGACCTCGAGCTCAAATTCGTCGATGGCAAACGGCTTCTCGAAAATAGCCCGTATGAGCTTGATTTCCATGCCGTCTTGCTCAATCTCATGGCTAAAGCCAAGCAAGAACTCGTCTCCGGAGGGACGAACAAGGTATTCAGCACTTAGC
Organism: uncultured Coriobacteriaceae bacterium; assembly: GCA_964435565.1. Classification (GTDB taxonomy): domain Bacteria; phylum Actinomycetota; class Coriobacteriia; order Coriobacteriales; family QAMH01; genus QAMH01. The sequence continues at coordinate 17,038 of CAYSZR010000008.1, forward strand.
CCTTTCAAGCGCTCAGACGCCTCTTTAATCACGGCATCTCCAACGCTATGACCATACGAATCGTTCACGTCATTCAGATCATCGAGGTCGACCTTAATGACCCCGAGCACCCGTTTGTCGTTTTCCGGCAGCCTGCCGATCTCTTGCAAGGCAGCCATGTTCGGCAGGTCAGTAAGCGAATCATGGTAGTAACGATATTGGATGTCGTTTCGAGATTCGATAATTTCCCTCGTGTCCTGGATGCTTCGTCGATACCCCATGAAGGCGAAGATCAAAACAAGAACGATACCTGCGATCATCAGGCCGATTGGCAATAAAATGGGGCTGATCGTGCTCCATGAGAAGGCTGATTGATTGATAAGGACCGCATTTCCAGGAAGCGCATCTGAGGTTATATCGTACTTGCTTATCACCTTCGAATCGAAGACGAAGCTGCTGGGACCATCGGTTATAAGCGGGATGCTTGCAGGCTTAGTGCCGTTAAGGACCTTCACGGTCATATCCGCAGCTTGTTGGCCCGACTTCTCGGGATCGGTAAACCCGGCGCCGCAGATACCTTCCCCAACGCCGCCGGACATACCTCTGAAGACGGGTTGTTTTGCCATACGCGCAATATAGAAAGCGCTTTGATCCAAAGTGTACGTATTACCCTGCGAATCCTCATACGCATCCAAGAAGAATAAAATGGTGTCATTACCCGCCGAAGCAACGCGTTCTCCCAGTTCATCGCGGGTGATAGTGGAAGCATTCACATATTCGACGTCCATTTTGGCGAAACCGGTTGCCGCTTCCTTAAACTGAGCAAGATCGCCCGTCCCCGTCATCGTGTTATCAACTATGACCAGGAATTTCGTGGCTTTCGGCAAAAGGGTGCACGTCAGGGCCATGGTATCGGTGATATTCATATTTTCATACACGCCGGTGGCATAACCAGCAGAAACAGCGCTGTTTGCCCGAGCAGAATCGTTGACGCCGAAAAACACGACAGGGGTATTGGCGAAAAGCGATTCATGATTTTCCTGAACATACGCAAGTGCCTCGTCATCAGCGCAGATAACCGTACTGTACGATCCATGCGCCTGCAACTTCGCATTGAAGGTCTCTTTCCATTTAAGACCCGCAGCCGAATCGGAGGCATATTTGCGCGCATCCATATATTCGACATCAACGCCCAGTGAACTTCGCCTCAAGATATCGACAACGCCGTTTCGCTCAAGCGTCGCAATACCGTCGTCCTCACTATACGAGCAAAGCAAAAGCACCTCTGCCTGCGGTTCTGTCGTCACAATCTCGCCCGTAACCGTCTGAGCGCGAGTCTGCGAGTCAGTGGTGAGCGTAAGCATAAGCATGCCGGTAACCGCGCATATGCAAGCTCCCGCGAACAACAGAATGCGCAGGATATGATATCGGTACGTTTCAAACCGTTTTTTACGTGCATCGGCTTCTGATTGCAAAATGCTCTTCCTTCTAATTCAAATCCCGCTCTGCACCTACATGACCTTGTTGCTTATTAAAGAAACGCGGCGCCACATATTCCCCTATTCATCTTCTGCGACGTCATCCCCGGCATCGTCCATCCCCAACGTGCCTTTGATCCTTCGACGAAGTCTACCGAAGAAACCACCTGTAAGCGCAGATTCTGCAGCAAGCTCTGCCGCAAGGTCTGCAGCACCAGTCGCCCCAGCTGCACCCGCAATACCCGCAGCTCCAGCACCCGCTGCACCAGCACCTGCAATAGCGCCGGCAACAGATGCGCCTGCGCCCACAAGACCTGCAACCGTCGAAACAGCGGCAACGGCCGTGACTGCGGTGCCCGTTGCGGCCGCAGCTTCTGCAGGCGTCAGATTGGAAATAGCATCGGCAAGGCTCTGGCTTTCGCCAGATGAAGAGGCTGCATCGATAAGATTGCCCCCTACGGTTGTAAGGACTTCCGTTGTGGCGGCAACGACATCAAGTGTTTTAATCGAAGCCGGTACCGTGGGATTCGTAATAACATCAGTGGTCGGGTTCGTGGTAGATGACCCCTTGTTGTCATCATCTTCCTCTTCAGTCGAGGGAACAACAGGATCCACGATCACGTCAGGAACAACCGGGTCCGTTATTACAGCTGGCGTTGTCGATGTTGACTTCCACTGTGCATACAACGTGGTAGATGCGCCATCGGTATCGCTTACGGCGCCAGTAGAGACAAGCGTCGATGCTGCCGCACTATCGGAAACCGAAACACCTGTACCATCGGCTTTCGTATTCCAGCCGCTGAAGGTGTAACCCGTTCTTGAAAGCGCGGACGAGCTGCTTAAAGACGAAGATCCATACGTGACGCTCGAAGCAGTCAACGCGCCAGACCCACCATTGGCATCGTAGTTCACCGTATACGTATTTGCCTCAAAATTCGCAGTCACAAGCAGGCCGTGATACGTCTCTGTTCCCTCGTTGCCATCGGCGTATTTTGTAAGTTTCACCACAGTTGCCGGTGTCAGAGTCGTCGATGAATACTCAGCACCGCTAAGGCCATTGCCATTTGACACGGTCCAGCCAGAAAAATGATGTCCAGTCGAGGCGCTTGCATTGACACCAGAAAACGTCGATGACGTCGTGCCTGCAAGAACACCGCTCTTTGCACCTACGGTTTCAGAAATCGTAGTAGCATTCGCGGAACCTGTGCCAAGGCCAATTGCGCCACCGCTACCAGCAGAATATGTCACAGTCGCGGTATTCTGCTTCCACTGTGCATAGAGCTTCTTTACAAAACCGTCCTGAAAGTTCTTGTAGGTGTAACTCGAGCCAGCGGCGTACGAGGTGCCATCATCATCGATCCAGTTCACAAAGGAATATCCTGGCAATGAAAAGCCATTTTCAGCGATATATGCAGCAGCACCACCGGCGACCTGCGTCTTTGCTGTCGAACCGGTTGCGCCTTCTTTATCATAGTATTCGATAGCCCAGTCTTTCTGGCTTGCACTCGTGTAATACCACAGCCAATCGTAATCTGGCACATCGGGGTAGGTCTTGCTGCCGCAGGCAAGTGACTCGACCGTCATGGTAACGGTTTTGCCATCGGAGCCATATGCACGCACAAGCGCAAGTGCCCTATATACGTTGTTGACGATGTTCCCATTATAGAAAGCAGCCACAGACTGGCCATCAATCGTGGAGATAACGGTATACCAATATGCCCCAGCGTCTGTGCTAGCTGTCTTTGTTATGCTAGCTATACCAGTTGTGCTAGCAATTAGGTAATAACCGCTAGCACTTTGAATTCGGCAAAGCTTCGCCCCGTTAGCGTCATCGTGATCGTATGTGACTGCCCATTGCTGGGGCTCCCCCAGGCTCGATGCCTCTTTGGTCATACTCAAGTAATTATTTCCTGAATCCAATACGTAATACTCACTGAACACGGGATTTACGGCAGTAAAGTAATAGGTTCCTTCTGCCAAAGCACTGGTAGAAGCCGTACTTATAGAGGCGCTCGTAACAACAAGCGGCGTCTCCGTTTGCTCAGATGACGGCGTATCGACGGGCGTTTCAGTCGATTTGTCGGCACCGCTTTGATCAGAACCAGCAGTCCCTTTATCTGGAGTATCCGACTCGCTTTGTGAATCAACCTGCTGGTCTGCCTGCTGATCAACAGTATTTTCTGCAACGGTCTGAGAGGCTTCGTTCAATTCCTTGCTTGCAGTTTCAGCACTCGTTTCATTCAAAACGACGGGAGAAGATGTCACATCTTGCTTCGTCTTATCGACTGCGCTTTCCTGAGCAGGTTGCTGCACGGTCTCTTGCGTACTTTGCTGCTTGCTTACGACATCTTTGTCGACCTGCAGATTATCTTCGGTCTTTTCAAGAGCAGCTGTTTCGTTTCCTACGCTCGGGACAGCGTCGATATTCGCCGTTTCCTTTGCACCAGATGCCTCGGGTTCTTCAAGCGGAACCGACACGACGCTGTCCACGGTTTTCGTTTCTTCAGCATCGGATGCTAGCGCAGTTGTCGGAAAAACAGCTAGCATGACGAATGTTGCTAGCACCACAAACAGAACGAGCAATGCGGAGCCGAAGTTCCGCATTGCCGTTGGTGTCATGTTTACGATGCGCATCATAAGTCTAGACCTGCACATTCTCTGCGCGGCGTCTTCGAGCAAGAATAATTGCTAGCAGTAGGTTGATGACCGTTATGACGATAAGGAGGCCTGTCTTGTTTTCAGCTGCTCCAGTTTGCGGCACGTCGACGCCATATGCTGCAGCAGAGGCTCTTTCTGCGGTTGACGTATTGGCACTCTCTTCCGTTGATGCAGCGGAAGTCGTGCTTTTAGCTGCAGAAGGATCATCAACAAAGACAGCCTTGAAGGTAACCGGACCTGTGATTTTAAGATCACTTGGGTCATCAACTGTGCCAGTCGTGACCTCTCCAGTTTCCGCATCGGTCATTGTATACGTCCAACCGGATAAGATCTTGCCTGTACCCGGCGTTGCATATGCAGCTTTAACCGTCTCTCCAGAGACGGTTTCACCATAAATTACATCAGCGGTCGTATTCGTAACGGTACCGCTGCTGGTCGTGGTTCCGGCAATTGTGATGGTGTACTTATTAACCTGCCACTGTGCATATAGTTTCGCACCGCCCTCAGGAAGCTCATAGCCACTGGAACCTAGAGCATATGCGGTGCCCGTGCCGTCCGCCTTAGTGTTCCATCCCGTGAGCGTGTAATACTGACGCGTGTAGCCAGTGCCATCAGACAGGACCAGAACCGTGCCATAAGGTTGCGTTACGCTGTCGATACTGCCCGTTGCACCGTTTGAGTCATAGGTAAGCGTCGCAGGATCGTTTTCCTCAAACAGAGCCTCGTACGTCGCAGCATGGTAGATTCCATCAGAACCCGCCGTGAGCGTGATCTTCGTGTCCGTCTCTTTCGAAGTGACAATATTGCTTACGGTTCCGTCCGTAGGATCAAGAGCCTGCGTCGAAAGCGAGTCGCTGCTCGTATTGGCAAGTTGCCATTTCACGAAATGGTACCCCGGGTTCGCATTTGCCAACGAACTGAACTGGCTGCTGTCAGAACTGCTCACAGCAGAACCCGTTACTGCAGTGATCTTATCGACAGTACGCGTAACCGTACCGCCAGACCCCTTAACCGTATAGACAATCTCAATCTCATCTTCTGCCCACTGGGCATAAAGCTTAACGGCGCTCTGCTCGGTAGTCAGTCCAAGCGCCGTGGCAGCGGCATCAGAGAGTTCCTTGTACGTCGTGGCATCAAGAACCTTCAAGCCCGTGCCGTCACGCTGTGTGTTCCAGCTGTCGAAGTGATAACCCAAAGGAGCGGCATTCAAAGACTTGCCATCCTTATTATGACCGCTGTCCGTCCATTTGACGTCGGTTTCAGAACTGGGAGCCGTAGCACTCGAACGATCGCTCGGCACATCCGTCAAAACATTTGGATTCGCGTTGGTCCCACTACCCTTCTTGGCATTGTTCAAATCATATGCCACGGTATAGCCGCCCTTGACGTCCCACATCGCATAAAGACGCAACGGTGTATCAAGTGCAGTCTGGTCGGTAAGACCCTGCGTAGAGGCAAGCTTCTTATATGCTTGAAGCGTAAATGTCGTGCCGCTGCCATCTGCCTGGGTGTTCCAGGTGCCAGCAGATGTATAACCGCTTCGCGTAAGCGTCACTGCGCTGAACGAGGGTGTTCCTGCCCAGGTGTACCCATTCAAAGTCTTCGATGCCACGGTCGAGCCATCGCTACCGCCGTTATAGTCAAGAACGAGTTGATAATTGTCTCGCAGCGTATAGACAACTTGCATGATATTGGTGGTTTCGCCGTTTGCGTCAACATTTGCGGTCGCACTGGCGATAACCGGATATGGATCAGGAAGGTTGTAGCCCTCGGGTCGATTATTCTTCACATCGTCATCAACCGCCGCCACAGACTCGCCGTCAACAGCCTTCATCTCTGAAGCGGCATGCTCGGTGACAGCCGCAAGTTTCGTCCTAGTCAGGCCACCGTCATCAGTCGTGTAATACTCGACCTTAAACGGCACGTAGGCGGCCCAGATCGCATAAAGCGTCAATCCATCTGTGGTATAGCCACTTGCGGCATCTGATGCAGCGTCAAGCAGCGACTTGGCATCGGCGTCATCAGCAGCCCCCACGAACAAGTCGCAGAATTTCACTACGTCGTCGGTCGTATACACGCCAGTGTCACCACGCTGAGCGGACTTATTGGTGGACCACCCCAGGAACTTCCAGCCATTTTGATGGTTCGTATTCGCAAGCGCCGGAGCAGCAAAGGACAACGAGCTTTCCCAATTCGGCTTTGTTGCGATTTCCTCGACGGGGTTGTGACCAGCATCATCACTGCTGGTAATAGTCGACTTCACAAGCTTGTCTTCAGATGCGCCTGTGGCGCCGACGGAATCGACATAATTAATGTTATAGCTACGAAGATTCCATACGGCATTAAGCGTGACCTGGTAACTGTCTGAATCATTCGTACCACCAGCAAGCGTGCTGAACGGATCATTCGTGCTGAGCGTATAGGTTTTACCCGAAAGCGAATAGGTCCAGTTTGCAAACACATAGCCCGTGCGCGTCGGTATAACGGCGTTGGTGCCATCAATAGTCTCGAGGTGTTTGGTATTCCAGGCAACGCCCGTCGTGCGCTCTGCGCTACTAGAACCAGAAATACTACCGCCGTTGGCATCATAGAGGACCTTATAACCAGTCTTGGGCTTCAGGTAGACCTTGAGCGTGTATGTATTGGCGCTGTCTGCATCAAGGGTGAAGCTATAGAAACTATTCTTTGCCGAATCATACGTATAACCCGGGAAAGCGGATAAAACAAGTGTATCGAAGGTCTTCGTCGCGCTTGACACACCGCTTTCCGGCATGCCCGCAATAGTTACAACATGACCAGAACCACTCGGAGCCGCAACCACCGTCAGAGAAACCTGCTGCGTATCGAAACCGGTGTACGTGTTGCTATTCCATGTAACAGGCGCGTTGCCATAATCATTGCCGTTTTCATCTTCGAAGATGGCGACAATATTGAAGTTGATGTTCTTGAACCATACAGCATAGAGCGTAATACCGTAATTACCCGTGTCGCCCGTTGCCCCAACATATTGTGTAGTCAGAACACCTTGCGCAGCCGCAACACTTGCATACTTCGTCGAAGCGTCAACATTCTTCGTGGCGGTCTGTCCAGAATCGGTTGACCAGCCTGCAAAGACATAGCCAGCTTTAGCCGGATCAGTCGTCGAAGCAAGGCCCGTCGTATTCCACGTTGCGTTTTCGCGCTTGGTATCCGCAAGGATCATGGTGCCCGTCGTTGAATCGCTGTCAGCGTACTTGATGCGATACGGCGGCTCGATCCACTTAGCAACAAGCTTCACAGTTGTGATCTCATCGTTTACAGCACCTGCAAGCGCCGAATAGGTATAACCCGTTCCAGCAACGACAGAGGAGCTGCCCATATCGTTATTGTCTTTGTCATAACGCTTGACAGTCCAGCCATCGAACTTGAGACCCGGGCTCGTCGGAGCGCTTGCATCGATAGTGTTCGTATCCCACTTGATCGGACCAAGGTCACTTGGCATGCCTGGATTTGAATCAACCGTTATGGCGTTGCCCTGAGAATCAGTACCCGCATCAAAACGTACGTAGTATTTGGTATAAGGCGACCAGAACGCCTTGATGGTAATCGAACTATCCGAAGTATCCGTATTGCCCGTTTTGCCCGCAGCGTAATAGATAGCGGCAAGGCACGTAGAGAATTCTGTCGAATTCGAAGGTATCACGGTGTACTCATCGGCGGGATGACCACTCAGCGAAGTAGGTACCACAAGCTTCCAACTTTCGAAAGCAGACCCGAGCTTCGTAGGCGCTGATGCAGTGCCAGCCGTTGGGATATTGAAAAGCTCGTTCCATGTAACCGTCAACGAAGCCGTGTTTTTGAGCGTACCGCCATTGGAGTCGAATACGACCGTGTAGGTTCTGGGCGTCCAATCAGCAATCAGATACAGCGTGCTGCGCACAGCCGTATCCTGAAGAGCCAAAGCGCTAAAAGTGTAGCTCGCGTCTTTGAGACCCGTGGCAACCGTTGCGCCGCTTGCGTTGGTTTCCTTGACCGTCCAGCCGTTGAACACATAGCCTTCGTATGTTGGAGTCGATGTATCAACCGTATCGACCCAATGAAGCACTGCAGGAGATGCAGGCTGATCAGCGGGAACGCCGCTGACAGCTGTATTGCTGCGGTCAAAGACGACGTTATATTCTTTTTGATTCCAAACTGGAGTCAACGTAACTGAAGAAGCAGGCATCGTGAATGACGTTACCGCCGGGAACGTGTACGTAGTCGTGCCATCTGTCCAGCCCGAAAGGGTCCAGCCTGGACGAGAAACCGTTGTAGCGCCACGCAGGTTCACGGTACTGTCCGTTGCATGGTATTCAGGTTTACCTTCATCGCCAACGGGAATGCCAGAAATAGCATTCCACGACGCATCCGCATAACCATTGATACTGTACGTAACAGTGCCCGACGTGCTCTTCCAGCTTGCAGTGAGCGTAATAGAGGTATTAAAACCGTTCGCATCGCCCAACGTGGATGTCGCATATGACGTCGTCCCGTCAAGCTGTGCGCTATTTGCGCTGCTGGTCCAATATTGGAACGCATAACCGGAACGCGTCGGATCGCCAATCGCGAAGGTGTCGGTCCATATCTTCGAAAGCGGGCCTGTATACGTAACAGGATTCGCGCCGTTATTCGGGTCAAGCGTAATGGTGTACGTCTTTGCGCTGAATTTCGCAACATAAAGTATGTTCTGCCAAACAGGCGATGTATCCGTTGAGCCGGCTAGCGCAAACTTAAGAGCCTGCAAGACGCTGGCATCGGTGGCTGAAATCGTTCCTGGCGTCGTCGATACCGTTCCATACGTAGCGCTGATCGGAGCCAGCGTGCCGTTTGTGAAGTCAGCTGCAACCGGCGTGTACCCAGATGCCGGACTAACGATGTAGTACCAACCATCAAACTGATACCCGCTTTTTGCAACGACGGTCACAGGGCTTACTGCATCTGCCGCATCCGTCGCACTCGGCGTCTGCTGTGCTGTGCCAGTCAGCGTCGCCATTGAAGAATCGCTCAACATGAAGTTCACGCTGACAGTCAGGGGGACATAATCTCCATAAAGGATGAACGAAGGCAAGCTTGCCCCCGCTGTACCGAGTATGTCGGAAACCTTCTTGCCAGTTGCAGACAGATAGGTGCCCGCATTGGCAGGATCCTCGTAATACCAATCGATATGGTCAACGCCAGAAGGCAACGTCAGCGACGGATTCGGGTAGATACTCGTAGAATCCCACGTTGCCGTACTAAACACTTGATTACCGCCATCTTTGCCCGTAGAGCCGCGCAGCGGAGTCGATTTGTTGTCATAGTCATAGTAATAGACAGTGTACGAAATAGGCTCATAGTAGATATAGAAGGGGTTCTCCGATTTAGAAGCATCAAGTGTATAGGTGTATGAACCATGTGCCTGCTGGTAGGCATCAGAATATTTGTAACCTAAATGTTCATGGTCAGCCGACCCCACATTTGGGGTGCCGTAGCCAGTGTTATAGGAAGTGCCGTCATAAAACGTTATGACATCACCATCGGCGCCATCGGTAAAGTACTTGACTTCCGTTGTCGACGGAAGGTTCACGGGATTGCCGCTTGCATCTAGATACACATCAACAAAATGCCAGCTTACGCCTTCTTTCCAAATCGCAGAAAGCGCAATATTGGTTGCCCCAACGTCATTGCCCAAAAGCTCAGCAATAGTAGTCGATGCAGGATTGGTCTTTGTAATGGTCTGCTGCGACGCAGCCGTGCCATCGCTCTTCTTATAATTGAGCGTCCAACCTTGGAACACATAATTAGTACGCGTAGGCTCGTTGCCCGAAAGCGCGTAGGTATCAAAGTTTTCCCGTGCATCCCACGCAACCGTCTTCACAACATTAGAAGGCGCGCCCGTGTAAGCACCGTAAGAATACGTGACTGGCGAAATCGTCACCGGCGTCCAATGGGCACGAAGCGTGATTTCATTATACAAAGGGTTATTGCCAGTCATGCTGCCAAAGGTAACAGTGGTGCTTGTCAAAGTGATATTGCTTATCGTTGTAGCATTCGCCGCACTTACAGGGCCCGGCGTCGCATACCAGTAATCAAATGTGAAGCCCGCACGCACCGGATTTACGGGAAGAGTCAGACGCGTTGAGCCGACAGTATCATTCCATTCCACATTTACCAGATCAGCAACAAAAGTCTGTGCCGCCTCGGCAGAATAGGCAACGCCCTGGGCTTTATTACCATACAAATCAAAGTGCACCGTATACGGTATGGCCGTAAAGAAAGCGTATAAAGTAGCAATCGGCTTACCCGTTGCAGAATCAATGGTCGTCAGATTACGCGTATTCAAATTCTCAAAGGTCTCAGTCGCCTCGACACTGTTCGATCCAGCGGCGTCCGCATACCATCTGGTGAAGTCATAACCATTTTGCGCGGGCGAGACGTTGGTCCCACTCAGGGCGACTTCTGTCCACGCAACATTGTAATTAGCCTGAGCGGCGGCAGCGGCACTCCCCAGGACATATTTGATATATACGACGTAATCCTTGCTCGCCGCAGCTTTGAAGACTGGCTCGAGCGTAATATTGCCGAGTACCGCGTGCGTCTGCAAGCCCTTATAGGTGTCTGTTCCTGTCCAAGGCCCGGTTATTGTTGTGCCGTCGGGCATAGAACCCGTAACCGTCCAATGATCAAGCACATAACCAGTATTATTCGTGATCGTCGGAGTGGCAGTAATATACCCGCTGTTTCCGTTATAAGTTACCTTAACCTTGTTATTGGTACCGATGGTAACGCTGCCGCGGGAATCAGTATTGTTAACGATAACCTCGAAAACAAGCGCGTCAAAAACGGCAATGTAGGTCTGATTGCCTGTCAGATTCCCATTTCCATCTGAATAGCTCGACATATCGGTAGTGATAGCAGCAGATGTAAGTGTTTTGACAGTCGAGATCTGAGCGCTGTTCCTCTGCCATTCAACGAACGTATACCCGTTCACCGTAGATTCAGCTGCACTATGTCCATTCGCATTCACGCCATTATGGTTACGTACAAACACGGTGTCGGTAACACTCGAGCCGCCATCGACGGTGCCTGAACCTGAAGGCGAGGTGCCCCCAACCTGATATGTGATGGTAATGGTGTTCTCGCGGAAGATAGGCCACAGACTCATACCCTCTGCAGCCATAGTCGGGGTCTGTGCGAGCGTATATGTTGTACCTGTTCCGTCCGCTTCTGTGTTCCATCCATAGAGCGTAAATGCTCCCGTGTCGTATCCACTTACCGTCTGTGCCAGGGTAAATGTTGAGTCAGTTTTCGCCGTCTTCTGCAAGACGGCGTCTGTCACATTGATAACCGCCAAATTCGCAGTATTATCGAAAGAAGCATTGTTGTTCGTGCGACCTTCCTTATAGTACGTAATCGTCCGGTCAAGCGCTTCCCATTCAGCCGTGAAGGTAAACGATCCCGTAAGGTTGATCCCATACAGTGCAGTCATTGGATCTGTGTAGGAACCGTAATAGTTATTATTTTGGTCAATCCATTGTTTGAACTGATATCCCGCTTTCGCCTTGGGCTTGCTGTTCGTGTCGAAGGCGGTGCCCGAAAGTCTGCCTGCACCGTCTGAATAACCTCCGATAGTGTCAGTCGAGGTTGGAGCGGTGCCCAAACGCTTGGTCTCGCTTGACCATCCGCTGCTGTTTGTACCTGGGTTGTAAACGATTACGAGCTTGGGCTCAAATACGGCAGTAAAATCCCAATCGCCAAGTATCTTCAAAACCGCGAGCTGGGCAGATGTATAGGTGTTGCCGTAAATGATGGAATCGTTGGAATCGGTTGCCTTCCAACCCGAGAAATAATATGTATAAGTGCTGATGTCGGTATATGTTGGGACATTTGAAGCTCCGACTGCCGTATCGTACGAAATATTGGATATGGTCTTTGTGGTTTTCGAGAAAGCACTTCCACCAAGCGTCAAACCAGCTACCGCATCATACGTTGCAGTCGCATAGGGATTGCTGATTGTAACCGTATGCTTGATGGGCGTCCACGTTCCATCGATCATAGCCGTGTTGCCATTGCCTAAGGCAGCCATGCCTGCTGCCGTCATCGTAAAGGCCGTGTTATTGGTCGTTGTAAATCCTGAAGCGGGCGTATTTGCAGACCATTTAAAACTGTAGCCCGTTGCCGACGGATTCGTCATAGTCACCGTTTGACCCCAGCGAATGCCAGCAGTCGTTGCGGGCAGATAGGTTGTAGCCAACGCTGCGCTGCCCGAAAGTGCACTTGGAATCGAACCGGCCCATTCGGCATTAATCGCGAAGGTATTTCTTTTGTAATAGAGAACAAAGGCATTTTTCGTTATATCAGTGCTGACGGTAAGACTCGTCTTCGAATTCGCATGTCCATACAAGGTGTATAAACTGGCAAAACTTGTAGACCCCGTCGTCTCGCTCGGGAAGAGCAGCGTCGTCAAATTGTACGAACCAGAACCGTTGATCGTTGCCGAGGAAGCATTGATAACTGTCCCTGCTGTTTCCGTGAGTGTAGTACCGCTTGCCGCATAATAGGAATGGCCCGAAGTGGCTCCATATATAGAGAAGTTGCCGTTTTCGTCTTCCGCGTATACGTCAACGTAATATGCAAATTTCTCGTAATCGAAGTTCGCCTTGAATTCATAGGTTGTCTGCCCATTATGCGCCGTATACCAAGCTTGCAGCGTCGCAAGTGTCGGCGTTATCGTCGCAACCGAGCTCGAACCATATCCTTCCGACGTCCATCCTGTAACCTTGTATTTTGCATCGGTCACAACGGCAACACCACCGCCGATAGCACCGTTGGCAAGATTGATCGTCTCAGAAGTCGCAGTGGTTGCGTTACCGCTGGAGTCCTTAACCCAGGCTTTGCCCTTAACAGAATCTGCAGAAACGTAATTAATGGTGATTTGCACTGGGTCCCACTGAGCGTATAGATGGATAACTTGGCTACTGTCAGCCGTCAGAGCGTTTATCTGAGTGGTATCGGTGACCGTGGTACCGCCGCTTGCAGTAGTCGTCCATGTGCCCGTCGTCTTAAGCTTGTAATAATTGCGCTTGACAGTCTGATTTGCCGCAGTAACAAGACCGGCGTCATTCCACGTCCACGCGTTGCCTGCAGCATTTGCTGTCACGTCATAATCATACGTTGTGGTGCTTGAACCAACATACCCACCATTTGCATGGTAGCGGATGGTGTACTGAATAGGAGTCCACGACGCGTATACGTCGATTGAAGTCACATTTGTCGGTGTCCACGTCTGTGTCGTGCCGCTTTTAGTCCCCAAAAGAGTTGAGCCACCGCTGGTCGTTGTCCAACCAGCAAACGTGTAGCCCTCAGAAGTAGTTAACGTTGTAAAGGTATACGAACTGTCTATGGTCGCCGTTGCACTCGAAGGAAGCGTCGGAGAATACGTCGAAGGGCCAACGCCAGATCCCGCCTTGTAATTTACGGTAACAGAATTGCCCTTCCAAACAGCCGTAAGCACTAGATTGCCCGTAAGACTCGTTACTGCAGCGTTTGCTGCGTAGTGGTTATTGCTCGAGTCTTTCCAATAATCAAGGGTATGATACCCGTAATTTCCAGCAGCGCGATATGTAGCAGCAGCACTTGTGCTGCTGTCCGTATATGTGGTCGGGGAAACACTTGTATCGACAACTATAGTCTGGGTGTTTCCTCCCGTCGTCGTGCCGCTACCTGGAGCATAGGTAATAGTGTAAGTCTTAGCTTTAACCTTCCAAATTGCATAAATATTCAGCGTGTAATTCGTATCATCACGATGATAGGCAAGATCTTTGAGTGTCTTAGTCGTGTTGAATGCAGCAGTGGAAACGCCTGTTGCCGTCTGCCATGCACTCGTACCGTTGACATCAAAGTACCAGCCTTGGAAGTCATATTCATTCCCATCGGTGTATGTTTGGACACTGCCCGATTGGGCATAGCCAGAGGTCGTAGGCGCAGCACCAATAACCTGATTCCAGGTTATCGCATCGGATTGGGTTTTGTTGTAATTTGTAGTGCCTGACTTGATACCTGTACCATAATAAGCTAGCCAATTAATATCATATGTAATTTCATTCCATACCGCAGTGAATGTATATGTATAGTTTGTCACCGGGGAGAATCCCGTTGCAATTGTCAAGCCAGCTGCAAGCGGATTCGAGTAGCCGGAATTAAACGAAACGGTCACAGTATTGTTACTGTCATCCTTCGCAGTAACCGTCCATCCACCAAATGTATGCCCAGTATATGAATATCCTAAATCGCTATCGGAACTTAATTTTTCCTGAGCGCTCGTTACGGTTTTTGTGGAATCGCTGCCGGTCGCTTCAGAGCTGCCTGTCTTATATGTAATCTTATATTCTATGGTTGCTGAACTATAAACAGGGAAGGCACGAAAATTATTACCGTAGCCCATTAGAAAAGTTTCATTGATCGTAGCGAATACGGAAGTGCCTCTATAATACGCATTAAACAGTTGACCGAATGTCTCATTTCCGGTAACAGCAACTGAGCCGGAAGGAAGAGATTCGTAAGCATAAACGCCCTTGTCAACCGTCCTTAGACCCTCAAAATACCAATTTTTGAAAGTCGCGCCTTCAGATACACCTGAGTTATTCGGAAGAATGATTTGAGAATTATCTGTAGGTACAGCAATAGTAGTTGTCCAAGTTTTACCGATTTGTCCGGCAATATACGTGTCTTGCCCATTGCTAACGAAATAAGCACCTAAACTTGACGCATTCCATATCGGATACCAGTCCCATGTGCCATCTGCTAGCAACTCGGCCACCTGCGAATCTTCGCTGGTTATATCGTCACCCGTATCGACACCAGTGCTAGTGAAATATAAAGTCTGGCCTTGGTAATCTTCATATCCCTCTTTGTTTGGAATATTTGTCCATCTAGCAACCCAGCCATTATGAGTGTAGCCATATCTATAATATCTAGGCAAGATATTCGTAAGAAGCGAAGGAGTGCTACTCGCCAAAGTGAGATACGTCTTGTCTGCGCTAAAAATTGGATCATCATTCAAGCCAACAAGAACTAGCGTTCCAACTGTGTAGTCTAAAGCAGTTACACCCGAATAGTATCTATCAAAATGAATTGTTCCATAAGATGTAGCAGCAGTTGAAATAGTGTCTTTTGACGTAGCCGCAATACTTCCTGCATTTCCCTCCCCTCCGCTATCCGTAGAAGTGCTAGATGCGTCCGTAGTTATCGTTACGGATTGGTTAGCGCTCTTCTGTGCGGTCGCTTCACTTTGATAGTCACGTCCGGCGGTGGCGTTACCCGACTCGCCGACAGTTATCGCAGTGGAGTCTGTACCAGGGGTTATCGTCGTACTGACGGTATCCTTTGTAGATACGTTGGCGTCTTTGGTACCAGCATCATTTGTAGCTATCGAGCCAGCATCCTGACTCGCCGTATTGGTCTCTTCGCCAGTGCTTGTCCCAGTATTTGTATTAACAGATGAGTCGTTCTCAGTTGAATTTACCCCATCGCTGTCTGATAGCATCTTCTTCGCATCAGTGCTTGCTTGTGAATAAGATGAGCTATCATTTTCGATAGAATTTAAGTCATCAGCCAGGTTTTCCTGTTTTCCCTGTTCGTTCAGGGTGTCTGTGATGGCTGAATTATTGTCTATAACAACAGCAGTGGCCCCGGACTGATCTACTTCGGGGGCCACTGCTGTTTCATCAGCATATGCTAGTATGTGTTGTATACCAGGTGGTGCATTTGCTTGCACATCGTTGCTATATGTGTTAGCATACATGCTAGAAAACACTAAAGGCTTTAAAAGGACGATGAGAAGGGCAAGGAATATAGCAGCAAGTATCCTACGCAGCCATGAAAAGAGCACAGAGTGATAAGGACTGAGTATATCAGTCTTGGCGTGAGCATTGTTAGCGAATGCATACATGCCCTTTGCTCCCTGCACCTTCCCTGTATCAAACAGCCTTCCCTTCGGAAAGTTGTTTGGGCATAGACTTCCCTACCCTATAGGACACAGAATCAGTATACACCTGTGTTCCGCGTTTGTAAATGCGCACTATTTATGGCGCGGGAATACCGAGGAGTCGAGCGCGGAATTCGAAACAAACGCCTGTTGTACAGGCCTTTTATATTTTTTAACTTATTAATATCCATCACATCAGATTCATTTTCAAACTTTTCTTAACCTCTATGTATAACTTTCTCCAGATTATTCTTTGACCTGCAGGAGCGCGCGATTTATATATCTATCTCGAACCCCATTATTTCAGACCTCTAATGACCAGGTATACTCAATCAATGGCTGCATCTTGCATTGGAAAATAGGAATTACTACCAGCAGGACCCTATCATCTTGTGCATCTAATCTCAGAGACTTTTGAGATTAGACAAGAATTTGGCCATATCTGTATAGAATGCATTTAATCTTTGCTGTAGCTATATCTCTGGACATATTTAAAGCTATATAGAAATCATAATGCAATCAAGGTGATATCAATGATGAGAGATCCCGTTGCTACTTCTGTATTAGCTTGATGCTGAACAACACTACAGGGCGTCCAGCACATTCGCACTTTACTTTCGCCGTGCCTTATTGGCTAGAACGCTGGAGCCGTTCACACATTTGCCGATGAGTGAGGCGACTCCAACGTTCGAAAACCCTATCTCCCCTACTCCTTATTCTCGGGATACCCAGAGCTTGAGGAAGCATCATTCGAGGATGTGGCAGGCAGAATGACGTCGACTGGGCAGCTCGTCTCCAAGGGGACAGCAGGAACATCCGAACCGTTTGATGCATCAGCAGCCGAAATTGTCTCAATGCTTGCCGGTGCAAGCAGAGCAAACGCGATAATAGGCGAAGGAGCGGCTATTATCGCTGCAACTGCCGTTGCGATTGGCTCTACGACTGGAACAGCGGCGGCGATTGCTGCAGCGCCTGGAATAATTGTCTCCGATATTGCATTCATGGACGTATCAGTCAGTTTATCTACAACAGGAATGCTCGAATCTTCCGTCTTGTTTTCACTAGACGGAATCGCCACATCATCTGCCAAACAGGCAACAGGGACTGTATCTATGCTGGCTGGAGATTTGATCAAACTGACTTCCATAGACGCGACATCACTGATGTTTTTACTTTCCTGGATTGTTTCGGACTCTGCTGCTAAACCAATCTGGACAGATGTGCCGGAAGCTATCCCTTCGTCCGCTGTTTGAACATGAGAAAGCGAGGCGACTTGAGAATCGCTCACGGTAAGTTCAGGTAAGGTCAGTGAATAGAGCTCCGGAGATGATGCAGAGGCCAATGTAGAGGGTAACAAAGAATTTTCCGTCCAAATTGCATACAAGGCAACAGATAGAACTAGATCACCGCCCGAATACCATGAATATGCGTGATCAGCGGACCCGTCGATTTTCGAAGTCTCGTCAATCGAGCCGTCGTCATTTAGCTTGCTTGCCCATCCCGTATGGGTATATCCCGCACGTATGGTCGACAGCTGCGGAAGTGAGACTGTTTGATCGTAGTCATATTTAGTTGCCAACGTGCTGTTATCGTATAAATCAATATATTTAATTTCATAAGTGACTGAACCCCATATGACGTACAGAGTCACAGACGATACACCCGGCGTTTTATACACATTAACAAGCATGTCACCGACAGTCATTGAGTCAGAGATAGTTTTACCAAGTGCCTTCTTTGTTTTAAAGGAGGTAAACGAATGTGCCTGATATGTCTTATTAATATCGGTTGCAAGCGCATCCCACTGAACAACGGCGTCAATAGGGGCAACAGTTCCACCCATGTCTTCATAATGAATATTTATCTTACGCCATTCCCAAAAAGCATAAACCTGAATAGGGCTCTTGCCATCCCATGTCGTATAGTAAGTTTTGACTACATCCTGAACAGTCAAGCCATCAGGAATAATCTTGCCGAGTGATTTTTTGCTCTTCCAAGACGTCAGTTGATGACCAGTAAAGGTGATTGTTTCTTGCGTTCCATCAGCAAGCGCAAAGACCAAAACGCTCGGATTATCTGCAGAAGGCGTGCCAGCATCAAAGAGATCTGTGAAGAGCAGGTCTTTCGTTGCAGCAAGAATACGGTTGTCAGGAGAGTCATCTGTATAAGACATGTACTGAACAGTCAAAGTAAGAGGACTGTACACCGCGTACATGGTAAGAGCTTTCTCGACTACGGGCATTACCCAATCAACAGGAGGTTGATAGACACCGTTGTCATCTTTGGTGTAGACGATTTCGTATATTCCCGAAGCGCCAGTCGTAACGCTCGTGGCATAGGGGTTGCTGCTCCAGCCAATAAGCGTATAGCCAAGACGAGCGAGATGCACGGCCTTTGGCAAGCTAACCGTAACTCCAATGGTCGTCATGGTTGCGCTCCCCCATTCACTGGCAGCGGCATCGTCGAACCATTCGCCGTCCCTCTCGGCAGTATCCTTGATTTTATTGCCATCAGCGTCGTCATCGGTCCCTTTTGCAGCATCGGTTATGGACCAGCCTTTAGGATCAAAAGTAAGGTCCTGAGCTTTCAGGCCATAGACAGCGTAGAGAATGTTGTTATCTTTTGCAGCTTCGAGGATTTCTTGTAAGTCGTCGGAGACCTTCCAATATGTTGTATATGAATAAACGCCGGTCGAGCTTCCGTCAGCGTTATCAATACCATAAAGATAGCCATTGCTATAGTACAAGGCGCGCGTGTCATAATTTCCAACACCGCCCGTATCAGACGCACCATCATAAGGCGCCCATCCAATAAGCGTATAGTCAGTCAGATCAACCTGCCCCGACGTGGTCGTTGTCGTAGCTGTAGGCATACGAACGATTTCTCCTGTGTAAACAGTGATCGTGCGCATATCAGGATTGCTCGATGCTACGCCGATACTCGATGTGCTAAGCGAATTTGTATTGAGGCCATTGCCGGTTTCAGTAAGCCTGACTGTCGTCGTGTAGCTACCTCCGTCGGTCCAAGAACCCGAGCCGACGTTAAGGCTAATCGTGATCTTGTTGGCAATATAGAAGAGGCGCAATTTCATAGTTCCATCGCCAGCAAGACTCGCTTTTGCAACAGTGGTTGCATGTATCGATTGACCTGTGCTTCCGACACCCTCGGTAAATGCCACAAGCGTACCATTGTAAAGAATACTGTTTCCATTGGTCACGTAATGATAGCCTTTAACATTCTCGGCATTCATCTTCGTACCATCAGAAAATGTCAGCAGCTCCCCGTTCATCTCATCATCTGTAATACCACTCATGTCGGTGGAATCAACGACGATGACCTTTCCTGTGCCATCAACTTTATAACGAAGCACCTGATAAGCCGACTTCGCTGCTGACCAAACCGCATAGAGTGTCATTGAGCTGTCTGAGCCATCCGCGTTATCTGCAATCTGAGGCATAGTAAGCTTACCGCCAGGAGCGATAAATCCCGGGATACTCGAAGGCAGTGCCGTCTTTGCAATCGACTCTGAACCTTTGTACGTATTCGCATATGCCGGATCTGTTGACCAACCCACAAAATTATAGCCAGTGCGCTCAAGATCACCCGCAGATGGCAGAATATCCGTCATGCCCGTAGTCCAACCTGTCTGCACGTCAAGGCCCGTTGTCTTCCAGCCACGATCGCTTCCTTCGCCCAAATCAAGCTTAAGCGTACGCTGATCGGCAGTGTAGACAATGACGAGCTTAAGGCGCGATTTGGCGGCATTGTCTTTATCGCCCGTAACCGTACCGGTGGTGACTGCCGTAACCGTCGTCGTCACAGTGTCGTTGCTGGAAACATACGAATACGTGTACACAGCGCCGTCAACCAACTGTGGCGTATAACCGTCCCAGTTATACCCAGTGGGGCGAAGGCGCGAGTCAGACCCAGTAAGATCGGGGACTGTCTCGCCCGCATAATAGGTAGCGGTCGTCGTCGTAACCAGTTTGCCCATACCGTTGCCATCGATAAGCCAGTGCTCGATGGTGTAAGGCGTATCAGCATCGGCAAGATAGAAGATATCAAGACGGAGATTCTCGTCGCCCTTTACCAAACCACCCGTAACAGAATGAACTGTTAACCCATCTTCGGAACGCCAGTTAACTCTGCTATCTGATATGGCCTGAGATAATTTAAGCATCGTTGCATCGACCTGGAACGTGAAACCATCAATCTCTGGCGTTTCGAGATAAACAAGGTCGCCATATTGATCGTAGTACGGCAACTCCTCGTCTGTAACCGCATTGAACGTAATCTTCTCGTCAAGCTCGGTTGCAATGTTCTTGCTGTTGATCGTCCAGATATGAACGACGACATTATTGGTTTCGTTTGCCCTCCATACAGCATACAGCGTAAGATCTTCAAGCGGCATAGTGAGCGTCGCATTGGGCAGATAGAACTTATCAACACCGCTCGTGCCTATCTGAGATATAGCCTCTGCTGTTACGATAGACGCAACACCCTTCGAACCAACGTACGTACCCTTCCCGTTCGTTGTCGTATAAGTATATTGATCGATTGTCGACCAGCCGACTAGGGTATACCCGGTTCGCGAGATCTGCCGCTTGCTTCCCGTATCTTTTGGAAGTGAATCCGTAGTCTGCTCGGCTTTATAGTCAGTCGATGCAAGTTTAGTGTTACCTATAGTCCACTTGCCGGTGTATTCGGTGCTTATTCCGGATTCGTCATGGCCCGGAACCAGGATAAGACGCACGGTCTTTGGGCTATAGTAGACCTTGAGAACGATAGCGCCATTGACGAGCTGGTCACGGGTGTTCACTATCAGGCCCGTTACATTCTTGGTATCGAAAGCATATCCGTCGAGTCCGACAATGCTACCAGCGCCATTGGTGAGCAGCTGACCGCCTGATCCAAGCATGACCGTATAACCCTTGAAGTTTTCGTTATAACGCACGGTTCCGACAGCACTCGCATCGGCGGTAAAGGCAAGCGCCTCGACCCATTCGTCTGTTGCCACGTCTTCGATCTTCTCGCGAGCCGCATACCCGGCTTTGAGATTATTGTCGCCATCGATGAGCCAGTGCTCGACGTAATATGTCATGTTATCGGCATACCAGACCGGATAAAGTCCCATATCAGCACCGGGCATAACAAGCACCGCAGGCTTGTCCGTCTCGCTTTTAGCGGTGAAGAGCTGCGCTGTGCCATCGGTAAGGTTAACAACAGGCGTCGCGCTCGACGCTGCATAATAATCATTGCCATAGGCCTTGATCGCATCGGCCGCCGTTCGAGATGCATTGCCCGTAGCGGTTGCTGCGCCATTATTGGGCGACCAGCCATAGAAGCTATAGCCAGCCCGCTCAATCGTCTGCACGAGCTCATCACTCGTCTGTTCGGTGAAGTAATCGAGGACGATGTCAGCCGCAGCCGCATCGCCGGTCTTGCCAACCCAGGAACCTGCACCTGTATGCAGCGTCAGCGTGTGTATCTGCGGCAGATAATACAACGTGAGTTCTGCCTTGCCATCACCGTCTACGTTATGCTGGTTAATGGACTTGCGCAAGATGGTTCTGGCAACATCCGAATAAGCGCCGGGGACTTCGACCATCGTGCCAAGATGGTTTGCAACCTTGGCAAGCGCTTCTGTCATTTCGGCGCGATAGTCATAGCCAACCAGCGTTACTGAAGAGTCATCGGTATAACTGTAATGCCCATCAATCGCAACAACGTTATTGGCATCTGCTTTGCTCGTAGCATAATCTGCAATCGCCACAGAATCGGTCACACCATAATACGTAACCGTATCGACGGTATGTTCGATGCCGTTGCCGTCGATTTTAACGATATTGACCTTGTACGGCGTATTCTTATCAGCACTCCAGACAGCCCATAGATGCAATTCTGCAGCTGCCATCACAAGCGTGGCGCCATCTGCAGTGAAAAGATGCGCGGTGCCATCGGTAAGATTGATTGCCGGCGTCGAAATCGACGCTGAGTAATAATCGCTGCCGTACGCCGCGATAGTCACTGCGTTCGCGATGGTATTCTCTGCCTTCTCATAAGCCCCCGTCTGATCAGCGGACCAACCGATAAGCTCATAGCCCGCACGTGAAGGATTCGGGGTACTGTCAGCATCGATCGGCAGAGCTGCTGTAGTCTCTTCGGTATGGAAGCTGCGCGTAGCGGTAAGCCCGTCAGCAGAAACCGTCCAACCGTTCAGGGCAGCAAACTGACCATAGTTGTATCCGTCTGCATCAGCCTCGTGCAGATGCAAGACAACATCATAGGAATTAGGCTCGTAGTAAAGCGTGATCACGGTGGAAGCATTGCCCGCGACGACGTCAGTCGACTTAGACGAATAGCTCGTGCCTTTATATGTGAACGCATCGTGCTTGTACGTGTAGCCTTTGATCTCGACATCGTCATGCGTATAAATCGTCGTGTAATGGCTACTGTCATCATCTTCGCCCGCCGCATGACCAAGATAGATACCGTCGGCATATACCGTGGAACCTGCCCAGCCGTAATACGTGACCGGCTCTGTCGTCGAATTGCCATTGGCATCGATAAGCCTCACGGCACCATCACCCGTGACCTTATAACGATATACTTTGTACTCGACTTCACATGCCCTATAAAACACGTTCAAAACCGTCTGTTTGCCATTTGCGTTGGCGATGACAAAAGCACTCTCATTCGTCTTGTAAGTACCATTATCAAAGTCCGTCACATGTCTGAAGCCCATCCAGACGCCCTGCGCCGTGGCATCGATATCCGCATTGGCATCATGCGTTGCATCGCCTGTCTTGGGGTAGCGCAATGGGCTCAAAGTACCTGCCGGGATATGAAGCGCATTTGCATCACCAGTCTGAGATATGTACGCGTACACGTCAGGCTTGTTTGTGGCAGCTGCATCGTAATCTCCGACAACGGCCATCGTGCCTGTCGACTTCGTGTATGTATCGGTCGTGACAAGAACGACGCTGCCATCTTGCATAACCTTGTAATGATTGACGATGTAATTCGAAGGAAGCGCCTTCCAGTTAGCCTTGAGCTTGAGGTCAGAGTACGGCATATTGTGATTACCGGCGGCATAGTGCGTAGGAGTCACGCTCTCGTCGGAAACGTCCTCGACCCAATCCACGAATTCGAAGCCGGCAAGCGTTGCAGTAGGCAGCGTGAAAGCACGATCGCCCGGATACAGCCCCGCAGGATTGGTTCCATCCAATGTGGCATCGCCCACGCTGATGCTCAGCGTGTAGAAGATCACGTTGTAATAGAGCTTGATGGTCAAAGCGCCATCGGCAAAGCCATCGCCATTGGAATCGACAAGGCTATTGTTGCCGGTAATCTGACCAAGCTCAGCGTGCGTATAGGTTATCTTGGCAGCCACGCCTTCGGGCAGTTCGTAATTAAACGTCGAGTCATACATGTAACCCTTGATATCTGCGCCGATCATGCGCAGATACGGATCATCCTGCGTGCCTGCTTTGGCAAGGTCGTCTGCAGTGGCATCGCCTTGGACCCAGGTTCCCGCCGTGCCATTGTATTTCTGGAAATCATACTGTACCGGAGCGAGCTTCTTATTATCAGCATCGACAGGGACGGTGTAGCGAACCACGTAATACACGCTCGCATCTTTCTTGGCCGTGTAGTAAAGCTTGAGCGTAAGTTTGCCTGATCCACCATCCGCCGTGTCAGCGGTCACCAGACCTGTATATTTGCCATTATTGTCAGTCGTGGCCTGCGCACTGAACTGATACCCATAGACCTCGCCAACCTTATATCCACTTCCCAGGCTCAAACTGCCTGACGTGCCCCAAGTCTCGACTGGCAATGTCGGATCAAGATAGCTCACGGTATCGCCCGTATAGGCATACAGCCCCTTACCACCATCGCTGGGATCATAGACGGCCTTGCGAATCGCCGCGGTGCCGTCGCCCGGAAGCACGTAGACTTCGACGATAAAGGAGCTTTGCTTGGCTTGGTAGACCGCATAAAGCGTCGTAGGAACTGGCGGCATCTTATAGGTCGTGAGACCTGCCGCATAGAAGGTGCCTTTAGGTGCCGAACCGTCGGTTGCCGAAAGCGTCGCATACCAATTATTCGCCAACACGCCGGTAAGGTTCGAGATGTTCTGACCATCAGCGGCTGTCTCGGTTTCCGAATCGATTGCATACCAGCCCACGAGCGTGTAGCCTGCACGATCGACTTGCGTACTTGCCGGCAACGTCACAGAAGCTCCTGTTTTCCGCGCTCCATTTTGCGTATCGCCATGCCACTTGGCATCGATGCCGTTCAGGCCGTCTTCATCAATATCTCCCAAGAAGAAATCAAGCTGCTCGTCGTTTGCAATGTAATAGACGCGCAAAACAAGGTTGCCCTTGCCATCCGTGCCCACGGTGATCTTGCCAGAGAGCTTTTCCTTGGCTGTCGTGTCGGTCGTCGACTGGTAGCTGGACTTATACACATAACCTTTGAAGGTCGCGACCTCGGTGTAATTGTTCGGGT
>CAYSZR010000009.1:0-40825 GCA_964435565.1 uncultured Coriobacteriaceae bacterium
AACCAAGAGGGCGTTGGCTGGTATTCGGACGACGCTGAAGGTATGCCGCTTTATCGTCAGTTCAATCCCTATGAGACGATTGGCACGCATAACTATACGGCCGATGCGGCCGAGGACGAATATCTCGGCTCTATTGGGTGGTGGCGCGAAGGCATTGCTTGGTACGGTCTTAAATGATGCCGCGTGACTTTTTGCGTTTTCTGTTATATGTCGTAAATATATATGGCATGATAAGATGCCCTGCGTGGGAATTAGTTTAGTCTCAAGGGGTTTATATGCAGCGTGGGGAATGCAGGGTATCGATTAGCTCGGCTTTGTTTATTGCTTTTGCCGGTTTTCTTATGGCTATGGTTTTTGTTATTCCGGCATTTGGTGATACACCTGAGGTGAACAAGGTCGACACGATTGATGAGGTATCTTCTGAAAAGGTTTCTATAGTCGAAGATGAGAAAGTCATCGAAGAGGCAATCGAGGCACCTAAAGAAGAGTCTGTTGGAAATGTAAGCGAAGACGCTAAAACGACCAGCGCTTCTGTTGACCCTGTCATTAGTCCTGCTGTTGAACCAGTTGTTGAGGAGGAAGCAAAGCAACCTTCTTCTGCTACGGTTGTCGAGGCGGCTTCAAGTCAGGGCGATCAGTCGCTTGACGCTCAAGTTTCAAGCGACGAGACGTATATCGCTACGCACCAGGATATGTTCCGGCTTTATAACCCATACGACGGCCAACATCTCTATACGGCAGATTTTAAAGAAGCAATCTCTATCGCTGAAATTGGTTGGCGATATGAGGGTGTAGGCTGGGTCGCGCCGAAGATCTCAGATTATCCCGTGTTTCGCCTGTACAACCCCTATTCGGGCGATCATCATTTTACGTTAGATTATAACGAATACGCGACTTTAGCCACGATTGGCTGGAACCAGGAGGGTATTGGATGGTATTCAGACAGTTCGGATCAAGTGCCTTTGTACAGGCAGTTTAATCCCTACGAAAACGTGGGCACTCATAATTACACGACTGATGCGAACGAGGATGAATATCTCGGTTCTGTTGGGTGGTGGCGTGAAGGCGTTGCTTGGTATGCGACAAGGGGCGATGTTGTTCCTGTCCCCGCACGTTTTCTTACAACCGCTTCTTGGGGCTCGCTTAATACCTATTGGATCGATCCTAGCGGCAGCATCGCAAAGTCTCGCCTGATAACAACATCGGAGGGTTTGTCGTATTGCGCATACGCAGGTTCCGATGGTTCTATTTCTAAAGGACAGATAACTGATTCTGATGGCGTCACCTATCTGTGCGATGCCAATGGTGTCGTTGCTCCGACAATAAGCGCAACAGCTGAAATCAATACTGCGGGACTTACCCAAAAATTTGTTTCAATGGTGGGCAACAACGCAGTTTGTATATTTTTGCCGTCATATGCGACGCTTTCAAAATCAACACTTTCTGTTGCCAATATGGATGGTTCTGCAACGAGCGTATCTATTTCTGGTCACGGGTTCTCTTTCGAGCTGGACGGGAATGGCAGGACAGTTGATTTGTCGGCGCTTGACGGGGATCTTGGTACGTATGGCACGGCATCGTTTACGATGCGATATTTGAATACCGCATACACCTTGACCTTTATGAAGTCGGCATCAATCGCAGCCATGTATGTTAATAGCAAGGACCCCACGAATTACGGGCGTTCGTATGTCGAGGCAAGTCCAGACCATACAGTCAGCGCCGATGTTAAGGTTTCGATGGTAGACGCTGATGGCATCAACGTATACAGCTATGACACAGATAAGGGAAAGACTTCTACGATTAAAGGCAGGGGTAATTCAACCTGGGGCAATAGCTTTAAAAAGCCATACCAGGTCAAGCTCAAAGAGGGTACGAATCTTTTAACGAGCAACAATGACAAGAAAAGCGCCGATGCAAACAAGAAGTGGGTTTTGCTTGCCGGTTCAAATGATGCGACACTGCTTCATACGGCCATTGGATATGATGCAGGTCTTGAACTTGGCCTTTCTGGCTGCGAGGGAAGGTTTGTCGATTTGTATTACGATGGCGAATATCGTGGTACTTATTATCTGTGTGAAAAAGTCGAGATCAACGATGGTAGGGTTGATATCAATGATCTCGAAAAAGATCTTGAGAAGGCAAATCCGGACATCGAAGATTTGTCTGCGTTACCAACTGCCACGGGCACGAATGCCTTTGGGTATACCTATAAATATTCGCAGGTTCCCAACAACCCTTCAGATATTTCCGGTGGCTATCTCCTTGAATTGGACTGGGCATATTACGAAGATGAGCTAAATTATTTCATAACCTCGGTTGGGCCTTTCGTTTTGAAGGGTCCCGAAGCATGCTCCAAAGAATGCCTGATTTACATAAGCGAATATACGCAAAAGGCCCTTAATAAACTTGCAGCCAACACATTTAACAGTGGCGAATCGTTTGATCTTGATTCGCTTGCCAAGACGTATCTGGCAAGCGAGTTCTTTAAGAATATCGATGCATTTCTGACTTCCACCTATTTCTATAAAGAGAAGGGCGATACGCCGCTCATCGCTGCTCCGTTGTGGGACTATGATGCGTCGATGGGCGTGAGGACCGATTGGCCGGATAATTCGTTTAGAAAATACGAAGGCTTTACTTCGCCGCATGCTAGATTATGGATTCAAAGCCAAGCGCTGCAGGACAAGGTCAAGCGCCTCTATGCTTCTATATTTTCTCCTCTCATGCACAACGTTCTTCTTGGTGATGCAGGCGCGCATGGTAGTTTCCTTCATTCGATTGCGTACTATCGGGGTCTCATTGCTCGTTCGCAAGTGATGAACCAGGCACTTTTCGGAATTACCTC
Source organism: uncultured Coriobacteriaceae bacterium (assembly GCA_964435565.1). GTDB lineage: Bacteria > Actinomycetota > Coriobacteriia > Coriobacteriales > QAMH01 > QAMH01. Next base: position 2,849 of record CAYSZR010000009.1, read on the forward strand.
TTTTGGCAATGAGCTTGCTCCCTTTGCCTCATACGATATGAATGCGCGCTATCTGCGCAACTGGATTACGTATCGTACGCAATGGTGGGATGCCAACTATCAAACGCTTACCGGTTCGTCGATCTACAATCCTTCAAGTGTCTATGAAGACAGGGACTTCTCTGATGTGTACGATTATTACTATTATGTTGCCAATAACCCAGATGTAGCAGCATTTTGTGGCGGAGATCCCGAGCTTGCATTGTGGCACTTTGTAACTTATGGCATCGACGAAGGCCGTGTTGCCTCTGCCAATTTCAATGTTTGGACATATCGTGACATGTATGGTGACCTGCAGGCCGCGTTCGGGGACAATATCGGGTCGTATTATTATCATTTTATTGATAACGGTTTTAAAGAGGGCCGCTATATTGTATAGACGGATGGAAGTAAGTAAGTTACCCAATCTCTCTCAATTGGCTTAAATATTCGTTGAAAAGCCCTCGCAAATTGCCTGATTGATGTTTGCCTGTGGTTTACTTGAGGTGTAAATGACCTAAATCCGAGCAGGTGCTAAAATAAATATTGCAGACGTTTTTAAAAATAGGAGAAACATGACACTAAAACGATGCACAAAAATTTTCGGTTTTGCTTTGGTCGTAGTTGCGTGCGTGATTTGTGCCGTCTTGATTATTCCGGCGCCCGCGCAGGCAACGCAATCAGGCAGTATTAAGATGTGGCGTCTTTATAACCCGTATTCGGGCGAACACCTCTACACGTATAACGAATCTGAGCGTGATACAAATGCGTCGATTGGATGGCGACTGGAAGGCTTTGGCTGGATTGCGCCAGAAAAATCGAGCACGCCGGTTTACCGTCTCTATAACCCGTATTCGGGTGATCATCATTACACGGTAGACTACAACGAATATACTTCGCTTGGCTCTATCGGTTGGAATCAAGAGGGTATCGGTTGGTATTCCGATGATACGAAGACTGTTCCCATATATCGCGAGTTTAATCCATACGAGCAAATTGGAACACATAACTATACAAGCTCATTGAACGAGGATAATACGCTGGCGAGTAAAGGTTGGATTCAAGAGGGCGTCGCCTGGTATGGACTCGAAATGGGACAATCGTATACAGCGGGTTCGAATATTATGGGCACAAGCACTGTCTCTGCCCAAAGTATGGCCGATTGGTTCAGGTCTAAGCAGAAATCCTATCCTGCTGAATTTGCAGCAGGTGGAGCTTCGAGTATCGATGACTTTACAAAAATCGTCTGGGAAGAGGCCGCAGCCGAGGGCGTGCGCGCTGATGTTGTATTTTGCCAAGCCATGCTCGAAACAGGTTATTTGCAGTATACCGGGCAGGTGTCTGTCAAACAGCTGAACTTTTGTGGTTTGAAAACAACGGATGGCTCCACTTTTGCATCATTTAATTCCGTGCGTGAAGGGGTGCGTGCCCACGTCCAGCACCTGAAGTGTTACGCGTCTACTGATTCGCTTAATAATCCCTGCGTTGATCCACGCTTTGACAATGTCGTGAGCATGTATGGCAGGGGGAGCGCGCCTTCTGTTGAAATGCTGTCTGAGAAATGGGCAAGCGGGGCATCGTATGGCACGGATCTGATGAATTTTATTAACGGACTTATTGAGTTCGCGTCTTAAGGGCATTCTTGCTAGTAGGATTTCTTGCCCTAATTGGTTTTTGGAGGCATGTTACATGAAGAGATGTCAGGAAAACATCTTAAAGCTGTTCGCCTTGACCTTGCTATGCGGTGCATTCATGACGGCTGTTCCTGCGTTTGCGGCAGATGCTGCTGGATCAGGCGAGTTGGCGACGACGAGTGAAGTGAGGGTCGCGCAGACGGCAATTGTCGAAGAGTCCCTTGTCCAAGAGTCCCTTGTCCAAGAGTCAACAAAAGAAGCCGCTACTTTGGATACGGATGTTCATGTGAACGATTCGACGCAGTCTGCTGATAATGTAATTACGCAGCCAGCGACAGCTCCGGTTGCTTCCGAAGAAGCAAAATTGCAAACGGCCACACAGGCAGACTCTGGTCCAGCGATTTCTGCCACTGCTCAAACTTCTGTAACTGAGACGCCTGTTTCATCTGCAGTCGCGTCGGCGTCGGTCGATACGGGTCATGAAGCGAATGACACATCGGATCTTGTCGGGCAGGCAAGTGTTTCTGCAACAGAAATTACTTCAATCAACATGTTCCGCCTTTATAACCGCTATTCGGGAGAACACTTATACACGGCGGATAGAGTAGAGCGGGCAAGTCTTGTTTCGGTTGGCTGGACGTATGAAGGGGTCGGCTGGCAAGCCCCCTCGATTTCGAATACCCCGGTTTACCGTCTCTATAATCCTAATTCCGGTGATCATCATTACACGATGAGCTATAACGAATATTCGACACTGGGGATTATCGGGTGGAACCAAGAGGGCGTTGGATGGTATTCCGATGACAATCAGACGGTTCCGTTGCTCAGGCAGTTCAATCCTAACGAAGAAGTCGGGACGCACAATTACACTACAAGTCAAAACGAAAACGATGAGCTCGTGCGCATTGGCTGGATTGGCGAAGGCATTGCTTGGTACGCGGTTGCTGGTGGAAGCGCAGCATCTGATTTTAGCTATATCTATCTTGATGCAGGTCATGGATGGGGAAGTTCTTACAGTAATCAGTATGACTCCGGCGCTTGCGGTAATGGATATGTTGAAGCTCAGGAAACAAAGGAGCTTGTGCAAAAGGTTGCAGCTTATGCAGAGAGTTTGTACGGTTTGTATGTCTATACCAACATCGATTCCAATGTACAGTATTGGGATCGGCAGGCAGATGCTAAATCGCGCGGTTGCACATCGTTAGTGTCGATTCATTTCAATGCATTTAACGGTGGAGTTGCAACGGGCAGCGAAAGCTATATTCATAGTAAATATGCAGCAGCCAGGTCTTCATATCTTCAAAGCATTATGCATGAGCATCTGGTAGATAGTATGCAGCTTACAGATCGTGGAAAAAAGGAAGCGGTGCTCTCAGTCTGCAATGGTTCTGAAACGGGAATTGCCGCGACATTGCTTGAAATCTGCTTTATCGATAATTCATACGATATGTCGCAGTACAAGCTTAGAGAAGACAGCATTGCACGAGCGCTTGCTGAAGGCCTCTATGAGGCCGCGAGTGCAGGCTTCTAGTTTTTTGCTAGGCGTTTATTGGGGAAGTTGGCAGAGGATGGAGGGCCTCTTGAAACAGGCATCAGTGCTATTGTGCGTGATCGGTGCTTGTCTTGCGCTGGCGGGGTGCGGTATTGCTAGTCAAAATAGCTCTTCTTCGACTGGCTCATCGAGCAGCGCGAGTCTGTCTTCGGCTGCCAGCAGCATGAGTTCCTCTGCATCTGTTCGAAGTGCGGCAATTGGCGAGGGGGATGTCACTATCGAAGTGGACAATGCCACAGGCTCCGATATTGTAAGCGTTTCAATTAAGCCAAGCTCGCAGAAAGCATTTTCCGATGCAAATAGTTTTAGCGGGTTTATTCTCGCCGATGGTGATACAGTCTCTCTTTCGTTCGGGTCTGTTCCAGCAACTCAGACTTATGACCTGCTTTTTAAAACATCCAATGACGGGAAGATGCTGTTTCGAAGCGTCGATTTGATTAGTGCCCAAAAGATAACCCTGCGTTTTGATCAAGGCGTCGGATTTGTCACTTTCGTAGATGGCTCCGGGAATGAAGGTGACAATCGAACTGAAGCAATGAATGCGGAAAGAAATGCTGAGGGCTCGACATATGATACGGAAAACCAAAAAGGCTAATTGCGTTTCCGCTAGTTTTTAAGCTCCCACATTTGATCAGTGAAAGTCCAGTTTTTTAAATCTTCCGCATAGCCATTGATAATGCATTTCTGCAGGGCGACCCACTGCAGCTTGCTTAAATCGCCTACGGTCATGAAATATGACCTTTCTCGGGACTCGCCCTCCTTCTGATCTTTCATCGGCGTGCCGTATGCTGAATAGTCTGCATCGATTGCATCAAGGACCGTTGGAATGAAATCGGCATGCGAAACAGGCGCCGTAGAAATCGTGATAGGGGCTTGCGATTGCTCGGAGCTTGTCTGTTGCTTGACTAGCATAATGGGGCTTGAAGGCTCCGGAAGCGGAGCTTGTGCATAATACCAATATCCGTGATCAGCCGTTATGATGATAGTTGCGTCGTCGTATAGGCCCAACGCCTTTAGCTGGCGTATGTATTCGCTGACTATTTCTAATGAGCCAGCAGATTGGTCAATGATGTTTGACCCGTCCGGTCCTGCGTTTTTGGCATCGTTCGTCATATTGTATGGGCCATGTGATCCAGAAAGATGGATGAGCTTGAAGGCGCCGTTCTCACCTGCGTCCGTAGGTTCGATTCCTTGATGTGTAAGTCCTTTGTAGTACAGAAGGTCATCAAGTATATACAGGGTGTTACTCGGGTCGGTTTCAGTTTGGCTGCGAACATCACGTTTGAAGGTCCCTCGGTTTATCTGGTCGGTATAAAACCAGAAGTTCTGCTTGAGGGGCCAGGGACTTACGCGATAGAGAGAGCATCGATAGAGAATTTTGATGGCACCCAACGGGTCGATACCGTTTTTCTCGACGTAGGAATCGAGCGATTGCACATTGACAGTACGTGATTCGAGGACGCTGTTTTTATCTTCGAGCGTGTCGGAATAAACTCCGACGCTATATCCCTTGTCATTAAGTGTATCCAGAAAATCAGTGTGATCCCAACGGTGTTCGAAGTATTCTTCTTAAGTTTGGTCTTGCTCAGGATAAGCTCCGGTGAGTAGGCACGGAATCGCATACGGTGTTGGAATCATTGATCCTGTTGAATCTACGTAGCGCGTGAAACCAGTCATTTCGTCAAGAGCATTTGGATATGTGTCAAGAGTTTGCTTGAGCGTGTTCGTATCGAATGTGTCAAGAACAAAGACAATCACATTGTTTTTAGATGAAACTTCATTCAAACCCGCTCGTGTGGCGACAGAGTTATATGAATCTTCTGCTCGGCCTGTCGTTAGATGGCTATAAGGCAAAGCTGCAGTTGCAATGATTTGAACAGCTAATAAAGCGATACAGAGAATGTTTGTAAGAATAGAAAAAAAGCGATTACGGCAAAGCGCAAGTGTCAGGCAGACCGCGAGAATCATAAACCAAACGACACTGCTTAATAGCATCATTCTGTCATGATCTTCCCAATGGACGGGGCTTCCATCAGCAGGAGGTAATCCGGTGTTCAAGAAAAGAGATTGCGCGTAAGCGGCAATCGCCAGTGCGAAGATAATGGCGATCACAACGTTAAATGCTTTGCCGCGCAGTAAAGCGACAATTAGGCTGCATACAAGCGTGATGACAATCGCCGCAATGATAATGGGGCCGATTATGGTTTGAAGCCTAAATAGGAGCGAGTCGGTGCTTCTAGCCACGATTTCAAGGGGCGCCTCGACAAAGATGGTGACGACGAAAAAGGCTATTGCCAAGAATGCCTGCACAAAGCGAACGCCATAGGATTTTGGCTTGCCGTGGACGCGTGTTTTGTCCGCCTTTTCAAAGGCACTGACAAGAGAAGTTTTATCAGATCCGCCTTCGATGCGATGGACTTTGGGATCGACGATCTTATTGGCATTTTCATCGATTTTAAATAGCTTGAAAATAGCTTTGCGAGTGCGTCTGAATGCGACGCCTGCGACAGCTGAAAGCGCGACTGCAACACCGGCGAGGGCCTGGATGGTGTAGGTCATGACCGAAGGGTCAACATATGCGAATGCCGGCGGTGCAAACATCGCGAATATGACAATTGAAATTGCTGTTATGCAGAAAATATCAAGAACATCGACGAATGTTTTATTGCAAGTCATTATCATTCGCCTCACTCCGGTGTTCTTGGGCTGTCAAAATGCGCTCGAGCAAATATTCTCCGGCGGTTTTCCCGCCGTTTCCTACATTGAAAATGAATTGCGATCGAATGCCCTCAATTTTGTCATGCCAGGCTTGTTCGTTTTTAAGCATCTCGGAAACCACTGAGTCTATATTGCTCAGATTGTCAGGGTCAAGTGACACGCCAATTTGGTCACGTAGCGTAATGTCAGTTGGCTCAATATCAAGTTCAGTCCAATGTGGATTTTCCACTTTCATGGGCGTGTTGATAAAAATACAGGGCTTGAGCGTTGAAAAAGAAAACTCTGCAGAAAGCGTCGACCAATCTGTCATAAGGACGTCGGAACTGAAAACGCTTTCGTTGGAACTGAAATCGCGTTCGAAGAATAGCTCCTCGTCTGAAATATCTTTGTAGCGTTCTTGCAAAAGCTCCCAACGTGGGCGGTATCGTTTGGTATATTCCGGATGCGGGCGCACGATTATTCGGTAGCCATGGCCAAGCAATGGCTTAATGATATCGTCGAAACAAAGATCAAGTATATTGCTCTCTTGCCAAGAGGGGCCGATGAGGATTGTCGGTCGATCATTTTTTGCATCGGCAAGGGATTTGTGATTATCAATAGATCGGTCGAGCAGATCATATCCACAGGATATGAGCCTTTTTTCTGGAAGCTTATATATTTCCTCGGCGCGGCGTATTTCCTTAATTTGATGCGGTCCAGCGCATAGAATCGTATCGTAGTGGTCAAACGCCTCTTTTCGAGAAACGAGATGCATGCTTGTCATGTGATGGCACAGGAAAACGTACTCGACGTCTTTGCGAATATATGAACGCTTTATATAGTAGTTTTCAAGATCTTCGAGGGTCATTGCTACGACGTCAGCATCCATTTTCATCATAAGCGTGATGGCTTTTTTCTCACCGATGAAATATGGGCAGATGCGTGGTTGGCGTTTGGAAATTTCAAATATCTGATCATTTGGATCATTGGTTACATAGTGAATATTTACATCGCTGTTTTCAAGGAGCCACTCAATGGCACCCTGAAAATAGCGATAAAAACCGCTGCTTTCTGAATAGAAGACGATGTGTTTGTTCACAACGTCGAAAAATTTGCGGTAATCCGCTTTTTCGCGTTTGGCAAGCGGGTCGCGTTGCCACCATTTCGATTTAGGAGCAGTAAGAGAATTCAGCTCATCGAGTGTTACCCGGCTTTCAGCAAGATCGTCATAATCAATATATTTGCGCGGTGGCATGATGACGTTGCAGAGTGCTTGTACAGCGATAGAAGACAGATTCGAGACAATCCAATAAAAGGCCATGCCCCCAGCTACAAATACGCCCAATATGAACGATAGGGCGATGGACAATCCGTTGGTCATGTTTTTTTCTGCTCGTGATTGTTCGCGCTGCAGTGGATTGATTCGGTTTTGTGCATAGCCCATAAGGACCGCGGATAAACCCGCGAGCAGAGGCATTATCCAACTTAGTCCACCATCTGAAATAGGAATCATGCCAAGAAACTTGGACAGCAAGGGGAACGAGGGACAGTAAAGGATGATAGTGTTTTTCCTTATACTGCTCATTTTGCTTTTCGCCAATTGTCTCGCGATCGCCAAAGTACTTTACTTTGAGTCGATTAAGGTCTGGCATGAGCTGAACCATGATGATTGCGTTTTTCTGACACCAAAGTGCCATAGGCATCAAAATTGCCTTAGTAATCAGCGTAAATAGGAAGATTGCAATCCACCAGTTGCTGGTTAGGTCATAACATGGCTGTACAATGAGCGCGAGCACATCAGCGAGCGCTTGAAGCATCCCGATTATCCCCTTATATCGAGCTCGTAATCTAAATTGTTTATTGTAAATAGGTTAAGTTCCGACGAGCCGTCAGGGATGTTACCATATATCGTTTTTTACTGTCGTGATTTGCGTGCAAATGTTGCATTCGATATGTGGGTGTATCCAAGCTGCCTTCCTTTGCTTTCATTTGGCCTATTGTCTGCTTTGGACACGCTGATTCGGTATCATGTCTTTTATCATGCACAGATAATCACGGAGGTCTTATCGATGCAATTCGGCACCCTCACGCGCGGCGATGGCAAGATTTATGTGGCGCTACAGGCAAATGTTCCCCTGAACGGATCGCTCAGGGTCAAGTCGTTTAGCGTAGCCGGTCAAAAATTACCAGCTTTGATATTGGATGGAAAGCCGCAGTTTGACGGTTTCGTGCTTGTGCTAGCGGGTGTTTCCGTTGATCAGCGTGTTGAGGTCGATGTCATAGATTCGGCCGGAGCGTTGTATGAATGGGACACGCTTGTTGTCGAATCTAGAAAAGCGGCCCTACAGTCTAAAATCAATACGCTCAGGCGAAATGAGACGGTTGGGAATATTCGCAATATCGATCGGAATTTTCGGCTTGATGAGACGCATATTGTCGTGGAGCGGATGGAAGATTTTTTCGATGGTCGAGAATTAGTCCATGGCGTCATCTTCGTGCCAGGGGTTGATGAGCGTACTGCACATAGTAGATTGCTTTTTGAAGTAATTGATCGCCAGGGCAACCTTGCGCAGACCGTCGATTTTACTGTTATGCGAGATTCGTGCGCTTCTATGGTGCAAGGCTCTGATCAACTGCTGCGCACGATTGAATTTTCGTTTAAGAAGCCATATGCCCTTAACGATTTCTTCCTTTCCGCAGCATTCGAGGATGATGCCCTCCGAGGGGGGTTCATTTGCCTTGATGCGGGAAAGACTGCGGCTGCACGAAATGAATTTGCACATGTGTATGACAACGGTCCCGGTACAGAGGCTGATGATAATTGGCGTTACCATAATTGGTTTATGACAACGCAGCGTACTCCGAACGCGTTTCTTGACGTGCAGCGTGATGCGCACTTTGACATAGAGCCTATTTTTTCGATTGTCGTGCCGCTCTTTCGTACGCAGCTTTCTTTCTTTCACGAAATGGTTGCATCGGTATGTGCGCAAACTTATGGGAAATTTGAGCTTGTCTTGGTGAATGCGTCGCCAGATGTCGGGGAATTGAGTGAAGCTGTACGTAAATACGAGGGCGTTGATAATCGTATTAAGGTGGTTGAACTCGAGGAGAATTTGGGCATCGCACTTAATACTGCTGCCGGTATTAAGGTTGCATCCGGTGATTTTGTTTCCTTTCTTGATCACGATGACGTGCTCGAGCCAGATACGCTGTATGAGTATGTGCGTGCGTTGAATGAAGACCCTGAGGCAGATCTGATCTATTGCGATGAGGATATGCTGAAAGAAGGCCGATATGTGCGAGGCTTCTTAAAACCAGAATTCGATCCTTTTTTGTTAGAAGGTCTGAATTACATCACGCATATGCTAACCATCAGAAAGAGTCTGCTTGATGAATTGCCCCAGCTGCCGGGATGCGAGTTGGATGGTTCCCAAGACCACGCGTTTGCGCTGATGACTTCAGAGCGTGCTCGAAGCGTGTGCCATGTTTCCAAGGTACTTTATCATTGGCGCATACACGAGCATTCGACGGCTGGCGACAACGCAGCTGAAAAACCATGGGCAGTTGATTCGGGGAAGCGCGCGATTGAAGAGCATCTTGCACGTTCGGGTGTTCAGGCGCGTGTTGTGCCAAATGCCCTTGGTCACGGTTTCAATCTTGAATATAACTTCTCCATTCGACAACCGAAGATTGCCATTATCATTCCGAACAAAGACCATGTTGACTTGCTTGAGCGTTGCATTGTCTCTATTACGCAGAAAAGCAGCTATGCAAATTATGAAATCGTTATAGTTGAAAATAACAGCGAAGACGAAGCTACTTTTGCGTATTACGATGTGCTGGAAAAAACATATGAAAACGTTAAGGTTTTTGACTACGACGGCTGTTTCAATTTCAGTTCTATTTGCAATGCAGGGGTCAAACATACCGATGCGGAGCTTTTACTTTTCCTCAATAACGATACGGAGGTAATTTCTTCTGACTGGCTCGAACAGATGGCCGGTCCGCTGCAACGTGAAGAAATAGCCTGCGTGGGTGCGAAGCTCTTGTATCCAGATGATACCGTCCAGCACCTTGGTGTTCTTATACCGCGTTTTGACCCTTCGCATTTCTTGCATATCGTGCCGGAAAATACGCATCTGTATTATGGTTATCCTTGGTTTGTTCGCAGCGTAAGTGCGGTCACGGGGGCATGTGCAATGGTGCGCCGTGCCGAATTTGAAAGGATAAACGGTTTTGATGAGCGGTTTTCCGTCGCATATAACGATATTGATCTGTGTTTGCGCCTGCGTGATTTGGGAAAAAGCATAGTAATGCAGCCGCGCGCAACGTTATATCACTTTGAATCCGCTTCACGCGGGTATGATGCTCATGATAATGAGAAATATGCTCGCCAAATGTGTGAGTCTGGCATATTTCGACAACGATGGAGCTCGTATTATGCAAAGGGAGATCCATTCTATAGCAGGCATTTTGCTCGTGGGGCGATCTACTGTGATCTCGATTGGCTGGAAAGGGCTTGGCGACACTGATGGAATTTGGAAAGATAACGCGTGGCAAGGGCAAGCTTTTTTTAAGTTTAAAAGCGCAGGTTTCCGCGGGGGGTCGTATTGAAGTCGTGTCCCATGTTGCCAAGGGGACCCTTATGCCAGCACTCATTCTTGCGGTGGAGGGCGATGATTATGTTGTCGTATTGCCTTCGCTTAAAGTTGAACAGACAGTGAATGTGCGCGTGCTTGACGAGCAGGGAAACGAGTGCGAAGTCTCTGAGCGCAAAATAGGGCATATCCAATCGGCAATTGAATCGAAGTACAACACGTTTCGAAACAATTCGACGATTGCCAAAATTCGCAATTTGGATGCTTTGCCCGTTGAGCATGAAACGTGGATGCGTATTGACAGGTTTGTCGATTTTGGTGATGGCACGGAGCTTGTGCACGGACAGGTTGCAACATGTTGTTCGGAGGGGGCGCAAGGCGACAACGCGAACATCACCGTGATCGATCGCAACGGTAATGTTGTTGAATTACAGAGCGTGACTGTCATGAATGACCATGTTGCCAAGCATCCTGAAGGGGGAGAGCGAACGCTTCGCATGTTTGAAGTGTCGATCAGAAAGCCGTTTGCGCTCGAGTCCTTTTTTATCTGGATCAGGTTTGAAGGTGGGCATTTGCCCGATGGCCTTTTAGCTGTCGAGGGAAAACATGTTGCTGATTATCGTAACATCCTGAACAATCTGGCTGGCCAATCGGGGCAGAGCGGCAGCTTCGATGATTGGTTTAGCCTGCTTGAGAAGACTCCTGAGGTAGTTTTGCAGATGCAACGTGACATTCGCTTCGAAATAGAACCGATGTTCTCTATTATCGTTCCGCTCTTCAAAACGCCTGTTGAATATTTCAATGAGATGCTTGGTTCTGTGCGCGCGCAGACCTATGGCAAATGGGAATTACTTTTAATTAATGCTTCTCCTGAAGACACGGAGCTGCATGCAGCGGTTGAGCAAGCGGCAATTTCTGATAGTCGTATCCGTTTTAAAGACCTGGAAAAAAATCTAGGTATCACTCTCAATACAAATGAGGGGATACAGGCCGCATCCGGCGATTTTCTCTGCTTTTTTGATCACGACGATTTGCTTGAGCCGGATATCTTGTTTGAATATGCGCGCGGCATCAATCACTATCCCACAACTGACTTGCTCTATTGCGATGAAGATAAGCTTTTTGAGGGACGCCATGTCGACGGTCTTTTTAAACCTGATTTTGATTGGGATATGCTTACTTCTGTTAATTACATTGTGCATATGCTTACCGTGCGCAAATCTATTGTGGATGAAATGGGTGAATTACCCGGCAGCGAATTCGACGGTGCGCAAGATCATAACCTGACGATGCTTGTGGCCGAAAAGGCGCGCAATATCTATCACGCTCGCAAAGTGCTCTATCATTGGCGAGCGCACTCTGGTTCTACGGCTGCCGATGCAGGCGCTAAGCCCTGGACGCAAAAAGCCGCGCGACTGGCTATTGATAATCATTTCGAGCGTATCGGCATTAAGGCGCATGCCGAAGATCATCCATTGCTTCCAAATAATTATAACGTCTTCTATGACATGCCCGATCCTGCTCCGCGCGTGTCCGTTATTATTCCCAATAAAGATCAAGCGGCCTTGCTCGACCGTTGCATTACCTCGATTTTTACCAGGAGCACGTACTCTAATCTTGAGATCGTAGTGGTCGAAAACAATAGCACTGAAGATGAAACCTTTGTTTATTACGATCGCATGAAACAGAAACATGAAAACCTCAAAGTGCTCACGTATGTGGGAGATTTCAACTTCAGTGCCATCTGCAATCAGGGCGCCCGTGCGGCGACTGGGGATTATCTGATTTTTCTGAATAATGATACCGAGGTCATTTCCTCTGATTGGATAGAGGCTATGCTGGGCCCTGCACTGCGGCGAGATGTTGGTTGCGTAGGTGCGAAGCTGCTTTACCCTGACGATACCATTCAGCACGTCGGGGTGGTGTTTCCACGCGGTGACGCAGACCATCTATGTCGCCTGCTTCCGCGTAATTCGCTGCATTGGTTCGGTTTTCCTCAGGTTACCAAGGAGGTTTCTGCTGTAACGGGAGCATGCCTTCTGTTGAGTCGGAGCGTATTCGACAATTTGGGCGGCTTTGATGAGAATTATCCTGTTGCTTACAACGACATCGATCTATGTTTGCGCGTCTGGGAGCTGGGGCTTGCGGTTGTAATGCAGCCCCGCGCCGAGCTTTACCATTACGAGTCGTCGACACGCGGTTATGACCTTACGAATTCAGCCAAGCGGACGCGTCTTATGGTTGAATCGGGGAAGATGAGACAGCGTTGGGGCAAAATCTATGGAAGTGGTGATATTCGCTATAGCACTCGTTTTCGCGATTACTCACCTTATTGCCAGCTTGAATGGGAAGATCGCCTTTGGGGTCTTTAATAAGTATTCGTGCTGGGATTCTATTGATATCAGGCTATCGTTCGATATCGTCTTCGGTTTTGTTTACTTGTTTTTTAAGAAGCGATACTTCTTGAATAAGAAGGCGGATGTGATGCGCTTGCCAGCTTACGATAACGCTTAAAGACACGCTTGTAATCAGCAGAAATGCAAGACCAAATGAGAAGACGAAGTTAGAGGGCATGACAAAGCCCAATAATCCTGATAGCCAGTAAACAATCTGTGGGAAAATCGCAAGAACAAGAATGATAATGGCGAGCAATATCCAAACAAGTGAGTACTTGATCTGCATTCTTCCATGGGCGACTAGATTGCAAATGCCAATGAGAAATAAAACACTCAAAATGATGACGGTTGCTTGTAAGACGAGGGGCATGGCTTACCTCTTTCCACGCGCAAAGCCGAAGATGGCAATGGCAAGACTCACGCGAATCATATAGTATGCGCCAGACCACGCATTTATCGAAGAAATGCCGCCTTGGCGTTCGTGCATGGCTACAGGCGCCTCTTCAATAACGAGTTCGCGCTTAGCTGCGTAGATAACAGACTCTGGCTCAGGGTAATCGCTTGGATAGTATGTTGCAAAAAGCTTGATGGCGCGACGGCCGCTAGCTCTAAAACCCGATGTTGCATCAGTTACCGTGACTCCGCCAAACAAACGAATCATTTTATTTAGCCATCGAATACCTATACGACGAGATGCCGTTGATTTGAAGTTGCTCGGGCTGCCTTCGACAAATCGTGATCCGATGACTAAGTCAGCTCCATTTTCGATTTTTTTGAGGAGCGCGGGCACGTAATCGATGTCGTGTTGTCCATCACCGTCAAATTGAATGTCGACATCGTATCCATTTTCGAAGGCATAACGATGCCCGGTTTGCACTGCGCCGCCAATGCCCAGATTCTCGATGAGGCTTACATGCTTGATGTCGTTTTCAATACAGACGCGCTCGGTGTTGTCGGTAGATCCGTCATTGATTACGAGATAATCGTATCCCGCCGCTTCTATTGACCGAGCTACCGCAACGATGCTTTCTTCCTCATTATATGCGGGGACGATAAGCAGGACCTTCATGAAGCACATCCTTATTCTAGGTAAATAGCTAAAATATATTTTAGCTATTATCGCAGTTTGTGCCGTGCAGTTGAGCAGCTTATAGACAAATGGGAAGAACGAGCTTGCGTAATGGGTTTTCGTCTGTTGAACATTTATACTAGTGTCCATATGCGCGCTTTTCATTTCTAATATGTATGACTTTGTCATAGGAGGATAGATTCCATGAGTTCGTTGAAAGACAACGTATTGCTGATAACCGGAGGGACGGGGAGCTTCGGCCATGCCGTTTTGCGCCATTTCCTCGAATCGGACGTCGCGTTGATCAAGATATTCAGCCGCGACGAGAAAAAACAAGACGACATGCGCCACGAGCTGCAGACAAAGTACCCCGAGCGGTTCGACAAGGTCCGTTTCTACATCGGCGACGTGCGCGACATGCGAAGTGTTGAAGACGCAATGCACGGGGTGGATTGCGTATTCCACGCCGCCGCCCTGAAGGAGGTCCCGAGCTGCGAGTTCTTTCCCACGCAGGCGGTGAGGACCAATGTCGAGGGCACGGACAACGTGCTTCATGCTGCGGTGAGCGAAGGCGTCAAGAGCGTTGTTGTGCTTTCTACTGATAAGGCCGCCTACCCCATCAACGCCATGGGCATCAGCAAGGCCATGATGGAGAAGGTCGCCTATGCCTACGCGCGCACCGCGGCCGGGCGCACCACCATCAGCTGCACGCGCTACGGCAACGTCATGTGTTCGCGCGGGTCTGTTATCCCGCTGTTCGTCGAGCAGATTCGCGCGGGTCATCCCATTACCATCACCGACCCGTCCATGACGCGCTTCCTTATGAACCTCGACGAGGCGGTCGATCTCGTTCAGTTCGCTTTCGAGAACGCTCAGCCGGGCGACCTGTTTGTGCAGAAGGCAGACTCCTCGACCATTGGCGACCTTGCCTCGGCCGTACAGCGCCTCTTCGGGGATACGGGCACGAAGATCATCGGGACCCGTCATGGGGAGAAGCTCTATGAGACGCTCGTGACACGTGAAGAGCGGCTGCGTTCGACCGATATGGGAGATTATTATCGTATTAGTCCTGATGCGCGTGATCTGAACTATGACAAGTTCTTCGTCGACGGCGATGTTCAGACGCAGGCTGACGAGAGCTATACGAGTCACAATACCCGCCGTCTTAACGTCGAGGGCGTTATTGAGAAGCTTAAGACGACTGCATACATTCAGGATGCGTTGAGAGGTAGTTTTTATGACGGGGAGACATTGTAATGAAATATTTTATTCTCGGCTGTAACGGTATGGCTGGGCATATGCTTGGCATGTATTTACTTGAGCAGGGACACAAAGTGACTGGTTTTGCTCGTTCGGAGTCAAAAGTGATCCCAACCGTCATTGGTGATGCCAACAATCTCAACTTTTTGGCTGAAGCGATAAGGTCAAGCAAATGCGATGTTATTGTCAACGCTATTGGCATCCTGAATAAAAATGCGGATGACAACAAGGCAAAAGCCGTGTTTTTAAATTCATTTTTGCCTCACCATCTTGTCGATATCACAGCTGATGCTTCGATACGCGTGTTTCATTTGAGTACAGACTGCGTCTTTGCTGGGAATACGGGACCGTACTTTGAGAATTCAGTTCCCGATGGCACCACATTTTATGATAGGTCAAAGGCCCTTGGTGAGTTTCGGGATGATAAAAACCTGACGTTTAGACAATCAATTGTTGGTCCAGAGGTCAAACAGGGGGGCATCGGTTTACTTGACTGGTTCATGCAACAAGAAGGCAGGGTCTGTGGTTATAAGAACGTAATCTGGACTGGCCTGACAACGCTTGAGCTTGCCAAGACTGTTGAGAGGGCGGCAGAAATGGGGACAAAGGGCCTTATACAAACGGTTCCCAAAGGCCCAGGGGTATCTAAATTTGAGCTTCTCTCGCTATTCAATAAATATTTGCGTGATGGAGTCATACAGATTGATCCTGCCGAGGAGCCTGTGAGTGATAAAACACTCGTCCAGTCTGATAATGATCTTTGTCGAGAGATCGTTCCATATGAGCAGCAGATCGAGGAACTTTCGATATGGATGCGGCAGCATGAGGACCTGTACCCTGCCTATTATTGGGCAAGATAAGGAGTTTTGGTTTTATGAAATCAGATTACAGCGATGTTGCGTTCAGAGATAACGGCAAGCTCAAACTGCTGATTATTGTTGGAACTCGTCCCGAGATAATCAGGCTTTCTATCATCATCAAAAAATGTCGTGAATATTTTGACACCATTTTGGCGCACAGCGGGCAAAACTATGACTACACTTTGAACGGAATATTCTTCAAGGATCTTGACCTTGCTGACCCCGAAGTGTACATGGATGCGGTGGGTGATGATTTAGGCGAGACGGTTGGTAACATCATTGCATGTAGCTATAGACTCATGCGTGATACGCGGCCTGACGCGCTGCTTATTTTAGGCGATACGAACAGCTGCCTTTCGGCCATCTCCGCTAAACGCCTGCATATTCCCATCTTCCATATGGAGGGAGGCAATCGGTGCAAGGACGAGTGTCTGCCCGAGGAGACGAACCGTCGCATCGTCGATATCATTAGCGATGTAAATCTGGCGTATTCAGAGCATGCTAGACGTTATTTGGCTGAATGCGGGCTCCCTAAGGAACGTAGCTACGTGACCGGCAGCCCCATGGCAGAAGTGCTCCGCGCTAACCTTAATCAGATAGAGAACAGTGATGTGCTTTCTCGCTTAGGTTTGAAGCCAAAAAAATACGTGTTGCTCTCTGCCCATCGCGAGGAGAACCTTGACACGGAAAAAAACTTTGAAAGTCTTTTTTCGGCTATCAATAAGCTGGCGCAGGTTTATGACATGCCTGTCCTTTACAGCTGTCATCCGCGTAGCCGCAAGCGCCTCGAGAGCTCTGGTTTCAAATTTGATTCTCGCGTGCATATGCATGAGCCACTGGGTTTTCATGACTACAATAACCTGCAGATGAACGCGTTCTGCGTCGTTTCAGACAGCGGCACGCTTCCCGAGGAAAGTAGTTTTTATGTGAGTATTGGCAAGCCCTTCCCGGCCGTGTGCATCCGCACGTCGACCGAGCGTCCCGAGGCACTGGACAAGGCCTGCTTCATTCTTGCGGGAATCGATGAGAAGAGCTTGCTGCAGGCCGTTGCTACGGCCATCGGTCTGCACGATCGCGGCGATTATGGCACCCCGGTGCCCGACTACGCCGACGAGAACGTCAGCACGAAGGTTGTGAAGATTATTCAGAGCTACACCGGCGTTGTCGACAAGATGGTGTGGAGGAAACAATAGGAGATGGCTGTTTCCGGGAAAAAACTCCTAATTGTCTCACAGCATTATTGGCCCGAGAGTTTTCGCATCAATGATCTTGTGCAAGGTCTTGTTGAGAAAGGCATTGATATCGATGTTTTGTGTGGCCTTCCTAATTACCCAGAAGGAGAATGGTTTGATGGCTACAGCAAGATAGGGCCATTCAGGGAAGACCATGATGGGGCACATGTATATCGTTGCAAGGAGATTCCCCGTACGGGTAATACTTCGGCACGTATTTTTTTGAATTATGTTTCATGGCCTTGGCATGCAGTGCGCGGTTTGCATCGTTTGCCTGGTGGTTACGATGCAGTATTTTGTTTTAATACGAGTCCTGTTCTTATGGCATGGCCGGCAATTAAGGCTGCACGACGTTTCAATGTCCCGCTCATTAATAACGTGTTAGATCTGTGGCCGGAAAATCTCTATTCTGTTTTAGAGGTAAAAAACACCTTGCTTCGTAAGATAGCAAAAAGTGTTTCCGATTGGCATTATTGCAGGAGCGACCGCATTATAACTATGAGTGCCGGACTGCAAAACAGGCTTATTGACCGCATTGGGTTTACAAACCATAAGGGCTGCCAGGAATCCAAGAAAAGCTATACGGTCATCCCGCAATACTGCGAGGATTTTTATGACCGGGATAGCGAGGCTTCCAAAGCTGAATGCGAATCTATCGATAGCTGGGGTGCTGATCTGCATGTCATGTTTGCGGGGAATATCTCTCCTGCTCAAAGTCTCGAGACAACACTGCAGGCTTTGAAGAAGATCAAAGACGGGGCTTCTTCATATCGCATCAAGCTTACGCTTATCGGCGATGGCATGAGCAAGACGAAGCTCGAGAGCATGGTTAAAGAGCTTGCACTTGAGGATTGTGTCGAATTTTATGGGCGTGTTGAACCTAAACAGATACCCGCGCTTGTACGCACCGCAGATGCCCTTCTCGTGAGTCTTTCAGATAGCCCCGATCTTGGTCTAACAGTGCCCGCTAAACTTGCGTCCTGCATGGCTGCAGGAAAGCCGCTTGTCGTTTCTTTGACAGGCGAAGGTGCTACGGTTGCGCTTGAGAGCGGGGGTGCCTTGGTGAGCCCTGCATGCAATATTGATGCTTTGGCTGAGAATATTCTTGAACTATGCAATATGGATGCAGAAAATCGTATGGCTATGGGAGATAAGAGCTATATATATTACAAAGAAAATTTTAGCCGCGAGTTTAATATTAATCGTATTGCTGATTTTATTTTTCCTGAAAATGGTGCTGGTCGCTCGGGGATCATTCGTTGAATTGCTTTTTGATATGCATAAACAATTTAACGCCAGCGTAAGCTAGTCCTAAGCACATCGCGAAGATAATCGTGAAGTTGATTCCGTTCATATAGAATGCGTCAATCATAGGCACCATAATTACAAGAGCGCATATGACTGAAATGACATTGGCGATAAGAGCGTCTTTGATGTTGCGAATGCTTACGAGAACATCCATTGAAAACCACAGCAGCGCTATGAAGCAAGATCCAACTAGAACCCAAGGAAACAGGTATGTGTAGTCTGTAATGCTCTGGCCGTAAAAGAGCAGGAGCAAGGGGGCTCCGGCGAGAGAAAGCACAACCGTCCCAATAACACAGATACCGATCATCGCGCCAAGAGTTTTAAATAACGCACGCTTGAACCCCGCTCCGTCGTTATTTTGCCATCGTTCAGCTAATGGAGTAAGAGCTGGGCTATAGATGTACTGAGCAAGCGCCTGAATGACTACGGACGGAGTGGCGACCGAAGCATAAATGCCCAAAGCTTCTGTGCCGCTGCCGATAGAAAAATACTGCCTGGTAATAGAAACAACCAATCCGCAAAGAACGTTAGCAGCCATGACCGGAAGGCACTCCTTGAGCAAGGCGAATGCCTGGTCTTTGTTTATCGCAGGGCGTATGGGGCCAAAACGATGTGAATGAGGAAGGTCATAGAGGAGCGTGACAATGAAGCATAACGCAAACATTGCCAAGATGGCAGCTATTAGGTCGTGCGTGAGATAGAGACCTAATGTGAATCCCAGCAGTGAGCCAAACCCACGCATAATCTGCGAGATGCCAATATAGTCCATACGATAGGACGTCTGGTCTATGGCATAGCATACGGAAACAAATGTCTCATCTGCCTTGAAGATTAAATAGATTAAGACGATGACAAGCGCCTGCAGGGATGGGGTTATTGCAACAGCGTATGCAATTGCAATAACCGCGCCAATTAACGAGGTTATAAGCCTAAATGCTACATAGTTGTTCTGCTTGTATTTGTTGTTTACATCAGATACCTGATAAACGCGTGTGCCATAAAGAGCAATAGGCGCGAAGATATTACCTATTGTCATTGCGTATGCAAGAAAACCAGCGTTTTCGTACCCATTTGAAAGCCAGACAACAATAACCGTCAGCAGCCATTGGCAGCCTTGGTAAAAAAATGATCCAGCGGTGTTCCACAGGGCATTCTTTCCTACGGAAAGCGGAGGCGGCGATTGTTTCTGGTTTTGAAGGGCATGGGGCATTCTTATACGCCTTATCGAGTCGCTAGTAGGAAAGACGATAGATCTTATATGGTCCGGAATCACGTACTTTTTCGAAAGTAACACCGTCAAGCGTTTGCCCGCTGTACTCTTCGGGTGAAACACAGTATTTGATTCCGAGCGTTCTTAATTCGGCAAAGTTCATCTTGACTCTAAAGAGATCTGGTTGGACAAGTTCGAAGGACGTGTCAGATTCGACGAGATCGACATCAATGTGTGCATAACGGTTATAAATATCCTCGTACTGTTTATCGGGGTCTATGGATTCCCATCGTTCAAGATCAGGATAATTATTCGTGGAATTAACAGTCGACGCACCTGCTGCCAGACATGCATTGGCCGTTGGTGACCATCCCTCTGCAATCCAGAGCTGACCGTCATCGTTTTCATCTACTTCTTTGACGCTCTGGACAAGATCGCTTTCGGTAAGGGCGGCGGTTCCCTGTTGGACGGGATGCACAGATAGGCCACTTATTCCAACAGTGAAGACAAAAATAACTAGCAGGAACGGTAGGTATGAGCTCATTCCGTTAAAGGATATGCGGAATATGGCATACAACATGCAAGTGATTACCAAGAAAAGAAGAATCCAGAAAATAAGATTGGGATGATATTGGGGGAAGATATCGTTTCCTATATAACAGGCGCCAATTATCAGCGATGTTACAGCAAGGGCGGCTGCAAGGAGCGCTGCGGGATGCCATTTGGGATGGGGATGTTTCATGAGAATAGGGATAGACGTGAAAAGCAAGATTACATCAAGGTAACCCACTCCTAGTGTTAAACGCGTTGTCGGTACGTTGCCGAGCAAAGTGATGCGTGCTAATAAACCGGGGAAGCCAAGAAGGCCGAACGCTAGGAAAAAAAGCTGTAGCAGGATCAATGCGGCATGCATCTTGCTCTTGTATTTAATTGCGCACACTGATGCGAGTATCAGCCCTAATGGAAAGAGCGAGAAGAAGAAGGAGAATTCACAGTAATTGGTAATCTGGTGAGAGGCATTTTCTGCTGCATAGAAGATAGACGCCTCTGCATTGAATAGGACAAGAGAATAGTCTCCGCCTTTCGCAAGACGATTTCCAGGATAAACGGTGTGCGTCATCGCGTTTACCGTATCCATGGAACCAAGAAAGATGATAGTGATTGCCAAAATGAAACAGGCAACACCAGTTATAAGCAAGGGCACGTCAAATCGGGGTCTGAACGGAGCGATATCCGCCCCATTTTTCCTGGCACGTGCGTAGCGGACGACGACGACAGCGCCGAGCAAGGCGAAAATGTAGAACAGGGGCACTTGCCATGCTGGATAAAGCGCCAAAAGATAGCAGCCGCAAAGCCACGAAAGAATAGCAACTAATATAATGCGCGTCGGTCGTTTAGTGGCTCGAAGATACTTGTCTAATACAATTACGAGCAGTTGTCCATAAATCATGAGTTGGATGCAGTCCCACCATTGCATGATGGGCGAGAGCGAAAGAACGACTGCACAGGTTGCACTGATCCATTTGTTTTTGGTAAAGAGCATTGCAATTTCGAATCCTGAAAAGAATATAGCCATGTAGCCAATAACCCAGAGGAATGAAAATCCGCGCGTGCTACCAAGCGCGAGGAACCCCCAGAGCAAAGGTTTGAAGAGGGTGAAAAGGGACCACGCGGGCAATCCATAGACCATAGATGCGTCAGTCTCTGTGCCGCGCAGCAAATCCGATGTGGGGGAATAGCCTGTGTACTGCTGAGAGATAAACTGAGTGTCCGTCACCAACCATTCGTCAGAACGCAATGAGCGTGGAACTCCAAACAAGGTCCCCGAGGAATCGCTGCCCAAAATGGTGGACCAGTAGTCAACGGAACTTCCGCTAATACCAAGGGCAATAAGAATGACGGCAATTGCTGCCGCTATTGGATATCGGAATTTATATGCATATGAAAGCCAGCCGTGCGGGGTTCTAAGAAATATGAAGGAGAGCGCTGTAGAGAATACAAGCATGGTACAGAGTCTGAAAAACAGCCCGGCATCATATTCATTTGCGTAAAAACCACGCATGACGCCATGTGTATACCAATACCAATTCTCGAAATCGCATTCGACATAAATTGCAAAGAAGAGTCCACATACGAGGCTGAAGACGACAGCAGCGATGATACTGGGTTGATGTATTGTCTTTTGCAAGCTTTCCTTTAGGCCAGGCTGATAGGCGGTGCTCAGCATTAAGGGCTCCATATCCACATGTGTCGAGATGTTTCGCGTCAGATAGTGTTGTATATGATAAGGCATTCATTGCGAGAGTGTTTTGGCTTCTTGCCCTCGATATCTTATTTGGTTTAGAAGAGCGCATATTTTCCAGATGCATTCCAGAACACGACGGATTGAATTATAGAAATGGCTAAGAAAATCAAATGATTCATAGAAGATAATCTTTATAAATTAGTCAAAACATATGATTTGACTCAAATAACATCATTTAAATAGCCCAATGACTACATAGAAATAGATTACATTCTGAAATAACACTTTGGAGAATGTGCTGTCATCTGTGCTCGTGCGATGCTTAATATGTGATAGCATCATTCATATATGTTTGATGGGGAGTTGGTGCATATGAGTAATACACGGGCATTCGCTCGCGCCTGGATCCTAGCTTTGGCTCTGGCCTTTTCCTGTTCGATGTTTATTGTGGCGCCCGTGGCATTTGCCGCTGGAGAGCAACCGGAACAATCAGACATAGTTAATGGCGAGAATCCCGCCGTTTCAGTTCCGCTTGATTTAGCCATTTCCCCTAATGCCGAGACTGCTTCGTCTTCCACCTCTCTTACTCATGAATCTGCAAATAATACCTCTGAAGAAAAAAGCGAGGAGACCGTATCTGATAACGGTGCTTCTGATTCTACTGGCTCGACAAAAGCGGACCCGATCAGTTCTGCAAATGGAAGTCAGCCAGCAGCGACAAGTTCGAATCAATCTGTTGACAATGACCAAGATACTGTAAATGTCGATCAGAAAAAAACTGACCAGGATATTCAGATCGTCAACAAAGACAATGTAGCTGAGAATATATCTGCCGCCTCTGGTGTGGTTGTTCAGGGAAGCTCGGAAGAGGACGCGAAAAAAGAGTACGAAGCCACTCATGAAAACATGTTCCGTCTCTACAATCCATATTCTGGAGAGCATCTCTATACGCATGATTTCAACGAGGCAACGACTATCGCTAAAATTGGCTGGAGATGGGAGGGAATCGGCTGGATTGCTCCAAAAATATCTGATTCATTACACGCTTGATTCGAACGAACGCGATACGCTTCGGGGTATTGGCTGGAACTATGAGGGTATTGGTTGGTATTCGGACGCTGCTGATCAAATCGCTGTTTTGCGAGAATTCAATCCCTATGAGGAAGTCGGTACGCACAACTATACAGCCGATGTTCACGAAGATGAATACTTGGGGAGCATTGGTTGGCATCGTGAGGGTGTCGCCTGGTACGCCACGAAAGGCGATGCCATTGCCATTGATGGCTTTTGGTTGGTGACGAGCTCCTGGGGTACCAATCTTGAGCGTTATTGGATTGATTCGACGGGGTCTGTTGCGAAGAACCGTGTAGTTGATCCTGCAAATGACGTTGACGAGGGCTGTGGTTATAGGGCCTATGCAACAAGCAGCGGGGCTATTGCCCGTGGTAAATGGAACGCCAATAACGGCTATGTCTATGTAGCTTCTGATGACGGGAGACTTTTCGAACCGGCTGTTGGGTGGACTTGGACAGATGCCTACGACGGCTCCTCTCAGCTCTATTGGTTCGAGACGACTTCTTTGGGCATGGTTGGCGCGCGCACGGGATTCTTCACGGTCGATGCAAATTATTATTACGGACGCGGTGACACGGGCTATGTCGTTCGTGGAAAATATGATATTGGTAAACATGTCATCCTGGCCGATAACGATGGAAAGATTCTTACGGGCACAGGCTGGTTGAGCACGAGTTCGTTTGATGCCTCTCAACAAACATATTGGCTTGAGCGTGTTTACAGCGAAGCATCTGCTGCGCTTGTGGGCATGTTCCATCCCGATAACGATTATTACTACGGCACTCCTGGGGTTGGGTATATTGCCCGTAATCAATATCTTTGCGTTGATTCGAACTGGTATTACGCAGATGGAAACGGGAAAGTCACGCCTGCATTGCCGCCAGAGCAGCAACTTATGGTTCAACAAGCTCAGGGTTTTTCAAGCGATACCGGTTGGCTGGTATTGGTAAACACCGATACGTGCAATGTGGGTGTGTTTTCTGGTTCTGCATATAATTGGGGGCTGCAGTTCTATTGGTCTTGTGTCTGCGGCGCTTATGAATCGCCAACGATTACGGGTGAGTATGCGACCACCGGCCTGCATACGAATCCGCTGCCCTCGTGGCAAAATGCGCGTTTTGCGACGCAAATTCACGATGGCTACTTCTTCCATACGGTTCTTGAATCTGATGATGAACTTGGACAGCACTTATCCCACGGATGCGTTCGTCTGTCGGAGGGCAATGCCATTTGGATTTACGATAACCTGCCCGCTGGGACTACGGTGTATTTGTACTAACTGTGTTTTGGTTGCGTGTGAGGATTGCGAAGGGCCGCTTATGATAAAGCGGCCCTTTTTCGATAATGATGTCATTATGATTTGCATAAAAATAAACCCATCCGCTTGGAAACGCCCCGTATCTAGAAGAACCATGCGGTTTTTCTCTGCACTTAATTGCGTTTTGCAGTTGTAGAAAGTAGAGTTTGCTCAATGTCTTACGTGCGGCCATACCCATAACGGAGAAATAACATGCCTTTGATTTCTGTCATTTTGCCTATCTATAACGCTGCGTTCTATCTTGAACAATGCCTCGAAAGCATTCGTGTTCAAACTTTTTCCGATATCGAGATCCTCTGCGTGAACGACGGAAGCACGGATACATCGCTTGCGATAATCCAAAAATTCGCCAAGCAAGACACTCGCTTTAAGGTGTTAGATAAACCCAATGGAGGCTATGGCCATTCACTTAACTATGGTCTTGATCGGGCAACGGGCGAATACATCTCCATTATTGAACCCGATGATTTTATTGCCCCCACAATGTATGAGGATCTCTACGGATTTGCACGCAGCGGTCAGGAACTTGCCGATGTGGTGAAGGGGTCTTATTGGGAGTATTTTGATGCGCGCGCTGATTTCGACGAGCAATTACGCGAGCCGAATATCGCGCTTTGCATGAAAGATTATCCCATACGTTTCAGGCTCGAGCAGGATACTGAAATATTCATTCACCATCCTTCGATCTGGTCTGCAATATATCGTAAGGTCTTTTTGGACGAAAACAATATTCGTTTTGTCGAGCCCAAAGGCGCTGCCTGGGCGGATAATCCCTTTTTCGTCAAAACGCTTGTTTGTGCTGACAGCATCATCTGGGTGCCGCGTCCGTATTATTATTATCGTCAGACGAATGAGGCAGCGTCGAGCTTTTTAAAGGACTATCGCGTGCCTTTTGATCGCATGCGCGAAATGCGCGCGATCTTACACGATCAAAACGCGAGTTCAAATATTGAGGGCACATTTTATGTTCGTGAATTCGACTATATCTTTTCCGTCATTGGAGAATTCGGTTTTGATGAAGGCGACGAAAAAGTTCATGAGCTTATAGCAGAGACGCTTTCAAGCATGGATGCAGGTATCGTACATACCAATACGATGCTGCGCCCCAAGGACATTCGCTATTATGATGACTTTATGGGTCTTGGACACGCTATCGGCGCAGATGAGACGATAGCGCAAGCAAGTACGCTTGAGCGCCGCGAAGTCTTGCTTTCCATTATCGTTCTTCTTCAAGATCATGCTGAATATGTAGAGTCCGCTTTGCAGGCGCTGCGTGAGACTGGTTTGTCTGATTACGAGGTATTGGCTGTTAATTGTGGATCGACTGACCGAAGTCCACTTGTTATTGCAAAGCTCGGGGAAACCGATGAGCATATTCGCTTGCTTCCTGGAAAATTTGGCTCTGTTGCGGAAGGCGCTAATTTTGCGCAAAACCATATGATGGGCCGTTTCGTGTTCTTTCTGGACGCTTCTTGGCGCTTGAGCGGCAACATTTTCGCGCGTGCGGTCGCTTCGCTTGCAGATAGCAGTGTTGACGCGATGCTTTTGGATGAGACAGGAGTAATGGCTGTTGATGCTATGCATGCTGGCAAGTCATATTTGACCGAAGATTTTGTCGCTGGTGCTGATCATGATGAGGGGCTCGTAGGCAAGCCCTTTGCGCCCGTCGCTGCTCCAGATGTGTTGTTTAACTGCGGAAAACCAGGTATGTATTCGGTAATCTATCGCTTAGGGTTTCTGCGCGATAACGGATTTGCTATTGCACAAGACGAGGTCTTAGGCGATGGGGCGTTGCGCATGAGGGCTTTGCCATATGCCAAGCAGATTTCCTATGCTTCGCTTCCCGAAATCAGCAGTTTCGATTACGGCTTGCGCAAGATTTTGCCGTTTTATCCAGATCTTCATGAGGAGTCGATTGCAAAGCCCTTATGCGTGTATCCTGCGCTTAAGCGTGCATATGACGAGTCGCCTGATGAGATACAGGACCGATATCGAGTATCATTTGCTAATGCATTAGTCGATGCCTTTGTTTTTGATGTGACGCGATATCCCACGAGCGAATCTATGCAGCGTTTCGTCGATCGAGAGCTGTCGGGACTCCGAGACCTTGTGGACCAGGTACCAGGGCGATTGATGTATGTGAAGAGTTATTATGCGTATCAGCTCATTGCACGCTTGGGCTTGAGCGCATTTCTTGTCGATGCACGTATCAAGGTTGATCAGAAACGTAGATATTATAAGCAGGAGCGCGATTATTTATGGAATTCGCCCACCTTGAGGCTGGGAAAGAAAATGAATATGATTGCGCGCAAGTTGTTTCCTGCCAAGCTGATTGGAATAATCAAAAGTGACAGTGCTTCGCTGTCGAAAACCGAAAAAAAGTGATAAAAGGGGAGAGGCAAAAGTTAATGGGTGCAGAAAAGCTGCTCGCTAAATGCAGAGGTTATGCCTTTTGCTACCTTGCGTTTGAGATAAAAGGGACTGAAAGCGAGACCATGCTAACTGCGAAATTGGCTTATGGTCCCAACAATATCTCTGTTCCGGTTTACCCGCTTGATGGAGATTGTATCAGCCCAACCCCTCGCTGGGTTGTTGTGCTTCCGCATGTTGACGCAGAAGAGCAGGCCGTAACTGTTTTTAATCGTGAATCAGGCGAAGAGTTTTTTACTTATTGCTTCAGATATGTTGATTTGAAGTGGGGGTCCCGAGTAGCGTATAAAACAAAAAAACGCTTTACTGCAAAAATGCGCGATATCGAGAAGGCATACGAGAACCAAAGCGTGGTCTTTCGTGTTGTTGGCGTGTATCGAGCAAGTGAAGAAGAAGATATTGTTCGAATAGAGATGGTGTTTCCATATGCAGATCGCATCGATGATATAGCTTTTGATGAGATACTTGTGGGGCATCCAGAGGCAAAGCCGATTGTTATGGAAGATGGACTGGGTAACGATGGCAATCGGCACGTGTGCCTTTCGTATCGACTGCCGCATAATAGCCCAGAGCGGTTTATCTTTTCTCAAACTTCTGTAAAGAAAGACTTTCATCCAGGCATATATTCGCTTAGCCCGCAAGAACGTGATGATTACCTTGGTTGGCATATTGCAGATGCGGCAAGCGCGCTGGATGACTCGAGATATACATGCTGGCTTAATCGACAACGTGCAACGCTATTCGAACTTGACTCGCAACGTTGTGGTGCACAAATGCCTTCGATTGATGCACTTATTGTTGTTGATACGTATGATGGCGAGCAGCTGATTAATTGTATGACAGCGCTTTGTGCACAAACGGTGCCTGTTGAAACAGTTTTTTTTACAGGTCATGCTGCAAAAAAAGCCCAAAAGCAGGTTCAAGGTTCGATTGCGATTTCGTTTGAAGAAATACCCTGCAAATTGAAAGCCCCATATACGATTATTATGAATGCGGGCGATGTTCTGGAACCAGATGCGATTTTCGAGCTTTTCAGTTGTCTTGAAGCTTCGGCAACATCTCGAATGGCGTATCCAGATGATGACATGTTTGAAAAGCGGACGGGAACTTTTCGAGCTCCGCGCTTGAAGCCAGATATAAATCCTGATTTATTGTTCGCTCATAACTACATTGGAACGTGCGTGTTGGTGCGCACCGAGACGTTTCGGCAGATCGATTTGGTAAAACAGTCTTTTGCTGGCAATGTCGTATATAGGCTCGCGGTAAATCTGAGCTTTGAAGCTGACGCGGTTGCGCATGTGGCGCGCATATTGAATCATCGGCAGAAAGACGATTTTTTCGATATGGATGCAGAGCCGGATATCGTAAAGACATTTTTGCACGATCATGATATTGATGCGCATGTTGAACGCGTGGGGATGTTTAACGAGGTTGCTTATACAGTAGTTCAGCCAGAGCCGATGGTAAGTATCGTTATTCCCACAAAAGATCATGCTGATTTACTCAATGCATGCGTGTCTTCGATTCTTTCCAAGGCAGATTATGAGAATTTCGAAATAGTTCTTGTTGAAAACAACAGCACGGACCCCAAGACGTTTCTTTTGTATGAAGAACTCTCTTGCCAGGACGAGCGTGTGCGTGTTGTGACTTTCGAAGGCGGATTTAACTATTCAAAAATCATTAATTTCGGCGCCAGCCAGGCTCGAGGTGAATTGCTTTTACTGTTGAATAATGATACCGAGGCCATTAGCAGCGGTTTTTTGCGCACGATGGTGGGATATTTCTCGCGCATGGATATAGGGGTTTTGGGCGCTCTCTTGCGGTATAAGGATGGACTTGTGCAAAACGCCGGTGTCGCGCTTATGCTCGATGGGCGCCTTGGTTTTGTGAATCAGAACAGTATGCCCGAATTGCATGAAGGCTATCTTGGCAGTCTGGCCTGCCCCTATGGCTATTCGGCATTGCTTGGGGCTTGTCAGATGGTAAGGCATTCCGTGTTCGATCAAGTAGGTGGCTATAGTGAAGAACTTGGCGTGACCTATAACGACATAGATTTTTGCTGGAGAGTAGTTAGCGGGGGCTTGCGCTGTGTTTATACGCCCTATGTGCAGCTCTATCATCGCGAGTTCGCTTCGCGTGGGCGCGATTATGTCAGCAAGGAACGTTCGATCCAGACAGAACGTGAGGCGGGGACAATGCGCTTGCGCTGGCCTGAATACTTTGCCTTTGGCGATCCTGTTTTCAACCCGGCTTGTGATGCGAAAAGTCCTTATTTCAAATTACGTTGGTAGCCTTGTCACGTGAACGCTTTGCTATTGTGACGGGCTCGTTTCCATCCTGTCGTTTGCTCTATAATAGTCCGGTATTTTGCGAAACAACCTCAAGGAGCATACCTGTATGAAAGGCATTATTCTGGCAGGCGGAAGCGGCACGCGCCTGTATCCGCTTACGCTGGTCACGAGTAAGCAGCTGCTACCCGTGTACGACAAACCGATGATTTATTACCCGCTGTCCACTTTGATGATGGCGGGCATCCGCGACATCCTTGTCATCTCGACGCCGACCGATCTTCCCAACTTCGAAAAGCTGTTGGGAGACGGCCATCAACTGGGCATCAAGCTTTCCTATAAGGTGCAGCCTTCTCCTGACGGACTGGCTCAGGCTTTCATCATCGGCGAGGAATTTTGCGCGGGCGAGCCGTGCGCTTTGGTCTTAGGTGACAACATCTTTTACGGTAACGGTTTTCGCACGCAGCTTAAGCGTGCCGTTGAACGGGCCGAACAAGGTGCGGCTTCGACGGTGTTCGGCTATTACGTCGATGACCCCGAGCGCTTTGGCGTCGTTGAGTTCGATGAGGACTATAACGCTATCTCCATCGAGGAAAAGCCCGAACATCCTAAGAGCAACTATGCTGTGACCGGTTTGTATTTCTATGACAACCGTGTAACCAGATTCGCGAAGCAGGTTGTGCCCTCGGCACGTGGCGAACTCGAGATCACCGACCTGAATCAGATGTATCTTGACGACGGGACGCTCAATGTCGAGGTCTTGGGTCGGGGCTACGCATGGCTCGATACGGGCACGATGGAATCGCTGTTCGACGCGACCAATTTTGTGCGCACGGTCGAGCAAGCGCAGGGTATCCCGGTTTCCGTTGTCGAGGAAATCGCGTATTCAAACGGTTGGATCGATCGCGAACAGCTCCTTGAGGCCGCTGCTAGCTATGGCAAGAGCAGTTATGGCAAATATCTCAAGAGCGTGAGCGAGAAGAAGTTCTACAACAGAGACGACGATTAGACTGCGTTCGTGATTGCCGGCGGGGGATGTTTTCTCGCGCCGGTCTATCATGGTGCGCTGATATGGAGGAACGCGACATGAAGATTTTGGTTACAGGTGGTTATGGACAGCTGGGAAACGAGCTGCGTCGCTGCTTCGAGACGGGCAAGGCCGAAATCGGTCCTGTATCCTCGGTTTATAAAGGGGCAGAAGTCGACTATATCGACTACGATACGCTCGATATCAGCGATGGGCATGCTGTCGTCGCCTATTATCGCGAGCATGGTCCGTATGACCTGACCATCAACTGCGCGGCTATCACCAATGTCGATGGCTGCGAGACCAATGAAGCGAGCGCACTGCATGTGAATGCTCTGGGCGCCGAAAATATGGCTCGAGCGGCTGCCGCCTGCGGTGGCAAGATCGTCCATATCTCGACTGACTATGTCTTTCCCGGTACTGACCCGGTTGCTCGCACGGAAGATGATCCCGTCGCTCCTATTTCGGCCTACGGGCGCACCAAGTGGGAAGGCGAGGTGCTTGTGCGCGCGGCGTGTGAGAAGAGCTTCGTCATTCGCACGGCATGGCTGTATGGTTACATCGGCAAGAACTTTGTGAAGACGATGCTGCGCGTGGCCCGTGAAAACGGAAAGATTGCTGTGGTCAATGACCAGATGGGCAATCCCACGAGCGCCAATGACCTTGCTTACGAGATATTGGCAATCGCCGCGACCGAGAATTACGGTACCTATCACTGCACCAACAAGGGTACCTGCAGCTGGTTTGACTTTGCTTGCGCCATTGTTGACGCTGCCGGAATTGCGTGCGACAAGGAAGGGCTCACAAGCGTCGAGTACAAGGAGCGCTTCCCGCAAAGTGCGAGCAGACCGGCTTATTCGAGCCTGGAAAACGCACATCTCGCTTCCACCATTGGCGATGAGATGCGCCCGTGGCAAGACGCGCTTGCGACCTATATGGCTCATTTCGACGAGCTGGCTGATTAGGAGATGTGCATGGCGGCAGGAGACAGCATAACGTCCGGCAATTTCACCTTCACAAAGACTTCGATCGATGGAGTGTTGGTAGTCGATGCGAAAGCTTACGGTGATGATCGCGGCTATTTCATGGAGACCTACAAGCGGCCTGATTTTGTGGCCGGCGGTATCGATGTCGAGTTCGTGCAAGATAACCAGTCATCGTCTACCAAAGGCGTGCTGCGCGGCTTGCATTTCCAGATCGAGCATCCGCAATCAAAGCTCGTGCGTGTTGTTAAAGGCGAGGTCTTCGATGTCTGCGTTGACTTGCGCGAAAGTTCGCCAACCTATGGCAAATGGGAGGGCTGCCTGCTCTCGGCTGAAAACAAACGCCAGTTTTTCATCCCGCGTGGCTTTGCACATGGGTTCTTGGTTCTGTCCGATATTGCAGAATTCTGTTATAAGTGCGATGACGTGTACCATGCAAACGATGAAGGCGGCTATATGTTCGATGATCCGGCTTTCGGCATCGAGTGGCCTGCGGTCGATTGCGAGCTCAATTTGAGCGACAAAGATAGAAAGCATCCTGCGTTCAAGGGGTAAGTCCGAAGCAACCGCAAACGGGTACAATGCGTGGGTATATGTTCACAAGGTAAGGGAGTTTCAAGCATGGCAGAGGCGTTTTCACCTAAGTCCGTTATCGTCACCGGCGGCGCGGGCTTTATCGGAAGCAATTTCGTCCACTGGGTAATCGACAATAAACCGGGCGTGCACGTCACGGTTCTCGATGCGCTTACCTATGCGGGCAATCTCGATAACCTCGCGGGTCTGCCCGATGACCGTATGACTTTCGTGCATGGTGACATCTGCGACGGGCAGCTTGTCGATAAGCTCTTTGCCAGCGCCGATGCCGTCGTTCACTTTGCAGCGGAAAGCCATAACGATAATTCCATCGCCGATCCGACTCCATTCTTGAAGACCAACGTCGAAGGCACGTTTACGTTGCTGCAGGCAGCGCGCGCATATGACGTGCGCTTCCATCACATTTCGACTGACGAGGTCTATGGCGATCTTGCCCTTGATGATCCCGCGCGCTTCACTGAAGAGACGCCGTACCATCCTTCGAGTCCGTATAGTTCGACCAAGGCAAGCTCTGACATGCTCGTGCGCGCATGGGTGCGTACGTATGGCGTGCGTGCGACCATTTCGAACTGCTCGAACAACTATGGCCCGCGTCAGCATATCGAGAAGTTCATTCCTCGCCAGATCACGAACATCCTCTCTGGCATCCGCCCCAAACTCTATGGCGACGGCAAGAATGTGCGCGACTGGATCCATACCGAAGACCATTCAAGTGCTGTGTGGGAGATCCTCACACGCGGCGAGCTTGGCGAGACCTATCTTATCGGCGCCGATGGCGAACGTAATAACATCGATGTGCTGCATGCGATATTGAAGGCTATGGGCAAGGATGCCGATGATTTTGACTGGGTACGCGATCGGCCGGGCCATGACCGCCGTTATGCTATAGATTCCACCAAACTGCGCCGTGAATTGGGCTGGCAGCCCAAGCACACCGATTTCATGGATGGTTTGGCCAATACCATCAAATGGTATGAGGATAATCGTCCGTGGTGGGAGAGTGCCAAGCAGGCGACCGAAGATAAATACAAGGCTCAGGGCCAATAAGGACTGCACATGGATGTCGACCAACTCGTTTTCGATGAGCGGGGACTTATTCCCGCAGTCGTCCAGCAATATGACACCGGTGAGGTGCTGATGGTTGCGTGGATGAATGCGGAAAGTCTTGAGCTTACGCGCAAAACCGGCCTGACGTGGTTTTGGTCGCGTTCACGCAAGGAGCTTTGGAATAAGGGCGCCACCAGCGGAAACGTTCAGCATGTCAAAGGGTTGCTCTATGATTGCGATGGCGATACGCTGCTGGTCAAAGTCGATGCCGAAGGCCCTGCATGCCATACGGGCAACACAAGCTGTTTTTATAGGGAACTGTAACCGTTTGTCTGTTTAAACGATCGATTTTCCGTTTTGATGAGAGGAAACGAAAGCCGATGAGCAAAAGCATCGAGACGCGTTGCGTACAAGGCGGCTATACGCCGGGCAATGGAGAGCCGCGCCAGGTGCCCATTATTCAGTCCACGACATTCAAATACGAAAGTTCTGCTGCGATGGGCAAGCTCTTCGATCTCGAAGAAGAGGGCTATTTCTATTCGCGTCTGCAGAATCCGACGACCGATCATGTTGCTGCGAAGATCGCCGAGCTCGAAGGTGGAACATCGGCGATGCTCACGTCTTCGGGCCAAGCGGCGAATTTTTTCGCGACTTTCAACATCGCTGGTTGTGGTGACCACATTGTGGCGTCGTCTGCTATCTACGGCGGCACGTACAATCTGTTTGCCGTGACCATGGCACGCATGGGCGTGGAGACGACTTTCGTGCGACCCGATGCAAGCGATGCGGAACTCGAAGCGGCGTTTAGGCCGAATACCAAGTGCGTTTTTGGCGAGACCATCGCCAATCCTGCGCTCATCGTCTTCGATTTCGAACGTTTCGCCGCTGCCGCGCATGCGCATGGTGTGCCGCTCATTGTCGACAACACCTTTCCCACGCCGGTCAATTGCCGCCCCTTTGAATGGGGTGCCGACATCGTCACGCATTCTACGACCAAGTATATGGAGGGCCACGGGTGCGCTTTGGGCGGCGCTATCGTCGATTCCGGTAGCTTCGATTGGACTGCGCATGCCGATAAGTTTCCCGGTCTTACCACGCCCGATGAAAGCTATCACGGTGTTATCTACACAGAGCGCTTCGGTTTGGAAGGCGCGTTTATCTCGAAAGCGACCTCGCAGCTTATGCGTGACTTTGGCTCTGTCCAGTCTCCGCAAAATGCGTTCTATCTGAACTTGGGGCTTGAGAGCCTGCACGTGCGTATGCGTCAGCATTGCGCAAATGGGCAGGCTTTGGCCGAGTATCTGGCTGGGCATCCCAAGATCGCTTGGGTGCGCTATCCAGGTCTGCCTGGCGATACGAGCTATGAGCTTGCTCAAAAGTACATGCCTAACGCAACTTGCGGCGTTGTGAGCTTCGGTGTTGTTGGTGGGCGCGATAAGGCCGAGGAATTTATGGGTAACCTGCGCCTAGCTCAGATTGCAACGCATGTCGCCGATGCGCGTACCTGCTGTTTGCATCCCGCTTCATCGACGCATCGTCAGATGACGGACGCAGAGCTTGAAGCTGCGGGCATTTCTGCTGACCTAGTGCGTCTGAGCTGCGGAATCGAAGGTACGCAGGACCTTATTGATGATATCGGTCAGGCACTTGCGGCAATCTAGCGCCGCCTTTGTGCGGCTAGGGCTATAAGCTCAACCGAAAAGAAGAGCCACCGGACGCGATTGCGCCGGTGGCTCTTTTGTGTGCTATGGCAGCGTTCTTATTTCGTGTAAATGGAAGTCGCAATATTTTCAGCGACGCCGCTGTCTGTCGTCCATGTGCCGTTTGTCTTGGTGAGTGTCACCGTGACGGTCTTTTCAGAAGGCTGGGTCTGATTCATGGCGTCTTTCATAGCATCGCCTAAAATCTTGTAATACTGATCGACCGAAGTTGCGGTAGAGAACTTCGAGGTGTCCATATTCTCAAGGTTCTTTTCCATGTCTACAAGACTGCGGGCTTTGACTTTAGCGGTAACCGTCGCGGTCGTCTTGCCGCTGGTACTGTTCGTCTTCACGTCCGTGATGCTGTAGCTATTCGAATCGAACAGCCATGTGGAGAATTCGTCTCCAGAAATGCCAAGACTGGAAAGTGAGACGCCCATGCCTGTCTCGAACGAGGACACGAAATCCTCACGCTCTGCAGCATCGGGATTCACGACTTCCTTGAGTGTTGCATCGGCAGTTTGCGTTGCCTGCGCCACATCGCTGCTGAAGATGCCGATGCCCAACGCAAAGAGGGCGATGACACTGACAATTGCGATGATGGAGAAGATGAGGCCGACAATGCTGCAGATACGGCCGCCCTTTGCCTTGCCGCTATTCGGTGCGATGGCAAGTACTTTCTTGCTCTTGCTCATGCCGACGATCGACAGGATCAAGCCGATGACTCCGGCAAATACGATAGAGAGAATACCCAGCACAAGCGGGGCAGTGTCCTTGACTTCTTGTTGCGGCGCACTATAGGGGGCCTGTTGATATGCTTGCTGAGCAACGGGCTGCGGTTGCGCTTCCGGTTGCTGCGGGGTTGCTTGCTGCGCTTCCGGTTGCTGCGGGGTCGCCTGCTCGGGCTGCTGCTGAGCTGCTGCCTGTGCTTCTGGTTGCTGTGGGATCGCCTGCGCCTCAGGCTGTGTCGGCTCGACGACGTCGGCTTGCGGCGCCTCTTGATCGACGTTTTGCTGCTGCGGGATGGGCGAAGGATTCATGCTCATCGGATCGTTTGATTCAGGCATGGTCTCTCCTCTCTTGATTGTCAATAATGCATGTGATTATACATGGAACTTTGCGCATTGCAGAGAAATGCCCCTTTAGGTGGTAATCTGGGAAGGGATGATTGTGTAACCCAATGTTTACAATCTGATGATATGCTCGAAAATGTAGCTATGTGCATTCAAGAGGAAAGGCAAGGACGCGATGTCTGGAGCGAATTTTGACGAATTCGAGGTTATTGGGTCGGCTGCGTCCGAGGCCAATAAGGACTATGTTCTTAAAACCGTAAAAGAGCGCCATATCCACTTCATTCGCATGTGGTTTACCGATGTGCTTGGTCAGATGAAATCGTTTGCCATCACGCCGAGCGAACTCGAGGCGGCTTTCGAAGAGGGGATGGGCTTCGATGGTAGCTCGATCGAGGGATTTGCTCGGTCGGTTGAATCCGATATGATCGCGTTTCCCGATGCGAGCACGTTCCAGGTTTTGCCATGGCGTCCCAAAGACGATGGCGTTGCCCGGATGTTCTGCAATATCTGCACGCCCGATCGCAAACCTTTTGATGGCGATCCACGCTATGTCCTGCGTCGCATGCTTACCCAGGCGGCACAATTGGGATATACCATGAACGTCGGCCCCGAGGTCGAGTATTTCTATTTTAAGGATTCCACGAAACCAGAACCCATCGACTACGCGTCGTATTTTGATCTGACCGCCGACGACACTGCGTCCAATCTGCGTCGCGATACGATCCTCACGCTTGAGCAGATGGGTATTCCCGTCGAGTATTCTCATCATGAGGTCGCCCCGTCGCAACAAGAGATTGACTTGCGCTACAGTGATGCGCTCTCAATGGCGGATTCTGTGATGACGTATCGGCTGGTCGTGAAAGAGATCGCGCTCAAGCATGGCGTTCACGCAAGCTTCATGCCCAAGCCGATTCCGGGCATCAACGGCAGCGGCATGCACGTGCATCAGTCGTTGTTCCGCGATGATGAAAACGTTTTCTATGATAGCAACGATCCCCTTGGATACGGACTTTCTAAAACGGCCAAGTGCTATATCGCGGGCCTTTTGAAGTACGCCCCTGAAATGACGCTTATCACCAACCAGTACGTGAACTCTTATAAGCGCTTGATCCCCGGTTATGAAGCCCCTGTTTGCGTGGCTTGGGCAAATCGAAATCGCAGCGCGCTTATTCGCGTGCCGTTGTATAAACCCGGCAAATCGAGCGCCGCGCGCTTCGAATACCGCAGCCCCGATCCGGCTTGCAATCCCTATCTTGTCTTTGCAGTTTTGCTCGGAGCTGGCTTACGCGGTATTGCCGATGGACTTGAGCTCGAGCCCCCTTCTCAGGAGGACTTGTTTGCCTTGGACGATGAGGAGTTCAAAGCGGCTGGTTATCGGATGCTTCCTGGCGATTTACATGAGGCAACCGAGTTGTTTGAGGCTTCGGACCTTATGCGCGAGGTGCTTGGCGAAGAGATGCACCGGTTTATCGTCGAGAACAAAAAGGAAGAATGGCAGTCCTATCGCGAGCAGGTGACGCAGTGGGAGATCTCGCGAAACTATCCGATCCTTTAGAGGCTGAAAGACTGATGACATGCATCGAAAACGTGTCTTATACATACAGGAGGGCATGCAGACATACGCGCGCTTCGCGCGCCTGACCTCCGAGCTTGACGCTGATTTCAATACAGCGCAGCCTGCAGATGTCGCCCATGCGCTGGCAGACACCGACCTCGTGGTTTGCTCGACGGCAAATATGCGTAGGGGCGCGATAGCAGAACTCGAGCAGATGCTACATACGGCAGACAACACGGCGTTGCTTTTGATCGTCGAACACGAGTCGCTCAAGACGTTGCGCTTACCCGCGCGTATCCCGGCGGATTTCATTTTGCCCACATCACCCGATGCAGAGGTGGTCATTCGCATGCGGCACCTGCTGTGGCCGGGCGAGGAAACCGCGAATACCGATTTCATCACTATAGATTCTATGGCAATCAATCTTTCGACTTATCAGGTCCTTGTCGATGGCGTGCCGGTTGACTTTACGTACCTTGAATATGCCTTGCTCGCCTTTCTGGTGACGCATCCGGGGCATGCGTACTCGCGTGATGCGCTTCTCTCATGTGTTTGGGGCTTTGATTACTACGGTGGCTCGCGAACAGTCGACGTGCACGTGCGCCGCGTGCGCTCCAAACTCGGAAACGAGCTCTCCGCTCATTTGTGCACCATCCGAGGCGTTGGTTATATGTGGGAATAATCCACATATATCGACTTTTTGATGAATTGAATACCTAAAATCATACAAACAGTCAGCAAAATCCCGAAAATCGCGACTGTTTGTATGATTTTAGAGGGGTGGTTTTGGGGTACCCCAAGTATCGGCC
>CAYSZR010000010.1:0-29990 GCA_964435565.1 uncultured Coriobacteriaceae bacterium
GCTTTGACGCTGGCAGAAGAATCCCACATCAATGTTCGTCAGATCATCACGGCTGATGAAATAGGATATGATCCCGAAGGCGAGGATAATAAACGTGGTCTAGCTGGAGTTATTCCGATGTATCATATCGCTGCGGCTGCCGCAGAACGGAACATGGCGCTCGATAAGATTGCCGATATCTGCCAGGATTATGCCGATTCCATGGCATCGATCACTGTTAAAACAACCGATGCGACTCATCCGCAAAATGGCATGTCGTTTGGTGATTTGCAAAATACCAACTTGATGGAAATCGGTGCAGGGCAGCATGGTGAGGGTGGAGGCGTCAGAATCAAGATGGCCTCGTCTCAAGAAACCATTGGACTTATTGCGCCGAAGCTTGTGGAAGCTGTGGGCCTTAAACGTGGCGATAGGGTGTTCGTCATGATAAATGGCCTTGGTGCCACGTCGATGATGGAGCTCCTCATCCTCTATAAGGACGCCGTTACATATCTTGAAGACATGGGTATCGAGGTCATCGCGAATATGGTAGGTGAAATTCTTACCGTCCAAGAGGCCGGGGGCTTTCAGATGAATGTCGCTAAGTGGACCGATGAGACCCTTTCTCTTTGGGAAATGCCCGCGCATACCCCCATTTTCTTCAAGGAATGATGACATCGTGGAAACACAGACATCTAAAACAATGATTACACGCGAACAGCTTGAAGACGAGATACTAAACAGGCTTTCGGAATTCGGCTTTATTCAAATCGGCGTCATCGGTATCACAGATGGTTCTTGGACGCATTATGATTACGGTTGCGAAACCTCAGACGAAGATCAGGTCCCTTATGAGGATCGGTCTTCTGTCAGTTCAGAATCGTTATGGCCGCTTAACTACGATTCAGAAAAACGCCTGGACAAGGTAACTTCCATTGCGAATATCAAGCAGGCGCTTGAAAAGGGCGATGGTGTGTTCAGAAACATCATAGAGCTTGTCGATATTCACGATCGCGAGCACTTTCTCCAGATCGATTACCGCTGGATGGATAAAACCGAACAGACCGTCTTCTACCTTCTCAACGATGTGACTGAGTTGCGCGAGCGTCAGCTTAAAATCGAACTAGACGATCTAATCTTAGCCAAAACCGAGGAGACCGTTGATTTCATCGCGGTTATTGATATGTCTAAACAGACTATCGAGCTGCGTAGCGGAACTTGGTTCGGAAGGCATGATGACGCTTCTCGTGGTCAGCGCAAGATACTGTATGCTCGCTATATCGATCAAGCCACTAAGTACCTTATCAATTCTAAGGAAGCCTATCATTTTCGTTATACGTTCTCGCTTGAGTCAATCGCCTCCGGTCTGGACGAAAACACTGAATTCTACATCACCTATTCTTTCCCAAATAATGACAAGAGCGCAGACGGCATTGCAAAAAAGCAGTTCAGGTTTGTCTGGCTCGACAAGGATAGAAGGCTCGTACTGGTCATTCGCTCCGATGTCACGCAGGCGCTTGCCGAAGAAGAGATCAGAACCGAGGAGCTCTCTGAGGCCCTAGCTGCGGCGGAGCAGGCAAATGATGCCAAACTCGACTTTATTTCCAGAATCAGCCACGACATCCGCACACCGCTTTCTGCTATCAAGAGCATGACGGAGTTCGCCTATCAAGATATTGGCAATCCTGAAAAGCTTGCTCATGATCTGAACCGTATAGAAAGCTCGAGCGCCTTTTTGAATAGCCTTATCAACGATATTCTAGATGTCTCTAAGATCGACAGCGGACAGGTTCAGCTGCATTTCGAACAATATGGTTATTCCGAATACATTGATGAATTCGACAACATTATCCGCACCGAAACACAGAAGAAGGGTATATCGGCTGAAATCGAGCATAGAGACGATGCCGTCACCTTTTTCACTGACCCCGTCAGATGGCGCCAAATCACGCTGAATGTCATTATGAATGCGATTACCTATACGCATTCGGGCGGTACGATTAAGTTTATTACCGGTCACGAGCCTGCTCAAAATGGCATGACGCAGTGTTATTTCATTGTCGAGGATACTGGCATCGGCATGAATGAAGAGTTTCTCAGTCATGTATTCGAGCCATTCAGACAAGATGTTGAAAATCCCGAACGTAGAAATATCTCTGGAGGCACTGGCCTGGGTCTGTATATCATTCACCGGCTCGTTGATATGCTTGACGGAACTATCTCCATACAAAGCAAGCTTGGAGAAGGGACAAGAGTCGAGGTTCGGGTCCCCATGAGGATCGTTTCCCCGAGTGAATCAGCAACAGCCGGCGAATATGACGATACAAGCAATATCTCCCTGCATGGCCACGTTCTTCTTGCAGAGGATAATTTCGTCAATACCGAAATCGCACTGCGCATCCTTGACGAGATTGGGCTGACGGTTGATCACGTTTCGGATGGTCATGAGGCTGTCGATAAGTTTGCCATGTCTAAGATTGGCTTTTATGACCTTATTTTGATGGATATACAGATGCCGCTTATGAACGGATATGAGGCAACTGAGAAGATACGAAATATGTCGCGAGCAGATGCACGCGACATACCGATTATCGCATTGACTGCAGACGCTTTCGGTAGCGCCAAGAGGCGCGCTCTGGCTGCTGGTTTCACCGATTATTTTACAAAGCCGCTGAATATCGACAAGCTTAAACGGCTCCTTGCCAATAAGCTGTATCAGCAGTGAGCGATTTTGCTCAATTGCCTCGTGTACGTCTTTGGTATCTACATGCTTGGGAAATGTCAGTTCGCTTTATCGATAAGCGATGAAATATGCCTCAGCTGTTCGGCGTCGTACTCAAGTGCAGAAGAGGTAACGCGCATGAGCGACGCAGCGGGATCATCGGCATCTTCGCTATTTAACGCATGCAAAGTAGACAGGTCGTCGAGTTCCTGTGCAATGGTGCGAAGCCTGTCTATTAGTTCTATATTTTCCATGGCTCTATAATAAAACGTATAAAATATTGTGTCATCAAAAATTAAATATATTGATTAATAAAACTTCTATAGACGTTATATGCATAAAACGGATTCATGCAGCATTCTTTACACATGTGCACCTCATAAGCAATTCGAATTGGCGTTCGGAATCACGTATCGCATTCGCTCATTTCTATGTCGGTCGAGACGAAACGTAACAAATCCGCATCTTGTTCGAGCATCGAGCACATGATACGCATCAATTCCTCTGTGGGACCATCCGCGCCGCTTAGGGCAATCGAAAGCAATGTCGAGAGGTCGTCGAGCTCGCGTGCAATATGTTCAAGTGTGTCTGTTCTATCTAGCCAGTTCATATCTTGAACGATATCTGTTGAGAAATCTATTTTCTCTGCATCTTTGATCTGCGAGCAATGAATTATGGAAAACCATGGTATTCGCTAAGCCATAGTAAGGAGAGAATACTTTTGACCTGCGATGCGCTTGTCCGTTGATCAGTCGTGCTTGCAAAGGTCTGATATTCTATGTGCGCCATAAAATCATGCTGAGAAGAAGGGACGACAATGAGTAGATACATCGTTATCAATACCTCGCCGCGTCCACATGGTAATTGTCAGTTTCTGGCAACACGTCTGATTGAGAAGATCGAAGCAGCAGGCCACGAGGTCAAGCTTGTTGACTTTCGTAAGGAAAGCATTAATTTCTGTCTCGCCTGCGATGCATGCATGAAACATGACGAGGCATGGTGTGCGCAAAAAGACGATATGTCGAATTTGCTGCCCGAACTCGATTCCTGCGATGGGGTTATATTCCTCTCGCCGGTTTACTGGTATTCGATAACGGCCCAGGCAAAGGTTGTCATCGATCGACTTTATGCGTTTTTCAATCCTGGTATGCAGGGTATGACCGTTGCCTCGA
Organism: uncultured Coriobacteriaceae bacterium; assembly: GCA_964435565.1. Classification (GTDB taxonomy): domain Bacteria; phylum Actinomycetota; class Coriobacteriia; order Coriobacteriales; family QAMH01; genus QAMH01. The sequence continues at coordinate 3,874 of CAYSZR010000010.1, forward strand.
AATCTGGAAAAAGGGTCGGCATTATCTTGACCAGCGGGAGCATGGGCGAAGGTTCGCTTGATTCTGTTGTGGACGCAACTGTTGCGGGCGCGTTCGGAATTGCCGGCTTCACCGAGAGGAAAACGCTTCTCTTCAGTGGCCTGAATACGCCTGGCTGTATTGGTCAGGATAAGGTGAAGCTTGCTCAGGTCGACACGATGGGTGAGTGGCTCATCGGGCAATAATGGCGTTTTATCGATTTAGCTGTCCAATTAATCGAATTACAGAAAGGGAAAAGCGAAACCTTTATGCTCAATATCGTTTTATATGAACCTGAAATCCCTGCGAATACAGGTACGATAGGCAGGTCATGCGTTCTTACAAATGCACGGCTGCACTTAATCGAACCTTTGGGGTTCAGCCTGGATGATCGAATGATCAGGCGCAGCGGTATGGGCTATTGGCATGATCTTGACCTGCATACGTATAGGAGCTATCAAGACTTTCTAGACAAAAATGCGGGCGCTGACCCTTGGATGTTCACCAAGAAATCTGATTCTTTTTATCATGAGGTTGAATATGCGGACGGCGACTATCTTATGTTTGGGAAAGAATCGACCGGAATAGCTGAAGATATTCTTGAAGCGCATTTGGACCGTTGCCTGCGTATTCCAATGATCGAGCGTGAAGGACTATCGCCAAAGACGACTACGGGGCCCGTCGGCGACCCGACTGACCCCGATGCGGTTTCACTTAACCTGTCGAACGCTGCGAATATCGTTCTGTTCGAAGCTCTTCGCCAGCTTGGATTTCCAGGGATAATCTAGAAAAGATGCCCCCGGTTTTTTAAGACTCCCTTGATGCGTCGAGATTATGAATTCTGCCTGGATGCATGAGATAGGGGATAAATGCGCTGCATGTGTACAGCGCATCCTTGTTTTGGGCAACAAAATCAAGCACGGGCTCTAATTTGGATTTTTTGTCTTTTATCAGAGCTATAAGTTCATCGGGAGAAATTTCCGTGATGGATTTTTTGTCTTTTGGATACGCCAAAACGATTTTGCGGTGCGCAACATCGGCGTCGATCGGAAGCTCGGCGCGCCCTGAATTTGCAACGCCGAACAATTCCATAAGAGAAGAGCTGAAATAGCTAAGCGGGGTATCCTGCATGCCGGCGAAGAATGCTGGCATGTCGGGATGCTGCACACGTGCTCCCTCGCCGCCACTTGCTTTGAAAATGCTCTCATACCATTGGCTTTGGCCGTGGATATCGGCGGCTAACGCTATCGGCTCATGCGCGATATCATCAAGCGATACGCTTTGTTTATCTGCGAGGCTTGAATTATAGGGGACCGACAGATAGGCCTGCTCATCATAGACGGGAAGACTCAGATACCCGTCGGGCACAGCTGTTTCAGGCAAAATCGCTATATCGAGCTTGTCTTGTGCGAGACCAGTCAGAATGCCCCGTATGGCGCAAACAGTTGTACGAAAGTCGATATCGGGAAATGCGTTTGCTATCTGACCCAGAAGAACAAATGAATGCGCAGTGGTAAAACACCCAAAGCGTATTCGTCCCTCTGTCTTTCCCGCTGCACGCTGCATAGCGCTTTCGACTTGATTTAGATCGAGGATGATACGCTCTGCGTTATTGCGAAGTATTTTGCCAAACTGCGTAAGCTCCACATTGGCATCAACACGGCTTATCACGGGATATCCAAGTTTATCTTCAAGACGGCCGATGATTTCTTTGAGTTCGTTTTCGGCAAGCCCCGTCTTAGAGCATGCTTCGCTAACGGTTTTGCTCTGAGAAAGCGCTGTAAATGCTTCGAGTTCCTTTTTTTCCATCGTGTCTCCTAGGTCGATGTAGGGACGTTTTACAGAATCATACATCACCTTGCAAGACAGCGTTGTGCAAATAGATGTTCCTGAAACCCCTCTGGGCCAACGCGCGTCCACTGGCAGATTTCGCATGATTTGATGTCACTATCTCGCTCTCACTCTACTAAAGTACTCAAAATCTGGTTTGCGAAATCAGGAAGGAGATGCGTCAATGGACATCGGAATCGCAACAATAGCGTTCCTTATCCTATTTCCCATGCTCGTCGCCTTGGTTGTGTTTTTCGTGCGCAACGACACGGCGCGTAGCTACATCACCGTAATTGGTGCGCTCGTAATCGCATGCGGCACTATATTCTGCGCTGTGGAGTTTCTCTCGTCAGACACGCATTTGTATGCTGTCGATGCAGGAGCTTCATCTGCCCTTGGATACCTTGCCCTTGCCATCGACGCCGCACTTTGCCTCTATATCATTGCCAAGGGTTTCTACCACAAGAAATATCTTGCGGTTGTTCTTGCTATCGTGCAGCTCGGGCTTGCGTTTTACCTCGATTTCGCCGTTGCAGAGCACGTTACTGTTACGCATGCGCTTTATATCGATAACCTTTCGATCATCATGGCGCTTATCATTGGCATCGTCGGCAGCGGCATAACCGTCTATGCACTGGGATATATGCGTGTTCATGAAGAGCATGCTTCCGGCCCAGATCGTCGCCATATCTTCTTTTCCGTCATGTTCGCTTTCTTGGGCGCAATGTTCGCGCTCGTCTTCTCCAATGCGCTTACCTGGATGCTTTGTGCGTGGGAAATTACCACGGTATGCTCGTTTGCGCTTATCGGCTATACGCGAACGGAAGAAGCGATCAACAACTCCTTTCTGCAGATTGTTCTCAATCTTATCGGAGGCATCGCATTTTCCATCGCTCTTATCTGGGTCGGCAGCTTTTACGGTGTCATGGAGCTTGATACATTTATCTCCACAACGCTTTCGCTTGCAAGCAATGGAATGATTGTCGTTACATACGCGCCGCTTATGCTTCTTTCGCTCGCAGCGTTTACCAAGGCTGCGCAGATGCCGTTTCAAAGTTGGCTATTGGGCGCAATGGTGGCGCCGACGCCAACATCTGCCCTGCTTCATTCATCGACAATGGTCAAAGCCGGCGTATTCTTGCTCATCAAACTCTCTCCCTGTCTTGGTTTCAATATCCCCGGCTACCTCGTCATGATCGTTGGTGGAGCGACGTTTTTGTTCTGCGCCCTGGCCGCAATCAGTCAATCCAATGCGAAGCGTGTCTTGGCCTATTCCACCATTTCCAATCTTGGCCTGATCACTGCATGTGCAGGCGTGGGAAGCGACGGCGCCATATGGGCAGCCATATTCCTGCTCGTCTTTCACGCAGTTGCGAAATCGCTGCTCTTCTTATGCGTCGGCACAGCAGAGCATCATATTGGGAGCCGCAATATCGAGGACATGGACGACCTCTTCGAACGTATGCCGCGCCTAGCCCGCCTTATGGCTATCGGCATCATGGGCATGTTTGTGGCGCCTTTTGGCATGCTGGTTTCAAAATGGGCCGCGCTTCAGGCTTTTGCCCAGTCTCAAAACGTTATCCTTATCCTTCTTCTGGTTTTCGGATCGGCCGCCACTTTCCTGTTCTGGGCTAAATGGCTCGGCAAGATATTGGCAATTGCCAACAACAATGCAGAAGATGTCGAGATTTCGGTCTATCGCAGCGAATGGGCCGCTCTTGGGCTCATGACTATACTCACGGTTGGCTGTTGTATCGCTTTTCCACTTATCTCCATTTCGGTGGTCGTGCCGTATCTGCAGTCGGTCTTTTCGAATGTGTCGACCACAATTACTAGCGGTGACCTGTGGATCATGGCTGTCATAGGCCTTGTTGTCGCAATCGTGTTTCTGGGCTTTACCGGCGAAACGAAGAAACGTCAATTGCCAGTCTATATGTCTGGCGTCGGCATTGACCCAGCTGGTCGCACTTTTCGCAATTCCTTCAATGGGGAAACAGTGGCCACGCAGCGCAATTGGTATATGGGCGAGATGTTCGCAGAACGTAAGGTGATCCTTATCGGAGTCGCTGTGTCGCTTACGCTTATTCTTGGTTCATTTGCATTCGTCACGCAATCGATTGCAACCGAGCAAGAGACCCTCACCAGTATCGGCGTGGAATACAGCAGTTATTCTGGCAGTATGTGGGAAAAGAGCGGTGTCGACTTTGCCACATACAAGCAATATTACGAATACTACGAACAATATTGGGAACAGAATAAAGATGCCCTGAAGCAGCAGATGGGTATCGAGGACATGAATGATCTTATGGACCTGCTCTACTTGCAGATGGCGCAGCAGCAAAGTTCGACATCCAGCTCTTCTTCGTCTTCTTCGTCTTCTTCGTCATCTTCGAGCAGTGGAGGGGGGATGTAAGATGGAAATTTTTGGCTATTCAATCTGGTCGTTCGTCGGAATGCTCGCATTCTTGATCGCCGCACCTATCATCGGATGCTTGCTTGCCGGTCTTGATCGCAAGATAAGCGCTGGCATGCAAGGTCGTGTTGGGCCAAAGATCCTGCAGCCCTACTGGGATTTCCGCAAACTCCTTTCAAAGGAGGACGCTACAGTCAACGGAGCTCAAGATCTCTATATCGTGCTTTATCTTATATGCATTGTTTTGGCAGGCATGGCGTTTTTTGCCGGAGCAAATTTCCTTCTCTGCGTTTTTATTCAGACGCTCGGTGCGCTGTTCTTGATCTTGGCGGCGTATTCTTCACGTTCTCCTTATGCAGAGATTGGCGCCGAACGTGAAATGGTTCAGGTGATGTCCTACGAACCGATGGTCTTGCTTGTGGCAATCGGTCTATTCATGGCAACGGGCTCTTTCAGCGTCAAAGATCTGCTTTTTGCAGACATGCCTCTTGTCCGTTGGCTGCCACTCATATTCCTTGGGTTCATCTTCGTTCTGACCATCAAGCTGCGCAAATCGCCATTCGATATCTCTATGGCGCAGCATGCGCATCAAGAACTCGTCCGTGGTGTCGTCACTGAATTTTCTGGACGAACCCTCGCGCTCGTCGAGCTCTCGCATTGGTACGAAAATATTCTGTTTCTGGGCTGGACCGCCATGTTCGTAGTATGGGCCGGGGGCTGGGTCGCCGGTATCGTGACAGTGGCTGTAGTCCTTTTGATATGGTTCCTGGAAATTTGGATTGACAATAACTTCGCTCGAGTCAAATGGGAAACCATGCTTAGAAGCGCTTGGTGGGTTGCCCTGATCGCAGGCGGAATCAACATCGTCTATCTGCTCTTTATCTAAAGGAGGTGCGTCAATGTCATATCTGAGCAAATCGCCTTGGATCATCCACTACGACGGTTCCAGTTGCAACGGCTGCGATATAGAAGTTCTTGCCGCGCTGACCCCGCTTTACGACGCCGAGCGTTTTGGTGTAGTCAACACGGGTAATCCCAAGCACGCCGATATCTTCGTTGTGACCGGCGCAGTAAATGAACAGAATGCTCCGGTTATAAAACAAATTTACGACCAGATGCTTGAACCCAAGGTCGTTGTCGCGTGCGGCGCTTGCGCTTGCGGAGGTGGCGTTTATCGGACCTGCTACAACATACGAGGTGGCATCAACACGGTCATTCCTGTCGATGCGTATGTACCTGGATGCGCTGTACGACCTGAATCGATTATCGATGCCGTTGTTGCTGGCGTCGATATCCTTGAAAAGAAAGCCGAAGCTATGAAGAAGAGTCCTGCGGAAAAAGACCGCTCGGACGCCGTGCCCGCTTCGGGTGCGCATGCTTCGGTGGCAGATGTCGACGATGTGCCCGGCGCTTCTGGTGCCGGCGTGGAATAGGAGGCGAACATGAGACGCTACCAATCACCCACGTTTATCAACATCGGACTTGATACGCTGCATGAGACCGTGGCCGATTATAAAGCCAATGACTTCAAGTTCGTACAGATATGCGCGACGACGCTTGAAGAATCCTGCGAGCTGCTCTATGCATTTGTCGATCCTCAGACAAAGGATGGATCGATGACCGGTTTGGTTGTCAATGTCCCTGATGGCACACATGTTCCTTCCATTACCGATTGTTATCCAGCGGCTTTCGTCTTTGAAAACGAGACGCATGACCTGTTCGGTATCCATATCGATGGGATAAACATCGATTTCGGCGGAGAGTTCTACCGTGTATCGATGGCGTATCCGATGAATCCACGTGCGGCGGCCGCTGAGCAAACCGAGCCAGAGAGGGAGGGGGACAACGATGAGTAAACGAACCGTCATCCCATTTGGCCCACAGCATCCCGTACTGCCCGAACCAGTCCATCTTGATCTTGTGCTTGAGGACGAGCGGGTCGTCAATGCCATTCCGCGTATCGGCTATATCCACCGTGGCCTTGAAAAACTCGTTGAAAAACGCGACTTCACGCAGTTTGTCTATGTCACAGAGCGCATTTGCGGAATCTGCTCGTTTGGCCACTCTCTTGGCTATTCCCAATGCATCGAACAGCTTATGGGTATTGAAATCACCAAGCGCGCCGAATATCTCCGCGTTATCTTTCATGAGCTTTCTCGAATTCACTCGCACTTGCTTTGGCTCGGTCTTCTGGCTGATGGATTCGGGTTCGAAGCACTGTTCATGCATGCCTGGCGTCTACGTGAACAGGTACTCGACATCTTCGAGGAATGCACTGGCGGTCGCGTGATCTTTTCAGCATGCGATGTAGGCGGATTCAAGCAGGATGTTTCTAATGAAACGCTCAAGGGTATCTGCATTGTGCTCGAGCGAATGCGTCAGGAATACCGCACGATCGCAAAAACGCTTCTTGATGATTCTTCTGTCAAAAGCCGTATGGTCGGCGTCGGGTTCATTTCGAGTGAACAGGCAGCCGAGCTCTCGATGGTCGGGCCCTTTGGACGCGCTTCGGGACTCGAAGTCGATGAGCGCCTGCTGGGTGTTGGAGCCTATGACGATATTGCTGATTTCCAGCCAATCGTATCTGACCAGGGCGATTGCTATGCACGCTGCGACGTGCGCGTTAAAGAGGTCTTGCAATCTATCGATATCATCAACGAGCTTGTTGCCAAGATTCCCGATGGGGATGTCATGGTCCCGTTCAAGGGCGTGCCAGCTGATGGTTCGCAAACTATGATGACGCTTGAACAGCCTCGTGGCCAGGCGTTTTACTATGCGATAGGCAATGGAACCAAGTTTCTTACGCGTATGCGTGTCCGCACGCCGACAAGCCAGAACATAGCTGGCATGGTCGCGGCGCTGTCGGGCGTCGAGCTCGCCGATGTGCCAATGGTCGTACTGACTATAGACCCGTGCATAAGCTGCACTGAAAGGTAGGGGAGATGGGTGTATTCAAACTGGGCGGAATGACGCTCAAGAGCCTGTTCAAGAAGGCCCCCACCAGACGGTATCCGTATGAGAAGCGCGAGCCGTTCGAACGCACGCGTGGCCAAATCGATATGATTGCTGTTGACGATTGCATTTTCTGCGGAAGTTGCCAACGTAAGTGCCCGGCTGATGCTATTATTGTCGACCGTGATTCGTCACGGTGGGAGTATTTGCCATATAGGTGTATCGCTTGCGATTCATGCGTGCGTGCATGTCCTACGCATGATCTCAAGATGTTGCAGGATCGTCCGCCTATCACGACGGATAATATGACGATGCTGGTTTATGAGCTTACCGAGGAAGAACGCGAGAAACGCGCTCGTGCAGCGGCTGAGAAAAAAGCCGCCGCAGCCGCAAAGGCAGCGCAGGCGAAGAAAAAGCAAGCTGAAGAGCGTGCTGACGATTAGGGGATAATGTTTTCGTGACAGAGCAGAATGATGGCAGCGAAGAAGAGATAGTCCTTGATAAGGTGCTCACGGTTCCCAACGTGGTCACATTGATCAGGCTCCTGCTCTTGCCCGTATTCCTTTGGCTGCTCTTCGCAACCCCATATTCGTTCGCTGCTCTCGTAGTATTCGCTGTTGCAGCTTCAACCGATTGGGTCGATGGGCAGATCGCACGCCGTACGCATCAGGTCTCTAAGCTTGGTAAACTTTTTGATCCTCTTGTTGACAGGTTGCTAATAGCCGTTGGCGTGATTTCTGTATGCGTGCTTGGCAGACTGCCGCTCTGGATACTGGTGTACCTCATCGTGCGTGATCTGTTCTTGCTGGCAGGCGGAAAATTTCTTCTATCGACGATAGGCGAGGTGCCTCCTGTTGTATACGTTGGGAAATTTGCCACGGCATTTCTCATGTTCGGCTTCTGCCTTTTATTGCTCGGCGCACCAGAGCTCAACGGGCTCGGTTTCGCATCAGCTCCCCTTTGGCTTCCGGGGTTTGGTCTCGATCCTGCCTTGTTGGGGATATGGTTTATCTATGCGGGTCTTATCTGTTCTATCATTGCGCTTATCATGTATATCGTTAAAAGCACTCGGCTCTATCTTTCGCACAAATAGACCGCCTGATTAGTTCGATAGACAAGCTTCATGCCGGCAAAACGCCCTGTTGCCATAATCTGGCATTAAAATCGACTGACCTAGTGCGCCGTCGGCCAGATGAAGACGATATTTTTACGCAACTGTTCGCAAACACGTAGATACTCGCGGGTCATTGGTGGTATCCTGCTATTTCATATTTATGACAAGAAAGGCAATTGTACGTTTTGGCGGAGCTGAACAATAAACGAAATTCCAATCAGCGAAAATCTTCGCCATCGAATGCCGGTGCGCGTAAACCGACGACTCGTAAATCTTCTAAAGCTACCAGGTCCGTAAGTGCTTCAAAGAAATCATCGTCTCAAAAACGGGGAATGAGCGGCGATATACGTCTGTCAAAAACGGGCTCTATCCCTCAGCGAAGCTCGCGCTCAGCAACCACATCATCCAAGAGGCTCAAACCGCTTGTTGACAAAGGCCATTCCAACTTCAACCCGAAAGGAACTGGCAAGCTCAAACGCACCCAGGTCAAGGGTTCTCAACAGTCACATGATGCGAGAGCTGGCAAATCCTTTATCAGGTTTGTCAAAACCCACACCAAGTTGATGCTCCCCGTTTTCGTAATTATCGCAATTCTTGTTATCTATTGCTGCGTTGATATCTCGGCATCGTTTGGAAAGATTCATCCAGGCGTTTCTGTCCAAGGCGTCGACGTCGGCGGAATGACTACGGAAGACGCATCCGCAAAACTTACGGAGGAACTTACCCCGACGCTATCAAGCGCGCATGTTGCAATCTACGAAGATAGCGCCTGCGCTTCAAAAGACGGTGTTCAAATCGATAATTCTGGCGTAGCACAGGCCTATGCAGATGAAACAGCCGCGGGGTCCGATATTAACGGCGACGGCACCATCGATAAGTGGATAGTGAACGCCGAAACTATCGGCGCCTATATTGATGGCGACTCGCTTGCGACGCAGGCTTATCAGGTCGGCCGTGGGGGCAATTTCATTGCTGATCGTTTCGGGGCATGGTTTGGCGGTAAAAAGCTCGATGCGACCGTTTCGGTTCATGGAGAATATTTCAATGTGCTTATGACGGAGATCAACCAGGAAATCGGTACTCCTATCGTCGACAGCACCGTGACGATTGAAAGTGGGGCCGTCGGCGTGAAGAAAGGCAGCGATGGCGTATCGGTCAATACCGATTCCTTCATCAAGTCTTTCAGTTCTGCGGTATATAATTCCACAAATCCATACTTCGTAATACCTATGAAGACAGATACGATGCATATTTCACCGGAAACCGCACAAAGAGTCGCAGATCAGGTGAAAGCTTCTATCGCAAAAGACGTTACTTTGACGCACAGCCCAAAGACATGGGTAATGAAGACCGCTGACCTTGGTAGCGTGATCAGCCAGAAAGTGCTTGCGCCTGGCGATGTCATGACCTTTGGAAACAGCACTCAGAAAGTCGTGAGCGATGGTAGCGCCACGGCCCAATACGATACATCTGCTGGATATGATTCAAATTCTGGCTATACGTTGCAGGCATACGTCGATCAAGCGGCTATGGACAAATACCTTGTCGACATTCTTGGTTCCCTTGCAACAGGAGGTGCGGTCAACGCATCTTTTGATACGAGTTCTGGATCTGTTGTTATCGTTAACAGCGTCAACGGCTATGGTCCTGATCGCGCTGCGGCTGAAGTTAAGCTCCAAGATTTGCTCTTTGGCACTGTCGATGATGAAACCGCCAGCTCGCGCACGATCGCGCTTGACGATATGACGATTGAGCCTGAGTTCACGACCGAAGAGGCAAAGGCGATGGGCATCACGGAACGTCTTGCAACTTGGACGATTCCTCTGTCTGGCACATCCGCTCGTATCAACAATATCAAACTCTTGTGCTCTTTGATAAACAATTCAATAGTGGCACCAGGGGCAACATGGTCTTTTAATGGGACGACAGGGGAGCGCACAGCCGAAAAGGGATTCGAAACGGCTCCCGTTATCGTTAACGGTAAGCATGAAGATCAGCTTGGGGGCGGCATCTGCCAAGTCGCGACCTGCGTATTCAACTGTGCATGTTATTCAGGGCTCGGCATTCAGGAACGCACCAACCATGATTTTTACATCTCATCGTATGATGACGATGGTTTTGCAGACGCAACCGTTTCGTGGACCACGCCCGACTTGAAATGGGTTAACGATATGTCCCATCACATCCTTATCACAGCTACGGCCTCGGGCGAAGATGTCGTGGTTAGTTTTTGGGGCACGAAAGACGGCCGCACCATCGATTGCCAACGTGGCGAATGGAAAGCGGGCAATAAATACGTCACGATCACCGAAACAGACAACGCTTTGGCTGCCGGCACCCGAACGGTCACGCAAACGGGCGCGGACGGCCGCAGCATAGACATTCGATACCTTGTCAAGACGGCGACAGGCGACACGCTGCATGACGTCACTTTCCATTCGGTGTATTCGGCACAAAACGAAATCATAACCGTCGGTCCGGCAGCGGCTACAACGACTCCAGAAGCCAGTGCCGAAGCTGCAGCTTCAAATGGCGGATGACATATGCAAGACCCACGTTCGTAACAAGCTGGATGACCCACACTGACAAAGAGCGATGAGGTATCCAGAAAGGCAGGAGGCAATGGCGTACCAAGACGAAATAACCCATATGGAAAGCGGCGTGCTTAGGGCGTTGCAGCTGTATCGTCTCAAATCATCGCTTATACGATGCTACGAGAATATTCCGTTTTATCGAGACTCATTCGACGCGGCGGGATTTGACCCGCACAGTGTCGAATCGCTTGAAGATATTCAACGGGCCCCCTTCACCACGAAACAGGACCTGCGTGATCAATATCCTTATGGACTTTTCGCTGTCGATCGCAAGGACGTCAAAGAAATCCACATGTCCAGCGGCACAACCGGAATCGCGACTGTGTCGGGCTATACCGATGCGGACCTTCAAGGATGGAGCGATTGTTTTGCTCGTGGCATCAGCTACGCTGGTGGCGGCAAAGAGGACATCATACACATATGCTATGGCTATGGGTTGTTTACAGGTGGCCTAGGCGCGCATTATGGTGCGCTTGCCGTGGGTGCGCAAACCATTCCCATGTCAGCCGGCAACACCAAGCGACAGATCAATGTTTTGCAGAATATGGGATCCACTATCATTGCATGCACGCCAAGCTACGCTATGCACATTGCAGACACGGCAATCGAGATGGGCATCGACCCACGCAAGGCATTTCACCTTAAGGCAGGCATCCATGGCGCTGAAGCGTTCTCTGATCAATTTCGCGAGAACCTTGAGGAAAAACTTGGTTATAAGGCATACGACGTCTATGGACTTACAGAAGTCATGGGGCCTGGCGTTGCCATGGAGTGTGCTCAGCAAAACGGCCTGCACGTAGCAGAGGACCACCTCTTGATCGAGGTTCTCGATGTCGAGACGCATCAGCCTGTTCCTGATGGCGAGCTTGGTGAACTTGTATTCACAACGCTTACCAAAGAGGCGTCGCCTGTCGTTCGATATCGTACGCGCGATATCTCGCGGATTATCCCCGAACCTTGTCCCTGCGGACGCACGCATCGCAGAATCGATCGTATCCATGGTCGAACCGACGACATGATGATTATCAGAGGCGTCAATGTCTTCCCGAGCCAGATTGAAAACATCTGCATCGCATTTCCCGAGTTCTCCAATTGGTATCAAATCGAGCTCACTCGAAAAGGTGGTCTTGATGTCGCGACTCTCAAAGTCGAGATCAAGCCAGATTTCCCAATCGATGAAATTCGCAAGATCGAAACACTGCAGCGGCGTCTGCAGCAGGCCCTTAAAGACGAGCTTGCCATTAAGATCGGCATCAAAGTCGTCGAACCATATGCAATTGAGCGTTCAGAGGGCAAAGCGGTTCGTATTGTTGACCTGCGCGATTAGGAGAATGTCATGATTGATCAGCTTAACGTGTTCATTCAGAATTCGAGGGGCCGGCTCACTGCCCTATGTCGCGTCCTTGGAGACAAGAACGTGCAGATGCATGCCTTGTCGCTTGCAGATACAGCTGACTACGGTGTGGTGCGCATTATATGCGATGACCCTGCAGTAGCTGCCAAGGCACTTCAGGATGCAGGCTTTAAGGCAAATCTGACTCAGGTGGTTGCCGTAGAAGTGCCTCATGTACCAGGCGGGCTAGCCAACGTTCTTGAATGCCTTGAAAAGTCCGGGCTGGATATCGAGTATTGCTATTGCTTCGTCGATTCTCATGGCGGCGCAACCGTTGCTTTCAAAGTGATGGAAAGTGCTGTTGAAGTTCTCGAGCAAGCGGGATTCACTGTTTTACACCCTAAAGACCTCTATAAAACGAAAGCCTAGCGTGTGATGCGTCGACTTCTCGCAATATCCCGACTCCTTCTAACGTTCAGCCTCGCGTTGCTTCTTGCGGGTATTCTGCCCTCTTTGTCATTTGCTGCGATTTACGGCAATGATCATGTTGGTACAACAACGGTCAACGACCGGGGGATGAACATTACCGAAGCCCCGGCTATAGAGTCGTCGCACGGCATATTGGTAGACAAAGACGGAAACGTTTTATGGTCGCGTACTGCAGATACACATGCTGCTATGGCATCTATCACCAAGACGATGACGGCGGTTGTCGCTCTTGAACATGGGAATCTCGACGATGTTATCACCGTTTCTTCTAAAGCCGCATCCGTGGGCGAATCAAGCGCTGGATTGGTGACAGGGCAGCAGGTTACCCTATATGACCTGCTCTGTGGCCTGCTCATTCATTCAGGAAACGACGCCTCAATGGCAATTGCCGAAGGCATCGCCGGCAGCGAAAGCGCATTCGTCGATATGATGAATGCGAAGGCCAAAGAGATGGGGCTTTCCAATACGCATTTTCAAAATCCGCATGGTCTCGACGCTGATAATCACTATTCTTCGGCTGAAGACATCAGTGTGATTATCCGTTATGGGATGCAAAATGAGACGTTTCGACAGATCGTTGGCATGAAGACTTGTACGCTTACGCTTGGAGGCACCTCTAAGGAACTCATGACAACAAATGCTTTGCTCGCAACATGGGATAGCTGTATCGGCGTAAAGACCGGCTATACCAATAAAGCGGGTGAGTGTCTCGCTGCTGCTGCAAGCAAAGACGGCGTAGAGCTCTACGCCGTCGTCCTTGACTCGACTGACGAAGTTCAGCGCTTTATAGATGCTTATAAGCTTCTTGACTGGGGATTTACGCACTATCGCACCTATACGCTCGCGACAAGCGACCAAGTTCTGGTCGATGCCCCTTTAAGTGGATTTCTCAATAAAACGGTTAAAGCGGGAGTCGCAAACGATGTCACGGGGATGGTTCTCGACTTCAACGGCGACGTATCTATTGACATACGCCTTTCGGACGTGCCTGACGGAATAGGCAAAGGAGAGACCGTTGGCACCATTACGTGGCGACAGGGCGAAAATGTCATCGCCTATGCGCCGCTCGTTGCAATGGAAACCAAAGGCGGGCCAGCGCCTTGGACATCTGTCTTTACTTCGCTTATTCGCTGTGTCGGTATAGTGACCGGAGACCAGTGCGTTGCCAAGAGCACGGTATATGCGCAGACGATTAAGGTTGAGAAAATCCAGAGCACCGCGGGGCAAGGCATGGATGGACCGCTTGAGATGCGCCTGCGCGAGTATGTTACGCTCTACAATCAGGTTGCATATGGCTAATCATGCACGTTCACGCATGTATGGGACGGTGCTAGAATAATCGCAGCGAATGTAGTCGAAAGGAAATATCGTGCCTGTTCCTAATATCACATGTCCTATCTGCAACGAGGTCATCGAAGCTGGTAATACGTCGTGCCCGCGATGCGGATTCAAACTAGTCGGAGCTACCCAAGCTTTTAATCCCATTACGGTTGAAACGGAAGACGGGCACCGTGATGAAGATTTAGGCACACCTGCACTCGAAGTTGTATCTGGGCCCTATGCGGGGGAAAGCTTCATCTTAGGTGATGGTAGCTTCACGCTCGGACGCGACCCCAAATGCGATATCTTTTTATCGAACATGACGGTCTCACGTCATCATTCCACGATAACGATCAAAGGCGAATCCGCAAAAATCGAAGATGCCGGTTCGACTAATGGCACCTGGATCGATGGGGATATTGCAGAAGAAGCCGACCTTAAACCCGGAACCCGTGTTCAAATCGGCACATTCGATATGATTTTCAAGCGAATCAAATAACTTACGATGCACAAGTGAAACGAGGATATCGTGCCCATCACTGATTTTCTGCGCCATAATGCGGCCGCTCATGGTGACGAAGTCGCGCTGGTAGAAGTCAATCCGGAGATTTTGGAACCAAAACATATCACCTGGCGTGATTACGACCTTATCGAAAGCACCGAATCGGAGCCGTATCGTCGTGATATCACATGGGGTGTTTTTGATGAAAAATCAAACCGTTTTGCCAATCTGCTGCTTTCCCGTGGCATAAAAAAAGGTGACAAAGTCGCAATTCTCCTTATGAACTGCCTTGAATGGCTCCCTATCTATTTTGGTATTCTCAAAAGCGGGGCCACAGTCGTTCCGCTTAACTTTCGCTATACATCAGCCGAAATCGAATACTGCGTCAACCAGGCAGATGTGAATGTTCTTGTCTTCGGTCCACAATTTACGGGCCGCGTTGAAGAAATCGTTCCTTCCATAGCGCACGGAAGACTTCTTTTTTATGTTGGTGAGGATTGCCCTACCTGGGCTGAGAATTATCGCGAGCTGACGGCGAACTGCCCAAGCTTCGATCCTATGATTCCACTTTCCGAAGACGAAGATGCCGCCATATATTTCTCAAGCGGTACAACGGGTTTTCCCAAGGCGATATTGCATCATCATCGCAGCCTGACTCAAGCAGCGGAAATGGAACGCGAACATCACGGTCAAACGCACGATGACTGTTTTCTCTGCATTCCGCCGCTTTATCACACGGGCGCAAAAATGCACTGGTTTGGTAGTCTGATCTCGGGCTCTAGGGCTGTCATGCTTCGAGGTGTGACGCCTAAAAGCATTTTCGAGACGATTTCGGCCGAGCATTGCACAATCGTCTGGCTGCTTGTGCCCTGGGTCCAGGATATCTTGCTTGCCATTGAAGAAGGCGACATCAAGATTGAAGATTATGAACTCGATCAATGGCGTCTTATGCATATCG
Organism: uncultured Coriobacteriaceae bacterium; assembly: GCA_964435565.1. Taxonomy (GTDB): domain Bacteria; phylum Actinomycetota; class Coriobacteriia; order Coriobacteriales; family QAMH01; genus QAMH01. The sequence continues at coordinate 19,397 of CAYSZR010000010.1, forward strand.
GAGCCCAGCCGGTGCCGAAGAGCTTGATCAAACGGTGGAAAGAACTTTTCCCTCATCATCAATACGATACTAACTACGGACTTTCGGAATCGACTGGTCCTGGTTGCGTACATCTGGGTGTTGATAACATCGATTACGTCGGCGCTATTGGCGTGCCCGGTTACCGATGGGTTGCCAAGATATGCGATGAAACAGGCGTAGAGGTTCCCCAAGGCGAAGTAGGCGAACTCCGTGTCAAGGGTCCCGGAGTCATGGTCTGCTATTACAACAATCCCGAAGCCACGATGGAAACGGTTCACAATGGATGGCTTCTTACGGGAGATATGGCACGAAAAGATGACGATGGCTTTATCTGGCTTGTCGACCGTAAAAAGGATGTCGTCATTTCCGGCGGCGAGAATATCTATCCCGTTCAAATCGAGGACTTCTTGTCTGCGCACCCAGCAGTCAAGGATGTTGCCGTAATTGGTCTTCCGGATATACGTCTGGGAGAAATTGCCACGGCGATCATCGAACTTAAACCGGAAAGCGATATCACCGAAGACGATATCAACGACTTTTGTATGACGTTGCCCCGTTATAAGCGACCGCGCAAAGTGATTTTCGCCCCTGTTCCGCGCAATGCGACGGGCAAGATTGAAAAGCCATTGCTGCGTAAGACATATGGGGCGACCAACATCGTTGAACACGAAAACGAAGCGTAGGAATATTCGATTTCCGTTTGCCAGTAGGCGTCGGGGAATTTAGAAGAAGGGAAAGAAACGCGTATGAAGCAACTGCTGAGCGGTAATGAGGCAATCGCGCAAGGCGCATGGGAGGCGGGAGCCAACGTCGGCGTCGGTTATCCCGGAACTCCTTCGACCGAGACGCTCGAGAACCTCTCAAGGCACGATGACGTGTATTGTGAATGGGCTCCCAACGAAAAGGTCGCTTTAGAGGTCGCAATAGGCGCTGCCATGGGCGGCGCGCGCAGTCTTGTCACGATGAAGCATGTTGGCGTAAACGTCGCCGCTGATCCGCTCATGAGCGTTTGCAACACCGGGGTAAATGCTGGTTTGGTTGTCCTTGCTGCCGATGATCCTTCTATGTTCTCATCCCAAAACGAACAAGATTCCCGCAATTACGCGGCTTTCGCTCGTATCCCCATGCTTGAACCGGCAGATTCTGCCGAAGCTCACGCCTTCGTGCAGCTCGCGTTTCAGATTTCCGAGGATTTCGACACGCCCGTCATGTTGCGTGAATCGATGCGCATCGCGCATACCAAATCTGCGGTCGATGTCGCACAGACGCGGACTGAGCGTTCGTTGCGTGATTTCGAACCTTGTCCTTCTAAATATGTGATGATGCCTGGCTTTGCTCGCGCTCGCCGTATCGTCGTAAATGAACGAACGAAGAAGCTCATTGAATTTGCCGAGAAAACGGATTTGAATGCATTGGAGATGCGCGATACTTCTATCGGCATCATTGCAAGTGGCGCCGTGTATCAGCACGTCCGCGAGGCACTTCCCCAAGCAAGTGTTCTCAAGATCGGACTTTCCTGGCCGTTGCCTCCCCAGAAAATCGCCAAATTCGCCGAAAGCGTCGACCGTCTATACGTTGTAGAAGAAGCGTGCGACTTTTTTGCCCTGCATGTTCATGCTCTTGGCATATCGACCGATGAATTCCCAGGAGAGCAGCTCCCCGAGGAAGGCGAGCTTACACCGCAGCTTATCGCACGCGCATTTGACATCCAGACACCGGATACGCATGCAAGCGTCCAAGATCTTCCACCTCGCCCGCCGTCGTTGTGCGCAGGTTGCCCGCATCGACTTGTGTTCTCTACATTGCGTGATATCAAGGCAATTGTGACCGGTGATATCGGATGTTACACACTTGGCGCAACAGCCCCGCTCGGTGCTGTGCATTCCACTGTCGATATGGGCGCATCGCTTTCGATGGCCCATGGCATGGAGCTTGCGCAGGTATCTGAACGTTACGATCGTCCCGTTGTGGGCGTCATCGGAGACAGCACCTTCGCACATTCTGGAATCACAAGCCTTCTTGGAACCGTATATAACGGAGGCTCGGGCACGCTGTGCATTCTCGACAACCGTACAACGGCCATGACAGGCTGCCAGGGTAATCCGTGTAACGGCGTCACTCTTACCGAACAGGTGCGTGGCATAAGCCCGCTTGATGTTCCCGCTGGCAAATCACTCAATATCGAGGATCTTTGTCGAGCTATCGGGGTTGAAGACGTGGTAAGTGTCAATGCGCAGGATCTTTCTGCCGTCAAAGCGGCCCTTGAATCGGCGGTCTCGGCAAAAAATGATCTTTCGGTAATCGTGTTCCATAGTCCCTGCCGACTTATAGACCGAACCCAGGGCACGGTTCCCACTATCGAAGATTGTCGCGCCTGTGGACGTTGCATTAAATTAGGATGCCCGGCAATTGGCAAGGATGAGCAAGGACGCGCATTCATTAATCCAGATCAATGCGTCGGTTGCGACCAGTGCATACAGACTTGCCCGTTCGACTGCATTTCGAAGAAGGGGGAGTAGTCATGGCTGAATCCTCTAAAATTACAACGGTTCTCCTTGTCGGCGTTGGCGGACAGGGGACTATCCTTGCCGGAGACTTGCTTGCCAAGACCGCTGCAGCAAGCGGTCTTGATGTGAAGATCTCTGAGATTCACGGTATGAGTCAGCGTGGCGGATCGGTTTCAACGGTCGTGCGCTTTGGCGATGAAGTAACATCCATGATCTGTGATCCCGGATGTGCAGATGTCATCGTTAGCTTTGAGGCTGTCGAGGCATTGCGTGCCCAACAGTATCTTAAAGTCGATACTGGACGCATGTTCGTCAACGATGAGACCATCGTGCCGCCAAGCGTTGCAATAGGAAATGGCACGATGCCTCGCGATCTCAAGGACCGTCTTGACGAGCTTGGTGCAGTGCGCATCGATGCAGGATTTATCGCCCGACAATCGGGAAGCCCAAAATCTACCAATGTCGTTCTTATGGGAGCACTTGCAACCGCGCTTCCTTTTGAATCGGACGTCTGGCGCGATGTGATTTCCAAACGTGTCCCTCCCAAGACCGTCGAAGCGAATCTCATCGCTTTCGAAATGGGTCGAGATGCCGCGCGTGCATAGATCCCATTTGCGACATGGCGCTTCAAATGCCGCAGTATGCCCTGCCTTTGCGCTGGCAGCAATCCTAGTCATCTCATGTTTATCGCTCACTGCTTGTTTTGGCATTCCCAAAACTCCTTCAGTTGCGGCTTATGTGAATGACGAGTCAATCTATGAAGACGACGTAACGGGGTATATAGAGGGATTCCGATCTAAGAACACCGAATATGAAACGGATACCGGCTGGGCAGAGTATCTCAAGGCGAACGGATATACATCTGAAACCATCCGTACCTATGTGCTCAATACGAATTTCATCCCCAAGGTTCTTATCAGGCAGGAATGCTCTTCTCGTGGCATACAAGTCACTGATGCTGACCTCGATGCAGTTATTAAAGGGGAGAAGGATTACTACGAGAAGCGCTATGGTGCTAATTCCTGGGACAGCGTCCTTGATTCATACGGCTACACAGAAGAAACATGGCGCGAAAACGAGCTTAATCGTTTACTCGAAGAACGATTACGCGATACGGTCATCGTAGATGTCGTACCCAGCGAGGCCGAAATCCAGGCGCAGGCAAACACGACTGCTGCAAACTACAGCGGCAAGAGTTCGTATTACATCGCGTTTCCTTCGCGAGATGAGGCACAGCGTGCTCGCGATAGTTTGGCAATGACAAATGACACAACGACTCTTGAGGCATTTCAATCTCTGGGAACCGCAACCTATGCGGGTTGGAATTCTCTTCCCGCAAACCTCGATGCCTTGAGCACGGATTATATACAGTCGCTTAACTCGCTTTCATCGGGCAATGTCTCGGCGCCCATCCAAACCGGGTCAAATTACCTGCTTATATTCTGCGATGCAACGTTTAATGCCGACACAGGTGGCGAATCCGTTGCCCTCGAGACGTTGCCTGCAGAGATATACAATCAGATAGTTTCTGATACGAATAAAGCTAAAACAGCAAAGCTCTTCGATGATTGGCTTTCCGACCTGGCGGATAATTCGTCCATTGTTTATGAGCCTATGCCCGATGGTCTGCCCTATAGCGTAAACGTCACACTTGCCGAGTAGGCGCATGTTAAACTGTCAAGACACTGTCATAGGCCGTATTGCGCCGAGCCCAACTGGTCATATGCATTTGGGCAATGCGTTTTCAGCGTTATTGGCCTGGGCATGGGCACGATCACGTCAAGGTGCTTTTGTCTTGCGCCTGGAAGACTTAGACGATAGATGTGCGGGCGGGAGATACGTTGAGGACCTTATCGATGATCTGCGCTGGCTTGGCATCGATTGGGATGGAAAACCCGTTGTGCAAAGCGATCGCATACGTGTGTATGAAAAAGCGATCGAACACATAGCGCGCGTGGCCGAGGTCTATCCGTGCTTTTGCTCGCGCGCAGATCTTCATGCAGCTTCTGCTCCTCATGCAAGCGATGGAGTTCCTGTATATGCCGGTTCCTGCTATGGGATGAGTCCTGACCAATGTCATCAGCGTTCCCTTACGCGCAATCCGGCGCTTCGCCTGCATGTCACCGATGGAGAAATCGGATTTATCGATGGGCTGATGGGCGAGTTCAAGCAAGACCTTGCACATGAATGCGGTGATTTTGTTTTGCGCAGAAGCGATGGCGTGTTTGCTTATCAGCTGACCTGCGTGGCTGATGATGCCGAAAATGGCATAACCGACGTCGTACGCGCAAGCGACCTGCTCTCATCGACGCCAAGACAACTGCTGCTGTATAGGCTGCTGGATAAAAGACCCCCACGTTTCTTTCATCATCCATTGCTTATTGGGAAAGATGGCAGAAGACTTTCCAAGCGCAATGCTGATCTAACGATTTCTACACTGCGCAAACAGGGGGCGCGCTCGGAGCAGGTCATTGGTTATCTCGCTACGCTTTGTGGACACGCCGATCAGGGCGAAGAATGCACCTCAAACGAATTTGCGTCTCGCTTCAACTGGTCAAATGTTCCCGTAGGAAATATTGTCGTCGAAGATCCATTGCCATTTGGGCATGCTTGATCGACAGATGCATGGCGAGATATTTGAAAGAGTCACTTTCAAATATCGCTTGCATGAAGTCCTTGGATTGTTATAATAGCCAACGCGTCTTTTCGACGTCTTTTGGGGATATAGCTCAGCTGGGAGAGCGCATGACTGGCAGTCATGAGGTCAGGGGTTCGAACCCCCTTATCTCCACCAAGTAATTGACAACCCTCTACCTGCACAAAAGCAGGGGAGGGTTTTTTACTAGAGGGCTTCGTGATTCAAATGCTTCTCAAGTATGGGTATATGTCATGACACGTGCAGCCGACATGCACATGCACATTGGATTTGCACAAGATTGTGCTGCATGTGCGCGTCTTCTTGACGATGCAGATATCATTGCCTTTTCAAACACCGTTTCGCCTGATGAATATTGTGAGCTCAAATCCAAGCTTGAAGTCTGCACGAACCTGCGTATTGGTGTCGGGATGCATCCCTGGTGGCTAGATAAGGTATCTCTTGACCAGTTTATCGAAATGGCCAACGAGGCAGCGTTTATCGGAGAGGTTGGCCTTGATTTTTGGCCTTCCCATGCACACAACAAGAAACAGCAGCTTGTTGCATTTGAAGCAATGGCAAAAACCTGCGCTTTGCAAGGCGAAAAGATAATCTCCCTGCATTCTGTCAATGCGGAACGAGAGCTCCTCGACATCCTTGAAGCGAATGGTTGCACGCAACGCTGTACCTGCATTCTTCATTCATACAGCGGTCCATCCGATCAACTGGTTCGCGCTGTTGATGCTGGCTGTCTGTTTTCCGTGGGTCCACGTATGCTTGCAAGCAAAAAGGGGCGTGAATACACGCGGGTTATCCCGCACGATCGGCTCCTTCTAGAAACTGACCTACCGGCGGCTCCAGAGGACACGATGAACGTATCCGAGCTTACATCGACGTTACAATCTCTCGTCGATGAAATCGCGCTCATACGCGGGTGCGATAGCAGCGAACTCGCTGCTGAACTATGCGAGCGCGGCAGGCGCTTGTTAAAGCTCTAAAGACGCACTTCAAAACGCCTACGAACGAATAGGATTCTCTTGCCGATTCCAAGGCTATTGGAAACATTTCGTGTAGTACACTGCCTAAAAGACATTTTGCGACATAAGGGAGCTTGGCCATGGCGTTTTATTTCGACGAACCTTCTCATACCTTCAGCGAGTATCTGCTGGTTCCTGGGTACACGACCGCGAAGAACACCCCGTCTGATGTCAGCTTGAAAACGCCACTCGTAAAGTTCAAGAAAGGCGAGGAAGCTCCTCTTTCTTTGAATATACCCATGGTTTCTGCCATTATGCAGTCAGTTTCAGGCCCACGCATGGGTGAAGCTCTTGCCCGTGAAGGCGGCTGTTCGTTCATCTTCGGTTCGCAGTCTGCAGAAAGCGAAGCCGACATGATTCGCGAAGTCAAATCCTACAAGGCAGGATTTGTCCCCAGCGATTCGACCATCACGCCCGAAATGTCCATGGGCGAAGTCATGGCCCTTAAGCGCAAGAACGGTCACTCGACCATGCCCGTGACCGAAGATGGTTCCCCAACGGGCAAGCTTGTCGGAATCGTGACGAGCCGTGACTATCGCCCCAGCCGAATGGGGTCAGACATCAAGGTCAAAGAATTTATGACCCCTCGCGAGCGCCTCATCACAGGCGATGATGGCATTACGCTTTCTCAGGCAAACGACATCATCTGGGATCACAAGCTCAATGCGCTTCCCATCATTTCCAAAAACGGCAACCTTGCGTCGCTGGTCTTTCGCAAAGACTATGATTCGCATAAGGCAAACCCGCTCGAACTACTCGATAACCAGAAACGCTATGTTGTCGGCGCTGGCATCAATAGCCGCGATTACGAAACTCGTGTTCCGATTTTGCTCGACGCAGGTGCCGATGTCTTGTGCATTGACTCATCTGAAGGCTATTCCGATTGGCAGAAGTTCACGCTCGAGTGGGTACGCAAGCAGTATGGCGATGAAGTGAAAGTGGGCGCGGGCAACGTCGTCGACGCTGAAGGTTTCCGTTTCCTGGCTGAGGCAGGCGCTGATTTCATCAAGATTGGCATCGGCGGCGGGTCCATCTGCATCACACGCGAACAAAAGGGCATTGGACGAGGCCAGGCCACTGCGGTTATTGAAGTTGCTCAAGCGCGTGACCAATATTTCAAAGAAACCGGAATCTATATCCCGATTTGTTCTGATGGCGGCATCGTGCAGGATTATCACATGACGCTTGCCCTTGCTATGGGCAGCGATTTTATGATGCTCGGACGGTATTTTGCCCGTTTCGACGAAAGCCCGACCAAGCGCGTAAGCGTAAACGGTAATTACATGAAGGAATATTGGGGCGAGGGCTCTGCACGTGCACGCAACTGGCAGCGTTATGACGACGGCGAGGGCGGCAAGCTCGCGTTCGAAGAGGGCGTTGACAGCTATGTTCCCTATGCTGGTTCTCTGCATGACAACGTGACGCTCTCGCTTTCTAAGGTGAAGCACACGATGTGCAATGTCGGCGCACTCAATCTCGAGGAGTTGCGTGAGCGTGCGAAGATCACTCGTGTATCGAGCGTATCTATCGTTGAAGGCGGCGCGCATGATGTCTTGCTCAAGGATTCCGCGTCTGCACAATCTGCAAGCTTCAGATAGGCATATGACTGATAGCGCTTTTTTTAGCAGTATCTTGTGACAAACAAGGGCTACCTTTGATTGCAAAAGGTTTCGTTTCAGCATAAAGCGAGCGAGGCATGAAAGGAGACCCGTGAGCGTAGACACGAGCCTGTTCGAATTCACCGATGACGAGAAAGCACTTTTGCGCAAGCGCTCTGAGCAGGCGCAGAGCATGCTCTCGCCCTATGCGTGCCATGACGACCAGGGTATCCGCGAGCGTATGGGTCGGTACAAGAATCCTGATGTCTATCTGGGGCGTCCTTGCTTCGTCGTAGACGTCGAAAAAATCGTTCATAACCCGTTTTATCCGCGTTGCGCGGATAAAACGCAGGTCTTCTCACTTGTTCGCAACGACGATATCACGCGTCGAAGTTTCCATTTGCAAGTCGTGAGTCGAGTGGGCCGAACCATCGGTGTCGCTCTCGGTTTGAATCTTGACCTGATAGAGGCAATCGCTGTTGGTCATGATCTGGGACATACTCCTTTCGGTCATCAAGGCGAATTCATCCTCTCCGATCTCTACCATCAAAGCACCGGCCGCTATTTCAATCACAATGTGCACAGCGTGCGCCTTCTTAAGACCATAGCGCGCACCAATCTGTGCCTGCAGACGTACAACGGCATCCTCACGCATTGTGGCGAGAAGACGTTTTTGGAATATCATCCCGCCCCTTGCCCTGACTTCAAGGCGCTCGACGATCTTCTAGAACGATGCTATACGGATCAATCTAATATTCGCGATTTACGTCCGAGCACCCTTGAAGGTTGCGTCGTACGTATCAGCGACATCATTGCCTATGTCGGAAAAGATCGGCAAGATGCAGCACGCGTCAAGCTGCGCGAGCCATCTGATTACGACGAAAGCCCTCTTATAGGCAAGCTTAATCATCAGATAATCCAGAACGTCACCAGAAACATCATCAAGAATTCCCTTGGGCATGATTATCTTTCAATGGATGAAGAGGTCTTTAACGCGATAGACGCTGTCCGCAAGGAAAATTACGAGAAGATCTACGGAAACGAAGTGGTCTTCAATCGCATTACATTCGTTCGACCCATGATGGAACGCCTTTTCAGCACCTTTATCGAAGATGTCAAAGAAGGCCGTGAAGAATCGCCCATCTTCAGGCATTATCTCAACCAACCGATGCTGTACTACGACTATGCGTTCGAACTTAAACATCGTCCTGAAGACATCGTGGTCGATTTTATCGCCGCCATGACAGACGACTATTTTATCGACTTGTTCGGCCATCTTTTCCCAGACGACGCTTTATGCGCCGAAGTCCATTACAAGAATTACTTTTAGCTCATCGTCAGGCAGCACCGTGTGCAATCAGGTCGCGTGATAGTACGGTACAATTTAAGCGCTATTCTCAATTGGAGGTCGAATGTTCTACGAGAAGACGGTGCTCGATAACGGATTGTCCGTCGTGACAGAGCACATGGACGGCGTTCGCTCTGCTGCCCTTGGCTTTTGGGTACGCGTGGGAGGTCGCGATGAGCGCCCTGAAGAATACGGTATGTCTCATTTTATGGAACATATGCTCTTCAAAGGGACCCCCGTTCGTTCCGCACTCGATATCTCTTCGGCTTTCGACGCCCTCGGCGCTGAATTCAACGCATTCACATCGAGGGAGTACACCTGTTTTTTCACACGACTCATCTCTGACCGTCTTACGCAGGCTTTCGAGATTCTTGCAGATATGTTGGTCAATGCAAGCTTCGCGCATGACACGATTATCACGGAACGAGAGGTTGTTCTTGAAGAGATCGCACGAAGTCAAGACACGCCCGAAGACTATGTTTTCGACGTCTTTGCCGATGCGATGTATCCCAGTGACACGCTTGGCAGGCCTGTATTGGGGACACGTGAAAACGTGGCTTCCTTTGATACCGATGCCATGCGTGCATATCACGACGCACATTATACAAGTGGGAACATAACCATTGTGGCCTGCGGTGATGTCAATCATGAGAATGTTGTCGAGCTTGCTCGTGCGTATCTCGCGGGGATACAAGAGGGAAAGCGCATTACCCGCTCTATTCCCGTATTGCAAAAACGCCCCGCTCTCCGCGCAGAAAAGCGGGATTCAGAACAGGCTCATCTTGTTTACGGTACGCCCTCGATATCAACAGACGATCCCCGGCGCTACACATATCTGCTGCTCGATATTATTCTGGGCGGCGGCATGAGCTCGCGCCTGTTCACCGAGATACGTGAAAAACGAGGGCTTGTCTATTCAGTGTTTGCGTCATCGCAGCTCTATGAGGGAGCCGGCGTGTTCGAGATGTATGCAGGAACACGACCTGAGAATATCTCGAAAGTAATCGATGTGGTAAAAAGCGAATTTGCCAAAGCGGCCGAACTGGGACTTACCGAAGAAGAGCTGGATCGTGCCAAGGAGCTTGCGGCGGGAAGTTTCGTTTTGGATATGGAATCGACGCGCACGCATATGTCACGCCTGGGCCGATTGTCGGTTCTAGGCCTTCCCATCGATTCGATCGACGAAGCACTTCAAAAGTATCGAAAGGTAACCATTGAGGATGTGAATGCCGCCGCACGCGAATTGCTTACCAAACACATGACGCTTGCTGTGGTAAGTCCATATGAACAAGATGAAATCGAAAGGATACTGTAATGATCAAAGTCTTGGTAAGCGGCGCCTTAGGTCGCATGGGGACTCAAATTTGCAAAGCCGTCGATGAAGCAGATGATATCGAGCTTGTCGGAGGTATCGATGTCGTTGCGCCCGCGGGCTCTAAGGTGGGTGA
>CAYSZR010000010.1:30000-40742 GCA_964435565.1 uncultured Coriobacteriaceae bacterium
TTCAACGACCTTGCGACGGGGATTGACGCGGTCCATCCCGATGTCGTCATCGATTTCACCCGTCCGGATGCGGCGGAAAGCAATATACGCTGCATCTTGAGCAAGGGCGCCAACTGCGTTCTGGGCACAACGGGTCTTTCTGAAGAAAAACTTCAATCGATCTTCGATGAATCTGCATGTGAAAACGCGGCGCTCTTCCACGCCCCAAATTTCACTACGGGAGCTGTCTTGATGATGCTCTTCAGCCAAATGGCTGCAAAATATTTTCCTGATGCCGAAGTCATTGAGCTACACCATGATGGGAAAAAGGATGCGCCTTCTGGCACGGCGATTCGTACCGCTCGTATGATAGCGGGTGCACGGACGCTCGAAAGCGCTGCGCCCGGCAAAGAAACCGAACTTGAAGGATTCGAAGGTGCCCGTGGCGCACTCGTCGAGGGCGTTCCCGTCCATAGCGTGCGCACGGCGGGATATGTCGCGCATCAAGAAGTAATCTTCGGCAGTCTGGGTCAAACGCTGACGATTCGCCATGATTCTATCGACCGTACATCCTATATGCCCGGCATCCTTATGGCCGTTCGTGCTATTGTCAATATGCGGGGCGTGACGGTTGGTCTCGAAAAATTAATGGACTAACCTGTATAATCACGCAGAAGCTGTTTCGGTCACCCCCTTTTCATGTGCCCGAAACATATGTTGATAGGAGCCGAGCATGACTGAGCCGTTCTTCGGACGCACGATCGTGGCAAGCGTCACGCCGTTTGACGAAAACCTCGAGTTGGATTTGGATCGAGCACAGGCGCTGGCAGAGCGCTTTGTCGAAGCCGGAGTCGACTCTATCGCCGTATGTCCTACGACGGGGGAGTGCCCTACGGTCTTCTACGACGACAAGGTAAAGCTTTTTGAAGCCGTTCTCGAAGCCGTCGACGGGCGTTGCAAGACTATCGCCTATGTGGGGGACAACTGCACGCAGGACACTGTCGATTTTGCTCGAAAAGTTGAACCGATGGGTTTTGACGGCTACCTATGCGTCGTTCCCTATTACAATAAGCCTCCGCAAGAGGGACTTTATCAGCATTTCAGCGCTATTGCACAAGCTATTGACCTGCCGATTATGCTCTATAATATCCCAGGACGTTCTGTTATAAACATGACCGCCGATACAACGTTAAGACTTGCCCACGATCACGAAAACATTATCGCGATCAAAGAGGCAAGCGGAAAGATGGATCAAATCGCCGCTATAGCCAAGGGTGCTCCTCAAGGGTTCTCCGTATATTCCGGAGACGACGAGGACACGCTTGAGATCATGGGCCTTGGCGGTGTGGGCGTGGTTTCGACCATTGCCAATGTTGCACCGAAACGCATGAAGGAGATCGTTGAGCTCGAAGCTGCGGGCAAGCACGAAGAGGCGCTTGCCGCCCACAACGCGCTGCTGCCGCTTATGCGAGAGCTTTTCGTCACGTCGAATCCCATAATGGTAAAAGAAGCCCTTAAACTCGTGGGCTTTTCCGTTGGTGGACTCAGACTCCCGCTGATACCGGCAACGCCGGATCAATCGGCACAGCTTGCCGAAGTCATGCGCACCTGTGCACCAGTCGAATAGCAATTGCTGTTCTTGTGCTGAACACAAGAACGATGAACATTTCCTGTATATGATCGCAGGGCTTAGGAGTTTTTAGCTTATGCCCGAAAACAATAGTTCTGAACAACGCCGTCCTCAAAGGAGGCGGGGGCGTCGCAGTTCTTCGCAAAAAAAGCGCACGTCTACATCGCTGCGTGTCATACCGCTTGGTGGCTTAGATGCCATCGGAAAAAATATGACTGCATTCGAATGCGGCGATGACATCATTTTGATTGACGCGGGTCTGATGTTTCCCGACGACGAGCACATCGGCGTCGATTTGATCTTGCCTGATTATACCTACGTGCTTGAAAACGCCGACCGTTTGCGCGGTATCGTAATCACTCACGGTCACGAGGACCATACTGGCTCTCTTCCTTACTTGCTCAAAGACCTGGATAAGCCTATTCCCATCTTGGGAACCAAGCTCACCTTGGGTCTAATCGCAGGCAAGCTCGAAGAGCATCATCTGAGCAAACAGCCGCAACTACGCGAGGTCCATCGTGGTGGCAGCGCTACACTCGGATGTTTTGAGCTCGAGTTTTATACTGTAAACCATTCAATACCAGGCGCAATGGGTGTCTTTATGCACACACCCGCAGGAAACGTCTTGCATACCGGCGACTTCAAACTTGACGAGACGCCTGTCGATAAAGAGCTTACCGACTTTGCGGCGCTTGCCCGTTTTTCCGCACGTGGAGTCGATTTGCTCATGAGCGATTCCACAAATGCAACAAATCCGCAGTTCACAAGATCGGAAACCGAGGTCGGCGTTACGCTACGCAGCGTCATTGGATCTGCCAAACAGCGCGTTGTGGTCGCCGCGTTTTCCTCGCACATCCATCGTGTCCAGCAAATCTGCGATGCCGCTCTTCTGGCAAAACGCAAGGTGGCTGTAACAGGTCGCTCAATGCTCACCAACACGCGCATCGCACGAGAGCTCGGCTATCTAAACGTACCTGACAACCTGCTTATCGATGCATACGATGTTGGGAAATATCCTCCTAACAAGATCGTTGTTTTATGCACGGGCAGCCAAGGAGAGCCGCTTTCAGCGCTTGCCCGCATGTCTGTAGGCGAACATAAGACCATCGAGATTGAAAAAGGCGATACCGTTATCATTTCGGCAACGCCCGTTCCCGGCAACGAAAAATCAGTCACGCGTATCGTAAATCAGCTTGCAAAGATCGGTGCGGATATATGGGACAAGAACCGAGCTCTTGTGCACGTTTCGGGTCATGCAGGGGCTGAAGAACTCAAAATCGTCTTATCGCTTGTCCAGCCAAAATATTTCCTGCCTGTCCATGGCGAAGCGACCCATCTGAGAGCGCATGCACGTTTAGCCGAATCAGTCGGCGTGAATCCCAAGCATATCTTTATCTTGGATAACGGCGATTCGCTCAGGATGACAGACGGCGTCGTCAAGCCTGACAAGCCCGTCGAAAGCGGCATCGTCTATGTTGACGGTTCTTCTGTTGGCGACATTGGGGCGAATGTTCTGCGCGACCGTCAATCCATGTCAAGCGAAGGCGCGGCTACGGTTGCATTGGTCATTGATGCCAAGAAGGGAAAGATCGTCCAGGGTCCGATGATCATGATGCGCGGTATCCCCGGATTTGATAACGAAGAATTCTTGGTAGAAGCACGAGCTGCCGTGACAAAATCCGTACAAGACGCGCTTGAGGCGCATAAGGGCGACAACAACCGAATCAAGAAATCCATGCGAGACGCACTTTCCAATTTCACCTGGAAGAGGGCCCATAGACGCCCTGTTATCATGCCCGTCATTATCGAATTGTAACCAGATCGTCTGGCAGAGGTCGATCCCATTTGCAATCAAAGACGAGCTTTCTTTGCAAATGGGATAATCACTTTGTTAGAGGTGAATGGTACGGTACAATAGCCTTTATGCATGTGCATAAACGGAGGTAGTAGTGGGCTCGAGAAACGCAGCATCTAAACAAAGCAGCTCAAGAACCACCGCACGCGTCGATAAGAAAGGCGCAAGGGGAGCTCAGAGCACTAGTGATGACAATTCGGCACAGCGCAAATCGCTTGTCGATTCGAACATGCGCGAAGACCTGATAGGAATCGCACTCGCAGTTATCGGTATTGCGTTATTCGTCGCGGTCATCATTCCCGGCAACGCATTTGTTTCAGTTGCCATATCAGATGGTCTCAAACTTGCGCTTGGCCTGGGGGCTTATGTTATCCCCTTCGCACTTGTGTTCTGGGGAGCTTCGTTCTTTCTTAAAACAGAGGGTACGAAGGTAGGGCGCTTGGTTTTGGGAATCGCCGTGATCCTCGTCGCAATTATGTCACTTCTGTCGTTATTCTCACCAAGCGTCGTCGAGTCTCTTCCCTCAAGCCTGTTCGCGCAGCGCACGCTCGTCAGCGGGGGAGGGTATGCCGGAAGCGGTGTCGCATGGCTGTTCATGACGCTTTTCGGACGACTTATAGCCGCTATCATCTTGGTCGGTATTGCGATTGCCGGTCTTGTCCTTGCCGGTGTTTCTGTCTCGACGCCTTTTCTCTACGTCAAGAATCTCATTACCCAAAAAAGTGAGAAACGAACACAAGAGCGTTATGAAGAAGAGATTTACGGAAGCGATCAACCGGATTATCAACCGGATGACACAACGCGTATCGATATTGACCCCGATGAGACCATTTCCCTGAATATGGCGAAGAAGTCCCCGTTTGCACGCATCAAGAGCAGATTCGGTGTTTCAAAAGACCCTGAAGCGATCGATCTGCAAAACGGTTCGATTGCTGACTCGGCGCTCGATAAAGATAAGACCATCGATCTTTCCGATATCGCTCAAGACGCAACGATCGCTCTTGATGACGCGAAGCCCGCAAAACCCAAGAAACGCCAGATGAAGACAGTCAAACTTGATTCTTCTGATAATGAACCGCAGGGTGCTGACGCCACGATGGCTCTTTCCAAAAAGACGCAGGCGGTACCAAGCGGATCGACTCCCACCGCATTGGAAGGTTTCGTGCTTCCCGACCCCAGAACGCTTGGCGTGACCAAAGCAAAACGGCCGACCACGAATACCGAACTCAAGCAGACGGCAACCATACTGCAGCAGACTCTCGAGGAATTCAGCTTGCCGGCAAAAGTCGTTGGCTGGCTTGCAGGACCAACCGTCACCATGTTCAAAGTCGATCTTCCCAGCGGCGTTCGCCTTGCAAAGCTCACCAACCTTGCTGACGATATTGCGCTTGCACTCGCAGCTCCGTCAGTTCGTATCGCACAGATACCTCGGACATCGCTCGTCGGCGTGGAAATTCCCAATAAAACACGCTCGAGTGTACTTTTAGGTGACATTATCAGCAGTTGCAAGCAAGGCCCATTGCAAGTCGCCATTGGCGAAGATGTCGATGGCGACAAAGTGTGCGTCGATTTGGCGAAGATGCCTCATCTGCTTATTGCCGGAACAACCGGTTCTGGCAAATCCGTCTGCCTCAACGGCATGATCATCACCATGCTCATGCGCGCAACGCCCGCTGAGGTCCGCATGATACTCATCGATCCCAAGCGTGTGGAGATGTCGCTCTATAACGGCATTCCCCATCTTTATGTTCCGCCTGTTACTGAACCCAAAGAGGCTGCAAGTGCTTTGAAATGGGCAGTTGCCGAAATGGAACGACGCCTCAAGGTTTTTGAACAAGTCGGCGCTAAGAACATCGGGTTTTATAACCAGATGATTCAAAAAGGCGATCTGACTGATGAAGATGGCAATCATCCAGACGAACTTCCTTATATCGTCTTGGTCATCGACGAACTCTCTGATCTTATGATGGTCGCCGGCAAAGAAGTCGAGGACTCGATTGTTCGTATCGCCCAGCTTGCGCGTGCAGCGGGCATACATCTCATCATCGCCACGCAACGTCCGTCCAGCAATGTCGTCACGGGCATGATCAAGGCCAATATCACGAATCGCATCGGGCTTTTGGTAGCAACCAATGTCGACTCTCGTGTCATTCTTGATCAGTCCGGTGCAGAAAAGCTCGTCGGCAATGGAGATATGCTTTTCTCGAAACCGGAATGGGGCAAACCCAAGCGTATCCAGGGATGCTATGTAAGCGAAGCGGAAATCAGCTCTGTTGTAGAGCATCTCAAAGCTCAGGGCCAGCCTGACTATCATCCTGAGATTTTGCAGCAGCAGGTTTCCACGGGCGCATCTTCGGGATCTATGTCTTCATCAGACGATAACGCTGACGACCCGTTGCTATGGGATGCCGCAGAAGCCGTTGTCTCTGCAGGACTTGGTTCGACATCAATGCTTCAACGCAGACTTAAGGTAGGCTATGCGCGCGCAGGACGCATCATGGACATGCTCGAATCAAAAGGTATCGTCGGTCCCCAGGAAGGTTCACGTGCGCGCGATGTTTTAATGGACAGCCTCGAAGATCTTGAGGCTTTACGGGCGTTCGAGGAACAAGATCGGGAGGAAGGTCGTTGAATTCCGAATCACGTATTGGAACGGTTCTAAGAAACAGACGAATCGAGCTTGGCATCTCCCTTGAACAAGCCGCGCGCGATACGAACATACGCGCCCGCATGCTCGAGACGCTTGAGCAAGGTGATTACGCCAAGTACCCTCCACGCGGGCATGCAATCGGGATGCTCACGTCGTATGCGCGTTATCTTGAAATGAATCCAGCGCCGATTCTCGAAGGATTCGATTCGGAATATCAGTCCTTTACCGTGAGTCGAGAAATAGCCACAAGCGCTGAAAATACCCGCAAGGGCGTGGGTAGGTTTGGAGAAAAAGCGACTTCGAAGGAAAAGCCCATCTCGCGTGAAACCGCGCGGGGAAAGTCACGTTTTCTCAAGAAATCAGATTCCGAAACGCCTACGGGAACCACGGTAAACCAAAGTCTTAAAAGCGAAGCTGCCGCCAAAGATGACGAGCGTTATAAAAGCGGCGGCGTTCGTGTGGTCGGCACACGTCAAACTGGATCGTTTCGAAACGTTCGCGAAACCAATAGGGTCACTGGGGAGATCTCGTCTCGTTATGATTCGCGCCCAAGCTCTCGATCTGGTCGTATTGGCGCAACCGGTTCTGCGGGTGCAGAAGGCACGTCGGGCTCGATTTCTCGCTCGACGTCTTCGACTGGCGCCGCGAAGCGTGTTTCAACCACAGGTTCATCCGGTCGTCTATCGTCGACCGGTTCTCTGCGACATAGCTCATCAACTGATCAGAGTTCGAGATCAACAACCGGGAGCTTGGCAAAACGCGATACAGCCCCTAATTTTTTCGGAGTCGACGTTGCGCCTAACGAAAAGGCTATAAAAAGCAGGCCGCGAAGCAGGAATGCCACGCGAACTTCTGAAAGTGGTAGTGCAACTAAAACGGCGCGTCCAGACGAAAACATTATCGATCGAATGCGGCGCGTTGTCGGATCCGTGTTCAGCGAGCGCCGCACGAGACTCATCGCCCTTGCGTTTGCCCTCATCGTGATAGGCGTCATCATCGCCGCATCGTTTTTAATCGGAACGGCAGGTAATAAAGACAGCGGCATCATACAGGTCGAAGGTGGCACGGTAAACGACACCACGACGACTGACGGAGAAAACGCTGCGCATAAGACGATTACGACTGCTAACGGCAATCCCGTTACCATCAAGGTGCAAGTTGCCGCTGGAAAGACCTCGCTTATTCAAATCACCTATGACGACGCGAACGCTTATAGCGGAACAGCAGTGGGTCCGTTCTCACGTGAGTTTCCCGTAACGGAATCCTTTAGCGCTAGCTTTGGCACGCCAGATGCGGTTACCGTAACGGAAAACGGCAACCCCATTGAAATCGCCAAAAATGATGACGGTACGACAGGAAGCCTCTACATCAACATCAAAGCCGCATCGAGTTGATGAGATACGGACGAATTTATTTTGCACGAAAGGAAAATTTGCAACAAAGGTAACCTTTGATTGCAAATCGTATTCAGGAAGGAATGCAGATGGCTAAAGACAGCAGCTTCGATATCGTGTCCGAAACGGACTTGCAAGAAATAGAGAACGCGTTCAACAACACGGTAAAAGCGCTGAAACAACGCTATGACCTTAAGGACTCCGGCTCTAAAATCGATTACGACAAAAACGCCGGCAGTATAACGGTTCTTGCACCGAGCGATTTTGTAAGCGGACAGGTTATCGACCTTCTCAACACGCATCTGATTAGACGCAAGATTGACTTGAAAGCTGTCAACTGGGGCACACCTCAAGATGCATCCGGAGCGATGATCCGCACCGTTGGCACCATCGCCCAAGGTATCGATCAGGATATCGCGAAACGCATATCGAAAGATATCAAAAACGAGAAGTTCAAGGTCAAAGTTCAAATTGAAGGTGACAAGCTGCGCGTGAGCAGCCCTAAGCGCGATACCCTCCAAGAAGTCATAAGCTATCTGCGCGATGCAGATTATGGTATTCCGTTACAGTTCGAAAACTATCGATAGGAAACATACGTGCAAAGCGTCCCCTCCATCTCCTTCGTAACACTTGGATGCGCGAAAAACGAAGTCGATACCGACAAGATGCAGACCAGGCTCATGCAAGCTGGTTTCGAAATTGTCCAAGATACTTCTTTCGCAGATCTGATCATAGTCAATACCTGCGCGTTCCTTTCAAGCGCAGTTGAAGAGAGCCTTGAGGTCATCTTCAATCTCTCACAGCAACAACATGACGATGGCACCAAACACAAAGTGCTTGTCGCTGGCTGTATGCCAGCACGCTACGGAAAAGATTTGCAAGACGAGCTCGTCGAGGCAGCGGGTTTCTTGAACGCGCATGATGAAGATAGGATTGTCGAACATGTCGAGCAGCTGCTTGGAATCAGCGCTCCCGTTCAACCTGTCCATAGCGCCGCATTGAAGCAAGCGCAGCGCAGCAACGCCGGCCCGAGTGCTTATGTAAAGGTTTCCGACGGCTGTGATCGATTTTGCTCGTACTGCATGATTCCCTATATTCGAGGTCGTTACCACAGCTTCTCACTCGAAGACATAGATAACGAGGTCACCGGACTTATCGACAGCGGGGTACGTGAAATCGTTCTCATTGGCCAAGATACGGGTATATGGGGAACCGATTTCGAAGAACCCTCGACTACCGCAACCTTGGTGAGCACGCTTGCCGAGCGTCATCCCACAACCTGGTTCAGGCTTCTATACGTACAGCCCAAGGGAATCACCGACGAGCTGATTGATGCTCTGGCGACCCATGACAATATCTGCTCATATCTCGATATGCCCCTACAGCATGCTGATCCGCACGTTGTCAAACAGATGAACCGCGAAGGCGGTGCAGACGAGTATCTGGCGCTTGTGAAACGCATACGCGAACGCATCCCCGGCGTTATGTGCCGCACAACCTACATGGCCGGTTTCCCAGGGGAGACGGATTCCCAATTCGATGCTTTAATGGATTTTGCCGAGACTGCCGAATTCGACTACGCTGCTGTTTTTCCCTATTCGCCCGAAGAGGGGAGCGCTGCCTTTGATTTTGAAGACCAAGTCGATGAAGATGAGCGAATGAGTCGGGCACAGCGTCTACTCGATCTTTGCGAGACAATCGGCACTGGCCGAATCGCCGAATGCGTCGGTCAAGAAGTCGATGTCCTTGCCGAGGGATACGAATATACCGATATCGGAATCGAGGCCCTCTGTCGTACGCAGGGACAGGCTCCAGAGGTCGATGGACAGGTTCATGTTCCCCTCACGAGCGAGGAAGACCTTAAGCCGGGGCAGTTTGCTCGTGTTCGGTTGACGGGAAGCTTTTATTACGAGCTTGAAGGAGAGCTGCTGAGTTCATGAACGAGCGAAACGATCGGATATGGACTCCTGCGAATATCGTAACCCTGATTCGTATCCTACTTATCCCGATATTTGTCGTTGCCCTTCTCTCGCCTTGGCCCGAATGGTGCCCATCTCCTGAATTCTGGACAGCCTGGCAGCCATGGATTGCCGCGCTTGTCTTCGTGGGCATCTCTTTGACTGATGCCATCGACGGATACCTCGCACGCAGCAGAGACGAGGTCACTGATTTGGGCAAATTCATGGATCCCCTTGCTGACAAGATCTTAGTTTGTGCCGCACTTCTTGCTCTTGTAGAGCTCAGGACCTTTCCCTCATGGGTAGCGCTCATCATCATCGCGCGCGAATTCATAGTCTCTGGCCTGCGCATGGTTGCCGCGTCCCAGGGCAAGGTGATTGCTGCGAGCTATTTCGGCAAGTCGAAAACCGTCTTGCAAATTTGCGCAATCCTGCTGTTTACAGTCAAGGATTCACTTCAGATAAAGCTTTTGGGCGGTGGCATCGCAACAGGATTCACTCTGTTTTCCTGGATAGTCCTTTTCGCTGCTGTCGCGATGACCATCATTTCTATGTTGGATTATTTCTATAAATCGCGCGAAATATTGGGATTTGGCAAAAAATGCGATTAGATGAAATCGAAATGCAGAATCGCACGCTTGCGGCGGATGTACTTGAGCGCGCAGAAAAGCGAGGCTGCACGTTGGGCAGCGCGGAATCATGCACGGGTGGCATGATAGCGTCTGCGCTCACGGCTATTCCAGGATCTTCGCAAGCGTACGTTGGCGGCGTGGTGAGTTATTGGATAGACGTCAAAGAACGCGTTTTAGGGGTCAGTGATTCCGATATCGAGACATATGGCGTCGTGAGTTCGGAAGTCGCCGCTGCAATGGCACAGGGGGCGCGAAAGACGCTAGGCTGCGACTATGCGGTATCGACTACGGGCATTGCTGGACCAACGGGATCTGAACCCGGTAAGCCCGTCGGGACGGTTTGGTTTGGAATCGCCACTCCTCAAGGCGTGCATACTTTCATGACGTGCAACGGTCAATCACGAGATGAAATACGCGCGCTTGCTGTCAACACCGTCCTTCATAAACTTCTCGCCGCAATTCAATAAGTTTGCAAGTGTTTGCAAGAAAGGCTGTTTGCAAGAAAGGCGACCTTCGATTTCTGATGATGGGCATTGTGGGTCCATTGCATGAACTCGTTGATTCGGAAACAGTTCCGATTTTGAATCGAAAATGCTGGAAAGATATCCTGATTTCCATCATGTTTTTAGGGTGGTATGCTCTGT
>CAYSZR010000011.1:0-31704 GCA_964435565.1 uncultured Coriobacteriaceae bacterium
CCATACGCCATGCAACGCGCAACTTCCCCAATCGCGAAGGATCGAAGCCGCAAGTGGGACAGATGGCTGCAGTTGCGCTCATGGACGCGCGCTCGATTGCGGCAACCGCGCTAAACAAAGGAAAACTCACAAGCGCCGAATCTCTGGATTGCTGGGGAGACATTCCCGCCTACGAATTCGACGATCATAGCTATCAGGCGCGTGTGTTTCAGGGTTTTGGCCACGCAGATACAAGCAGCGAGCTTCGTTATGGTCCCAATATCAAAGACTGGCCGGAGCAAGAGCCGCTGGCAGGCGACATCCTGTTACGCATCGTTTCGAAAATCGAAGACGAGGTCACTACAACCGACGAGCTCATCCCAAGCGGCGAGACATCGTCGTACAGAAGTAACCCGCTGGGCCTGGCCGAGTTCACACTTTCTCGCCGCGATCCGGAATATGTAGGACGATCAAAGGCAGTGCACGAACTTGAGCAGGAACGACGCTCTGGCAAAGCACCTGCGGACCTTGCGGATGTATATGCATCCATTCACGCTATAGAGGGATTCGAAGGCCTCGACACGAGCAAGATCGAGATTGGCTCGACCATATATGCGCGTAAGCCAGGCGATGGCTCAGCTCGCGAGCAAGCAGCAAGCTGCCAGCGTGTATTGGGCGCCCTGGCAAACATCACCGAAGAGTATGCGACAAAGCGCTATCGTAGCAATTGCATGAACTGGGGAATGCTCCCCTTCCAATTCGCGCAAAGCGCAGACGCATTCGAAATTGGCGATTGGGTTTTCGTGCCCGATATCCGAGCGCACCTAGATGGAGACCTGAGCGCCATTGACGCCTATGTGATTCACGGAAAGCAAACGACGCGAATCGAGCTCTCCATTGCGGATATGACCCCGGAAGAACGTGAAATCGTAAAGGCCGGATGCCTTATTAACTATAATCGCAACCGGTCATAGCAAGCAGCACGGTCAACCGCTTGCACCCGGAAGTTTCTAGTGGAATTATGTGAATGCATCAGTGTATTCGATTATTCAGATTACGGAGATGATACGCGTGACGGAAAAGAAGGATCTGGACTGGGGCAATCTAAGCTTTGCCTATATGAAAACCGATTATAGCTACGTCTGCAATTGGAAAGACGGGGCTTGGGGCGAAGGCGAGCTCACGCCCGATCATTCCATCACCTTGAGCGAATGCGCTGGTATCCTGCATTATTGCCAGGAGTGTTTCGAGGGCCTGAAGGCATACACGACCGAAAACGGCGACATCGTCTGCTTTCGTCCTGACCTCAATGCAGACCGTATGTTCGAGACAGCCGAGCGTCTTTGCATGCCAGGATTTCCCAAGGAACGTTTCATCGAAGCAGTCAAGCAGGTCGTTAAGGCCAACGAAGCATGGATTCCGCCTTTTGGCAGCGGCGCAACACTCTATATCCGCCCCGTCATGTTTGCAACAGGCGATGTCATCGGTGTTAAACCAGCAGACGAATACCAGTTCCGCATCCTTGTCACGCCCGTTGGTCCCTATTACAAGGGCGGCGCCGTGCCCATCCATATCTGCGTAAGCAAATATGACCGCGCTGCCCCGCGCGGTACCGGCAATATCAAAGCTGGGCTCAACTACGCGATGAGCCTGCAGGCAAACGTCGAAGCCCATGCCAACGGCTTTGCCGAAAACCTCTATCTCGACTCTCAAAGCCGAACCTATGTAGAGGAAGCAGGCGGCGCTAATATCATATTCGTAAACAAGGAAGGCACCTTGGTGGTGCCCCAGAGCCATACCGACTCCATTTTGCCTTCCATCACCCGCCGCAGCCTCGTTGTCGTAGCGCGGGATATTCTGGGCATGAAAGTCGACGAGCGCCCGGTCAAGTTTGCAGAAGTCGAAGCCGGCGATTTTGTCGAGGCCGGCCTATGCGGCACCGCCGCCGTCATCAGCCCCGTTGGCAAGATCACCGCAGATGATACGGTCATCGATATCTCGGGCATGGACGTCGCAGGGCCGATCATAACCAAATTGCGCACTACCTTAACCGACATCCAGAGCGGAAAGATCGAAGGACCGAAAGACTGGATCGTCAAAATCTCATAAGTACCCATAGACATTATAAGAACGGGGTCATCGGCAGCGTCGCCGGTGACCCCGTTCTTATAGCACAAAGCGAAACGCCAAAGACGCAAATATCAGTCAGGCATCACAAAGGCATTTGCCTTATCATCAGGCACCTGCTCGCCGTACCCTGTCTTTCCAGGCAAAACGGCATTCAAGAGAATTCCAACAATAGAACCGACCGCAAGACCGGAAAGAGAGATTGTTACGGTGCCAATCGGAATGACAACTGCGCCTGCGGCACTGTATGCAATACCGATGGAAAGCACAAGGATAAGCGCAGTGATGAGCACGTTGCGCGTTTGGACGAAATCGACACGATTCTCGACGAGGTTGCGAATACCTATCGCAGAGATCATGCCATAGAGCACAAGCGATACGCCGCCAATGACGCTCGACGGCATCACGCCGATAACAGCGGAGAATTTAGGGCAAAACGAAAACAAGACGGCGAAAACCGCAGCAAGACGCACGACACGCGGATCGAATACGCGCGTCAAGGCGAGCACGCCCGTGTTTTCACCATACGTCGTATTGGCCGGTGCGCCGAACAACGACGCCAGAATTGTCGCAAGCCCATCGCCTAGCAGCGTGCGATGCAGCCCGGGATTCGCAATGAAATTACGGTTGCACGTAAAGCTAATCGCAGAAATATCACCTATGTGCTCGATCATCGTAGCCAATGCAATGGGCATGATCGTTATTATGGCCGTTACCGCAAGCCCGGCATCGAAATCCGGACCGGGAAGCGAAAAGACGGTGTTTTCCCAAAGAACCGGCAGCCCAATCCATGAGGCTTCGGCAACCGGAGTGAAATCAACCTGCCCGGCAAAGGCGGCAGCGACATATGAAACGATAACACCCATGAGAATGGGGACGATCTTGATCATGCCGCGGCCAAAGACATTGCAGGCAAGTATCGTGAGAATGGCGATTATCGCGATAATCCAGTTCGTCTCGCAGTTTGTGATGGCAGAACTCGCCAAGATAAGCCCAATTGAGATGACGATGGGGCCGGTGACGACCGGCGGAAAATACCGCATGACACGCGTTGCTCCAAAGCCCTTGAACAAGGCGGCAAGAACAAGGTAGAGCAGTCCGGCGCATGCAACGCCCAGACAAGCGTAAGGAAGCAGCTGAGCCTCGCCATTAGGGGCAATGGCGGCATAACCAGCAATGAACGCGAACGAGGAGCCCAGAAAAGCCGGCACTTTATTCTGCGAGAGAAAATGAAAGAGCAGCGTGCCCAGACCTGCAAATAGCAATGTTGCGGATACGGAAAGTCCAGTAAGAACAGGGACAAGGATCGTCGCCCCGAACATCGCGAACATATGCTGAAAACCAAAGACGATCATCTTGGGAACGCCAAGACTGCGCGCATCGTATACCGCATCGGGCTGGTCTTGCGGACCCATAGTGGGGATACGGTCGCTCGAAGGTTCTAAATTCTCGTTCGTGCCGGAGTCCATCGCGACTCCCCTCCTTTGTACGACTTGAAATCGGCAAAAAGAGCCAGGCTCTTCACGTCAATTATTCTCGGCAGTTATTATGCACGAACAATAGATTATGCTTCGTCAGAATCAAGCGGCTTTTTTGAGCGAGCCTCATAGGCACCCTGTGTAAGCGGAGAGACAAGATATTCATCGTTGAGCATACGTAAAAAGTCGCTGACCTCGCGATTTGTCGTGAGCATGACTTTGCCGTCTTCGTTGAACTTGAGTTTATGACTGTAGTAGGCAATGCGGTTTGCGCGGTACTGCAGATCATCTGCATTCATATCAGCCACAGGCGTGCCCTCGCGTTGCATCTTAAGCAGTCTATTCGCGACTCCCCTACTTGCATCGATGCGCTCGTCGAGCTTCTCGAAATCGGCAAGGATCGGGTCGAGCGTATCGGCATAATCCTTGGCGTGCTGGCTTACAAGCTGATTGAACTTGAACAATATTTCGAGAGCCTTGAGATTTCGGAAATAAAGACTGTCATCGTACATGCAGAAATCGAAGCTCGTCCCCACGCGGATAGACCTGCTCGAAAACGCTTCGGGTGTCGCTTGAGCGCCATCGAAGAGCAGATAGCTCGACTTTTGCTGAATCCACATGCGCTGTGTACGCTGAAATGCAACGATGCAATTCTTTCCATCAGCGCCATCGATGGCATATCTGAATAGTAACCCGCAGACTTGGGGGACCTCTTGCGCGTTCAGCACGCTTGCAGGCTCACCCGAAATCACGCGTCCCCTCACAAGATTCAGAAAGAACGGGAAGCGCATAAGGTCTGCCTCGACAGAAGAAGATACATCATCATCTGCACCATGCGCCATGCGCACTTGAGCCGCGTCGTCATCGAAGAAGGAATAGGGTGCAACGCCGATACGGTTAGAATCGGCAAAGAGCTCTTCAATGGAGCCGTACACCATGCCCTCAAGATTATCCTCTCCCCGAATCTCCTTGAATCCGAAATCAAGAAACCCGCGGTCGAAAAGCCTCTCGTTCATAATGCGTGCAGCATCTGATTCTTCGCCTTGTCGATGGACCCAACGGGCTTCAAAAGGCGTCGCGGGGTCTTCGGTCTCGATAATGGCATAAGTCGCGCATCTCTCATGGAGGTTGGCGCTTATCTGCTCCAAAGCGCTGAGCAGTCTGGTTTTATCATTCATGTATTCACTAAGCATCCCGAGACCCCTTTGGCGTAAATTCATAGAACCGAGCGCGTATTGTAGCCTATACGTACGACATTGTCGGGTATCATACTTTCGACAATTCGCTCATTTGAGGTGCATTCTATGAACAAACAGCTGCTCAACAAGCTGCTTCAAAATATATTTCCCGCAGACCGGCTATCATGCGACGAGCCGATGAGCGCACACACGACTTTCGGCGTGGGCGGACCGGTAGATTTTTTCGTAGCGCCCATTTCAATCGACGAGATCTCGAAAACGCTCGATGCATGTCGCGCCGCAAACGCGCCTTGGTATGTCATAGGATGCGGAAGCGACCTGCTCATCGCCGACGCAGGACTTGATGGAGTCTGCATTCACCTGGGCGAGGGATTTTCTGCTTTGCAAATCGAAGGTTCTCAGCTGACTGCACAAGCAGGAGCAACCGATACTGCTGTTGCCGAGGCAGCATGCGGAGCGGGCCTTTCCGGATTCGAGTTTGCAAGCGGCATACCCGGATCCATTGGCGGTGCTGCGATCATGAACGCGGGCGCCTATGAAGGAGAATTCGCACATGTATGCGCGAATGTCGTCTGCCTAACGCTCGATGGCGAAATCGTCGAGGTCGATGCCTCGCAAGCCGATTGGGGCTATCGACATTCCATGATGGCAGACCGTGGGTATATCGTTCTCTCGGCGACTTTGCAGCTTGTCCCTTGGGACACAGAGCAGATTCGCGCAAAGATGGACGAGCTGACAAAACGCCGCAAAGACAAACAGCCCCTCGAACTGGGCAGCGCGGGATCGACCTTCAAGCGCCCGATCGGAACATATGCAGGCAAGCTCATTGACGAAGCAGGAATGCGCGGACATACCTGCGGAGGTGCGCAGGTATCGACCAAACACTGCGGATTCGTTGTAAATACCGGCACCGCAAGTGCGCAAGATGTGCTTCGCGTCATACGCGACGTGCAGAAATCCGTAGCTGCCCAATCGGGCATATACTTGGAGCCTGAAGTACGTATGTGGGGATTCGACGACTGATGCGCAAACATGCTTCAGTCTTGCAGATCTCTGTTCTGATATAGAGCGCCATCTCGAAATCCCTGCTTGCGATAATATTCGCGCGTGCCAACAGAGCTGATGACGTTGATGGTTTCAAACCCAGCCGCACGTGCGATCTGACAGGCTCGTTCTATAAGTTTCCTGCCCAAGCCAAGATGCTGAGCGCTTCCATCCGCCTTGTGAAGATTGGCGACCTGCCCGTAAACGTGTACTTCCCGGATCATCGCCTGTCCAAGCTCGTTGGGAAGCTTTACTGCGCGATCTGCAAGGTATTCGGTTTTCGGTAACGACAAGCGCAGAAACCCCGCAATTTTATTGTCCGGAGTTACCCATTGCAAAAAGTACTCATGCGTATTCGATGTTTCATAGGGAACCTCGTCGAATTCGAGCGTATCGACATCGATCGTCTCGCCAGCTATCTCGCGAAAGCGAATCTCTTGCACGGTACCCTTTTGGAGGGTATCCGATGCTTCGACTTCTTGGCGTAAGTTCGCTTTTTTGCTTCCCGCAAGAATGTCTTCTGCAGAGATATCACGAACCATGCGCGAAACGCGGGTAAAGGCCGGCGTCACCAGCATGTCATGGGAAAGCACATCGACGAGCTCGTCTTCTGTATAGGGGCGCCATGTTCCCGCATCAAATTTTGGACCAAGGCCAGTCCCCGCCACAAGAGCACAGGGATAAAGCTTGACTTCATCAGGGCAAAAGACTGGGTCGCTTACGAAGCGATCATAATCGTCCTTATCGCTTTTCGGATCTGACCCGTATAAGTTGAGCATGAAGTGCGTATGGATTTTAAACCCGAAAACGCGCAGGAGATCGAACGCATCTCGCAAGGTCTGCTCGTCATCATGTCGATTGTTTAACGAAAGAACATCATGGCGCAGGCTTTGGACACCGATTTGAACTTTGGTACATCCAAAGCTTCGCAGCCGCTCGAGTGTCTGGACGTCAAGGGAATCCGGACGTGTCTCGACTACAAGCCCAACCATGCGGTGCGCACTTGTTTCATTGATGCGTTGCTGCTCAGTGAGTTCTTCACGCGCGGCAATCTGCCAGGCTCGTGCAGAGCACCATGCGCTGTGCGCACCATAGAGCTTATCTATTGCATCGTTATAGCTCAGATTCCCTGCATTAACCTGATCTTGAATCGTGCGCGTCTGCAGGTCAAGTGTCTCTTCCCTGCTATCTATGCCGTGTTCCCTGTATATATTTCGCCGGATACGAACATCGTCCTGCGAAAACTCGGCTTCGTTAAGAGCACGAAAGAGCTCTTTCATGAACCAAATTTGATATGCGAGAGGGTAATCGGTCCACGAACCGCCAAGAATGATGAGCTCGATTTTGTCACAGGTATGTCCCATCTGTATAAGCGCGCGTAGTCGTGAGATGACCTGCAGGTACGGGTCAAAGTAATTGCGCTCGGCACGCTGACATGCGGGTTCACGATGCAGATAGCTTTTGGGCATTCGGACGTCATTGGGACAGTAAAGACAGGCCCCCGCACAAGGATATGGCTTGGTAATCACGGTTACGGTCGCAACGCCGCTTGCCGTGCGCCGTGGTTTCATGCGTAATGTCTGGAAAATGGCTGCTTCGAGAGCATCGTCAATTCCAAGCTCCTCGAGCTTTTCAGGGGCGGTCTCCTTGAGCTTAAGGTAATACGGAAGAATGCGTTTCTTTGAAAACGCACGCTTGTCACCTCCCCTAAGCTTGTTGTGACGATTCAAGAGCTGCCCAAGCTCGAGCTCGTCGAGGGGCCCATTCGCACGTACGGCTTCTACTATATCTTTAAGAACCTCATCCATAGCTTCAAGATTCTAACTCACCTACAATGGAACGCATAATATGGATCAAAAGACAGCTCACATACTCAGTCATCTTACCAGCGACTTCTACGAACGAAATGCCGCATCGTTTTCTGCGACACGCTCGCGTGCGTGGGACGGGTGGATTCAATGCATGCCCTATATAGGCGAACCACAGCGCGTTTTAGACTTCGGTTGTGGAAACCTGCGGTTCGAGACGTTTCTTGAAGAAAATCTGACATGCAGACCAGAAGTGTGGGCAATTGATAATTGCCCCGTATTGCTGGGCGATTACAGTAGCCTTCATTTTCAGCAACTCGATATCGTGGATACGTTGCTTTCGAAAAACTCGCTTGCAACCATGATAGAAGCACCTCAATGCGACCTGACGTGTGCATTTGGACTCATACATCACATTCCAACAGCATCTGCACGCATGGAGCTTCTTGACGTCTTGATCGATAAAACTTCGCCACAAGGCCTCGTAATAGTTGCATTATGGCAGTTCGCGCGTGATATACGTCTCTTAAACAAGGCGCGGACAGCCACGCAAGAGGCACTCAAACGCTATCCTGACCTGATGCTCGATGAAGGAGACTATTTGATGGGCTGGCAAGATAGCACTGAAACGTTTCGCTATTGCCACAGCTTCTCTGATGCAGATGTTGACGCGCTCATCGCCCACGCGCAAAACGATGCAAATCTCGTCACGCGCTTCTGCGCAGATGGCAAATCAGGAAATTTAAACTGCTATCTAGTATTCCGTAAGGTTTCATAACGCATTTTTCTGCCCAAATCATACAAACAGTCAGCGAAATTCTGAAAATCGCGACTGTTTGTATGATTTTAGAGGGGTGTTTTTGGGGTACCCCAAGTATCGGCAGTTTCGCAACACTCTGACCTGCATGTTTACTTTTCAAATCTTTATCATACTCACTGATAACTTGCAAAATCATACAAACAGTCAGATATCGCTCGTTTATGCGAAGAAAACGCTGTCGGCTTGCTCTAAAGCGTCCGATTTTACTTGATATCGATTCCCCAGCCATGAGCCAATAAGCATAAGGACAAGCGAGAGGCTGATTCCAACAACGATCTGATGCAACCCAAATGGCTTGAACCCAAGGGCCATCATCGTGCAATAGACAACGACACCGCCCACCATAGAAGCGAATGCACCCCAGGAATTTGCGCGCTTCCAATACAAACCGCAGACAAGAACCCAGCAAAACGCCGTTTCAAGCCCTCCAAATGCGAACATATTGATTTTCCAGATAACGTCAGGCGGAACGATGGCCAGCACAAACACCAAAACTCCAACACCCAAAGTGAAGACCTGCGAGAGACGCGAGATCTTGCTATCGGAAACCTCATGTCCCCTCTTTTCCTGATAATGCAGGAATACATCTTTGATAATCGATGATGAAGAGCTGATCAGCAACGATGACACTGTTGAAATCGAAGCGGCGATAGGGCCGATAATCGCTATACCTGCCAACCATGCCGGAAGCGTCTGGGCTATTGCAGTTGGAATGATGTTATCAACCGATCCGCCGTAGTCCGCAAGCGCACCAGGCAATACGCCTTTTGCCAGGACACCCAGCGCCGTTACGCATATCATCATGATTCCGATGATGACAGTCCCCATAACCATGGCGCTCTTAAGTGACTTCTCGTCTTTGAATCCCATGCAACGCACGACCGACTGTGGAAGGCAGAATGTGAACACGCCGACGAGAAGCCATTGCGTCACGTAAAGTCCAATGGGCATCGTGCCGCCACCAAGCGGCTCCATCATAGAAGGGCTGGTTGCCATGATGTTTTGCATAATGCTTTCATACCCGCCACCAGCAGAAAGAATACCGCCCGCCAAAACGACGATACCTATAATCATCGCCACGCCGCAAATTGCATCGGTAATGGCAACGCCTCGAAAACCTCCGATAGTTGTATAGACGATCACGACGATGCCAAATAGCGCAAGACCGATGATGTAGTTATATCCAGTAACAGCCTCGAACAGCTTTGCGCCACCGACAAACTGCGCCACCATCATGGCGATAAAAAACAAAACAATAATGGCAGCCGAGATATTCGCCACCGTGTCGGACCGATAACGAGCACGAATAACATCGATTACCGTCACTGCGCCAAGTTTGCGACTAACGAGCGCCATTTTCTTGCCCATGATTCCGAACAGCAAAAAGAGGGCCGTAACCTGAATGGCTGCCATATATACCCAACCCCAGCCAACAACCCAGGCCTGACCAGGACCGCCCACGAAGGAGCTTACCGACCCGTATGTGGCAATCGTTGTCATGGCAAGAACGAAACCACCCAAGCTGCGGCTGCCGATAAAATATTCAGAAATGAAGCTTCGCTTTTCTCGAGCCGCCCGGGAACGAACCCACATGGCGACACCCAACGAGAGAGCGAGAAATAACAGAATTGGAATAAGAACCAGCGGATTACCTTGCATCTTCTGCCTCTTCCCCTGTATCGTCGAGGCCCACGTCACACATAACCACCTTGGCTATCACGACTGCAACAACAATCGCGAATGCGAAGGTGCCAAGACAACCCGTGATAACCCATAGCGGTGTCGAGAATACAACGATTCCCGTACCGGCTAGGCCAAACCCGAGCAGCGCCCATACGATTGCTGTTGCAATCAGGCCAATAACGGCCGCACGCGCTTCCTTATCCGCTTGTCGTAACTTTTCTTTGTACGTCATACCTTGAGTCCCGTTTCTCTTCGAATACAAGCTCTGCATATGGAGGCGCCAAGCGCCCTTGTCTGAAGCATCCGCGTTCGCGACTGCATGTGTACGGCTCTGCAAGCAGATGTCGTCACGCGCTACAGCAGATACGGGTCAGCATAATAGCGCATATCGTGTCTCAATATGTGCAAATTGGAAAAGACGTGCAAGGGAACGTTTATACTTGTGCTTCGTGATGTCTTGGAAGGGGTGCTGTGATGGCATATCTTGGAGAAGAGATTCCCAAACTCGGCTTTGGTCTTATGCGGCTACCGCGTCTTGAAAACGGCAATGCAGATGTCGAGCAAGTCAAGCAGATGGTCGATGCTTTCATGGGCGCTGGCCTTACCTATTTTGACACGGCGCGCGCATACGGCGACTCCGAAGATGTCATACGTCAGGCGCTCGTCGAGCGCTATCCGCGCGAATCTTTCCAACTCGCGACCAAGAATGCCGCCTGGTTGAAGGCGAGTAACGAACAAGAGGCCAAGGATTTCTTTCGGCAATCGCTCGAAGCGACGGGAGCAGGCTATTTCGATTTTTACCTTCTGCACAATCTAGGGCAATCGCGCACCAAGATCTTTGACGATTACGATATGTGGACCTTTGCCAAGGAACTCAAAGCACAGGGCAAAGTCAAGCATATCGGAATCTCCTTTCATGACGTCGCCGCTGCTCTTGACCCTATATTGGCCGCACATCCTGAAATCGAATTCGTCCAGCTGCAAATCAACTATGCAGATTGGGAAGGCAAGAGTGTCCAATCACGCCTTTGTTACGAAGTCGCGCGCAAATATAACAAACCCGTCATCATCATGGAGCCCGTCAAAGGTGGACAGCTTGCCAACCCACCTGAGGCCGTTGCCGATATCTTGAAGGCGGCAAATCCCAGCGCCCCTATCGTATCGTGGGCACTGCGCTTCGATTGGGACCTTGAGGAGCTTGTCACTGTTCTTTCTGGCATGTCCACACTTGAACAGATGCAGGAAAACATATCGCTTTATAAGGGCTACAAACCGCTCTCGGACGACGAACTCGCCACCATTAAAGCAGCCCAGGTCAAATTGGACGAACTGATTGCCGTGCCTTGCACTGCCTGCAAGTACTGCATGAAAGAATGCCCGAAAAACATCAATATCTCTGGCATTATGGAATGCCTCAACCGTGCGGAGCTTTACGGCACTGACTTTGGCAAGCGCGAGTATGGTTTTCAGGTCATGGGGTACGGCAAAGCGAGCGATTGTATACATTGTGGCCAGTGCGAAGATGCCTGCCCGCAGCAAATCGAGATCATGAATGAACTCGAAAAAGCCGTGAGCCTATTCGAATAAGCTTTTTGTGCGCCCCTTTATTACAAAACCATAACGTAATCTCTATATACCCCCAGGGGGTATATACTGTATTCATGATTTTGCCGTTTCGCGGGAGGCCCACATGACAAAAGACTGCTGTGCACATTACAAGAAAACACCTCGCAGCGATGAAATGCAAATCGACCTGCAACGCCGCCTCAATCGAGTGGTCGGGCAGCTCAATGGCATAAAGACCATGATCGACGAAAACCGCTATTGCGGAGATGTGCTCATTCAACTTTCAGCTGCCGATAGCGCACTTAGAGGAATCGAACGCATCGTCTTGCAAAATCATCTTGAGACCTGCCTTGTCGAAAAGATCAAAGCAGGCGATACAGAGGTAATCGACGAGGCCATGGACCTCATCAGACGCGTATCCAAATAGGAGAACTAAAAAGATGGCAGAGACTCCGCTTAGACAAACGTTCGATGTCACGGGAATGTCATGCGCAGCATGTTCCTCGCGCGTCGACAAATGCGCCCGAAAAATCGAAGGAGTGACCGACGTTTCGGTCAATCTGCTGAAGAACAGCATGGACGTAGAATATGCACCTGGAACCACAACCGACGAGGTCAAGCAAGTAAATAGAGCTATCTGCAACGAAATCTCGAAGGCTGGCTATGGGGCACAGCCACGTGAAGTGACAAACAACGGTGCGTCGACAAGCAAAATGAGCAGCGCACGGATTGCACACGAGAAGCAGACCGAACGCGCCGAGGCGGCAATGCATCATATGCGCATTCGCCTTATCGTTTCCATCGTCTTTTGCGTCCCACTGTTCTATCTTGCGATGGGACATATGTTTGGATGGCCCCTGCCAGGGGCACTCTGGGGAAACGGAAGCATCTTGGTCGTTGCCCTTACCGAGCTTTTGTTGCTCATACCCATCATCCTTGTGAATTTCAAATTCTTCTCCAGTGGTTTCAAGGGGCTAGTCCACCTTGCGCCGAATATGGATACGCTTATAGCCATTGGCGCCACGGCATCCGCGGGTTTCAGCGTCTTTCAGATGTACGTTATGGCCTATTGCACGGGAGTAGGCGATTTCGAAACCGCCCATAGTGCATTTTCCAACCTGTACTTCGATTCCGCAGGCATGATCTTAACGCTGATAACGCTTGGCAAATACCTCGAGGCGCAGGCCAAGGGACGTACAACAGATGCAATCTCCAAGCTAATCGACCTCGCGCCCAAGTCGGCACATGTTCTGCGTGACGGAGTCGAAATTCCGACACCCATCGAAAGCGTTGCCGTAGGCGATATCCTTGTCGTTCGTGCTGGCGAGACAGTGCCGCTCGACGGAGCATTGCTCGAGGGAGCCGCTTCGCTAGACGAATCGACTCTCACAGGAGAAAGCGCACCGGTAGAAAAGCTGCCCGGCGATAGCGTAACGGGAGCAACCATAGTCAAATCGGGCTATTTCACCATGCGCGTTGAAAAGACAGGTGATGACACAGTACTCGCTGGAATCATTGCCCTGGTAGACAAGGCGACATCTTCAAAAGCTCCTATCCAGAACGTAGCAGACAGAATAGCCGGCGTTTTCGTACCACTGGTGCTCTTGGTCGCCCTTGCCGTACTTATCTTATGGCTTATCTTGGGATCAGACGTTTCCATTGCTCTCAATCACGCTATCAGCGTTCTGGTTATCGCATGCCCCTGTGCGCTTGGCCTTGCCACGCCCACAGCCATCATGGTCGGCACGGGACGAGGCGCATCAAATGGCATTCTCATCAAATCAGCCGAATCGATAGAACGCTGCGCTACGGCAAAATGCGTCCTCTTCGACAAGACAGGGACAATCACTTTAGGAACACCACAGGTCAAACATATTTTCACTGCTGATAAGGTACATGAAACAGAGTTCATTGCCATCGCAGCGGCAATCGAGAAAAAAAGCGAACATCCACTCGCGCAGGCGATTGTCGACTACGCGAAAAAGCGGGACATTCAACCAGCATCCGGAATCATCGACATGTTCGAACAAGTCCCTGGAAAAGGGATTTCCGCCCAACTCGATGGGCACGAACTGCTCGCAGGAAATGCACCCATGATGAACGAGGCTGCCATCGATCTTAGTTCATGCATAAAACCAGCCAACGCGTACACTGATGAAGGTGCTACTCCCCTCTTCTTCGCTCTTGATGGAAACCTTTTGGGTATGCTGGCCTTGGCAGATGCCGTCAAGCCGACATCCGCACGCGCAATCGGCGAACTGAAAGCACTCGGTATTCGCACGATTATGCTAACAGGCGATAACGAACGCACCGCGTCTGCAATTCAGCGCTCATGCGGCATAGACGCATATATCGCCGGTGTTTTGCCCGATGGCAAAGAACGTGTGGTCTGTGCCATGCAGAAAGACGGGGCTGTCATCATGGTGGGCGATGGCGTCAACGACGCGCCAGCCCTTGCACGCGCCGACGTTGGAATAGCCATCGGCAACGGCACGGATATCGCTATTGACAGCGCTGATTTGGTTCTCATGAAGAACGACCCGGTCGATGTTGTGACGGCTATCCAGCTGTCCCGACGAACGCTACGCACTATTCACCAGAACCTTTTCTGGGCCCTCATCTATAACGTGATCTGCATTCCCATTGCAGCCGGTCTTTTCAGCTGGGCGGGAATATCCATCAATCCAATGATAGGCGCAGCTGCCATGGGCTGTTCGAGCATCTTCGTTGTCACGAATGCGCTGCGAATGCGCATGTGGAAACCTCACGGAATAGCACAGAGCGCTCGTCAAAATCAATTGCGCTCTACGGACAGTCTAGCGGCAGAGAAACCCTCATCTGAAAAACCCCCTGTTCAAGAAGAGGCGATATCCACATCTCAAAGCTCCGCTATATTGGCGCCTCCTGCGCAAGATGCGATTATCGTAAAGACCTTTATAGTTAAGGGCATGATGTGCATGCATTGCGTAGGATACGTAACAGAAGCGCTCGAAAGCGTTGAGGGCGTAATACGTGCCGACGTAAGCCTGCCTGACAGCGCCGTAGCATATCTCTCACATGATGTTGCCAATGAAACGCTTATCAGCGCGATTGCCGAACAAGACTATGAGGCGCAGATCGTCTCATCTGAAATCATGTCAAAAACGATGTAGATTGGAAAAGTGAAATGGAGAAGAATATGATCAGGAAATTCAAAGTCGAAAGTATGATGTGCGAAAAGTGCGTGGCACGAGTAAAGAAAGCGCTCGAGTCTGTAGACGGAGTTGACACGGCAAAGGTCACGCTTGACGACAAGCTTGCGGTCGTCACGCTTTCAAGCGACGTTGCCGACAGCGTGCTTATCGATGCTGTGACGGCTCTTGGTCATACCGCCGTATTAGCATAGCTTTTCATAAACGATACTGATTTTTTTAAAAGGAGTGCACGGAATCCATGTCGTCATTCGTTTTCATTATGAACAGGGCAAGCGCCCTCTCCACTGAGGAAAGGAAACAGTATGAAGACAGGTAAAAGGATTCTGGCAGGAATAAGCGCAGTCGCACTCGTCGCAGCGATTGGCGCTCCTTCCGCGTTCGCCATGGGCGGTTATTGCAACGGCGCAGCTCGTGGCGGCGGAAACGCAATCGCCAACTGTATTAACCAAGTCTGCGGACAGTACAGCGATGCAAATGGCGATGGCGTATGCGATAACGCTGGCAGCGGATACGGAGCCGGAAACGGAAATTGCACCGGGGCATCCAATGGCGGTTTTGTCGATGAAGACGGAGATGGAGCCTGCGATAACGCTGGAAACGGGAACGCCGCGGGCAACGGTGCGCACAACGGAACTGGCACTGGCACAGGCGGTGGCCATCATGGCTCGGGCAACGCAGGGCAGTGTTCGCGTTAGTTTTCATAGGTTCTAGATTGAGGGCTTGAGTATGCGAGATGACGCTGATATCGAAGACGCGATCGGCCGTTTTGGCGATGCCGTGCTCACGGCGTGTCTCGCATACCTTGGCAACAGGCACAACGCTGATGATATCTTTCAGGACACGTTTTTGAAATATGCACTACACGACGAGCCATTCGCAGACGACGAACATCGCAAGGCCTGGTTGATACGCGTTTCAATAAACGCCTGCAAGGACTTAACGCGATCGGCATCGTCAAGGAACACAGAGCTCGACGAAGCGCACGACGCTTCTTCGAACATTGATCATGCAAGCGATATTGCAGAACGATCCCGTGTCCGTCAGGCGCTCAGCCAGCTTCCCGAGGATCAGCGCCAAGCGCTCATTCTCACGGCGCTTGTGGGCTATACGGTTCCCCAAGCAGCGGCCATTCTCAAGAAGCCGCAAAACACGATCTATTCGCACATCACGCGCGGCAAACGCAAGCTAAGGAAGGTGCTCGGAAATGAATGAGCAAAGCAGAGACGAACTTGACCAGGCTATTGCCAGCGCCTTTGCCGACGAGCATGTCACTGAAGAACTGAAGGCGTCGACTTTAGCACGCATTGCATCTGCTCGCGCTGAACACGAAAGCGAGAACTTGACGGACAGCCCCCAAAAGACACTTGTACAGATACCAAGGCGTCGTTTCGCGAAGAAACGCCTGGTGTTCGCCGCTGCAGCAGCTGCGCTCTGTCTTGTCATCGCCGGAGGTGGCGTAAACGTAGTCTATTCCACCGAAACCGCTCATGCGGCGGTTATCTCGACATCAAATCAGACTACCGTCAATCTTGGAGTCAACCGATTCAACAAGATTGTCAGCGCGACCGCCTTGCAGGCCGATATGCAAGATGAAGTCGATTCGCTCAACTTGATCCACATGGAATATGAATCAGCTATACACGCCCTTGTTACAAGCGGATATTTGACCAATAACGATATCGACGTTGAAATCGGCTCTGACGATTCCGCGCAAACTGAAGGGCTCATCACCACCACAACGTCCTGTCTGGAAAGTGCAGGATGCTCTGGAAACTGCAATGGCGAGGGCTACGGCAACGGTCAGGGCAACGGTCAGGGCAACGGTCAAGGGTCCAGCCAAGGCAACGGGAACGGGACGGGTATGCACAACGGAAACGGGACGGGAAACCATCATTCTGGCACGACCGAGTAACGTGTGGGATAATTCGAGCCACCTAGGGAAAAGGGGCTCGAAGCATGCTGACATGCGCATTCAATGAACTGGAACTCTCGCGACTTGGATTTGGTGCGATGCGCCTTCCGCTTCTGGAAAACGGGGCTATCGACGAGGCCCAAACGCAGCAGATGATCGATTATGCTCTGGAACAGGGCGTAAATTATTTCGACACCGCATATCCCTATCATGATGGAATGTCAGAAATTATCACCGCACGTTGTCTGAGGAAGCACCCGCGCGATTCGTATTTTCTTGCAAACAAGTACCCTGGACACCAGATCGCACCAAGCTATGATCCAGCTGCGATCTTCGAAGAGCAACTCGCCAAGTGCGAAGTCGATTATTTCGACTTCTATCTACTCCACAACGTCTATGAAAATTCGATAAAAACGTACACGGATCCTCAATGGGGAATTCTCGACTACTTTTGCGAGCAGAAACGCCTTGGCCGTATTCGTCATCTGGGCTTCTCTACGCATGGGCTTCCACAAACCATCGAAGCGTTTCTAGATTACGCAGAAGGCAAAATGGAATTTGCGCAAATCCAGCTCAACTATCTGGATTGGACGTTACAGGATGCACGGAGAAAATGCGCGATACTCCAAGATCATGAGATTCCCATCTGGGTCATGGAGGGTATTCGTGGCGGTACGCTCGCAAAACTAAACGATGAGAACACTGCACGTCTCAATAAGCTGCGCCCTAATGAATCACCTGCAGCATGGGCATTGCAATGGCTTATAAACCAACCGGTCGGCGTCATACTGAGCGGTATGTCGAATATTGAGCAGCTGCAAGAGAACATCCGCGTTTTCGAAAGCGGTGCGCCCCTTGACGCGAACGAAGAGGAGGCGTTGCTCGATGTTGCAGAGTCGATGAAAGATGATATTCCCTGTACAGCTTGCCGGTATTGCATTGACCAGTGCCCGCAGGGCCTTGATATCCCTATGCTTCTCGCCTTGTACAACGATATGCGCGTTGCGCCCAACTTCACGACCAACATGATTATCGAAGCCCTTGACGAGGATAAGCGGCCAGACGCCTGCGTAGCTTGCA
The DNA here is from genome assembly GCA_964435565.1 of uncultured Coriobacteriaceae bacterium. Lineage (GTDB taxonomy): Bacteria > Actinomycetota > Coriobacteriia > Coriobacteriales > QAMH01 > QAMH01. Next base: position 17,891 of record CAYSZR010000011.1, read on the forward strand.
ACGCATGCGTCAAAATGTGTCCGCAGAAAATCGATATCCCCACGCACCTCAATGCGCTCGCATTGACGGTATCGAAAATGCCGAGCTGGGCAGAGCTGAGTCGCAAGCGTGAAGAAATTGCTTCGCAGCTTCGCAAGAATTGACCTGCTTTGTTTCAGGCTAATTTCCCTATATTAGAATTAAATACGTATAAGCAGTTTATAATGCATCTATGATGTGCTGGGGAAACATTTGGAAGCGCTCGCACGTGCCCAATTTCGTCCTGACGATTATTGTGGCATTCGTCCTTGCATGCTCCTCCCTTCCGCTTGCCCATGCTTCGAACAAAGATACCCAAGAAACCGTCAAAGTAGGATTCATCGTCATCGAAGATTACAACTATCTCGATGTCAATGGCGATTGGCGGGGGTATGACGTCGAGATGCTTCTTAAAATCGCCCAGTATGCAAATTTCCACTTGGACCTTATCGCTTTCGATAACCCCACCGATGCTATAGACGCCCTGCGCAACGGCAAGGTCGACACGGTCTGCAATTTCATGCACGATTCACAGCGAGATACTGAATTCATCTTCACCGAATACCCTGTCTCGCTTTCAGAGACCAGGGTCTTTACCTCCAATAGCAACACTCTCTTGAGCTATGGCTCTGTTGAGCAGCTTAACGGACTGACCGTTGGCTGCCTTTCAGGATCTGTCGCTGGCGACAAACTTGCGAATTATTGTTCCCAGAGAGGCGTTGCCATCAAAATCGCGTATTTTACAAGCGATGACGACATGCTCGATGCATTCGACTTTGGCACGATTGCAGCTGCCGTATCCGGAAGCAAGGTCCCGGACGGTCATAAAGCCATATTCTCGTATCAAAGCGAACCTGGCTACCTGATGTTCACAAGCACGCAAACCACGTTGAAAAACGATTTCGACTCCGCCTTGGGCACGATCGTGAATGAAGAGCCGACGTATATCGATGAGCTCTATCAGAAATACGACAACGTAAATTCTTCGGACTCGATTTCGCTTACCGCAGATGAAAAAGATTACATAGCACAGCAGTCGGTCGTCAAAGTCGCCTTGCCAAAAAATGCAGAACCGTTTTCATATACCAAAAACAGCACGCTAACGGGCATCGTTCCCAAATACTACGATATTCTCGCTCAAAAAAGCGGGTTGAAATTCGAGTACGTTGGTTACGATTCTTCTGATTCCGCACTCAAAGCAGTGCAATCTGGCCAGGCGGATGTTCTTGGATTTTCCTATTACGACATCATTACGACCGCGCAAGAAGGACTCTATATCACCAACCCCTACATTTCACTGCACTGCGTCTTAATCGGCAATAAAGACGTGTCCGAAGTGAAAACGTGCGCGGTGACAACGAGGACGCTCGAGGCGTTACGCGAACAGATGACCCGGCAAGGCTACAACATCAAGTTCAGGGCATACGCGAACATGGAAGAATGCTATGAAGCGGTTGATAGTGGTCAAGTCGATGCCGCAATCGGGTCAATGACATCGGGATCATGGCTCATCAACCAACATTCGCTCCCGCATGTTACGCTCGTCACCCTTCCTGGCACCCATCTTGACATGTCGGGTTGCGTCGCCAAAAGCGACGAGCTCTTTTCCATACTCAACAAATCGATCAAGGCTTCAGAACCAGAAATCCAACGCCTCACCGCAGAAAATACCGTAACCGACCACAGCAACATACAGACTGTCATAGAAAACACGCCTGCAGGCATCATCATGACCGTAACGATCGTGCTTTCCGCCTTGGTTATTGCGTTGATCATCGCGCTATTCTTGCTTTCGCGGCGCAATCGTGAACGAGCGCAAATCGCCGCTCGCGAAGCGGAAAACGAAAGGCTCGAAGCAAAACTTGCCGCAGAGACCGAATTCAACAAACGCAGAAGCGACTTTTTCTCTAACCTGAGCCATGATATGCGCACTCCGCTTAATGCCATTATCGGCTTTTCGGACTTGGCAAGGGACACCGATGATAGAGAGCTCGAGAAAGGCTATCTCTCAAAAATCCATACATCGGGCAATATCCTGCTTGGGCTCATAGACGACTCGCTCACGGTGAGCAAATCGAATAGCGGCAAGCTATGCCTCAATGAAAAGCCTACTTTGCTTTCAGACGTGCTCGAAGAGGTCATTGTCCCCATTCAGGCGTTTGCCGCAGGACGCGGCATCGTTTTCTCGACTGATTTGCCACAAGATGACCCCGTGTTGATTATCGACAAGCTCAACACGCAGAAAATTTTCTTAAATCTTCTCACGAATGCCGTCAAGTACACCCCGCGTGGGGGCAAGGTCTTGTTCTCCATCTCTTTCGAACGCCTGCCCGACATGACGCTGCATATGACTTCTGTCGTACAAGACACCGGCGTCGGAATTGATGCAAAGTTTCTTCCGCATATCTACGAGCCTTTTTTGCAAGAAATTCGCGATAACGACCAATCAACGGGCAGCGGTTTAGGACTTACCATCGTGAAGGATTTTGTCGATCTTATGGGCGGCACGATCGACGTTGCCAGCGAGAAAGACAAGGGAACGACCTTCACCGTCAAATTTAACGTCGTCGAAGCGGGCCAAGACAGCGTCAAGAAAATAACCGCAGAGCATTCAAGAAAGCTCGTGAGCCTCGAAGGACTCACGATTTTGCTGTGCGAAGACAACGACTTGAATGCAGAGATCACCAGCACAGTTCTTGCAAACAACGGGGCACAAGTGCTCTTAGCGCACGATGGCAGCGAAGGCCTGCAAATCTTCGAGGACAGCGCGCCTGACAGCATATGCTGCATCCTTATGGATTTGCGCATGCCCATCATGGATGGATATGAGACGACACGCAAAATACGCGCACTCGCGCGCGCAGATGCCCAGACCGTGCCAGTCATCGCACTTTCTGCTGACGCTTTTGCCGAAGATGAACGCCGATCGCTCGACGCCGGCATGAACGCCTATCTATCCAAACCCGTTGACGCGAGCATCCTGCTCAACACTCTTGGAAAGCTTATAAACTGACGACGCTATTGCTCTCGGGCAGAACCCTCGAAGGTGAAGCGGCCCATCATGATTCCGCCCAGAATATGCACGTGTAGATGCTGGACCGTCTGTGCAGAATCGTGACCCACGTTGATAACAGCGCGATACCCGGACTCATACACGCCTTTGCATTTTGCAACCTCGGGCACCGTCGCCATCAAACGGCCTAAGTCCTCGGCAGGAACGCCTGCCTGCAAATCATCGTAATGCTTTTTGGGAACAACCAGCGTATGTACGGGGGCCTCGGGCTCGATATCATCGAACGCATAGCAAAAATCATCTTCATACACTTTTTTCGACGGAATCTCCCCCGCTATGATCTTGCAGAATAAACAGTCATCGCTCATGGTCACTCCCCGCTTTCGCGTCAATGATTTTCAAGAACAGAATAAAGTATACCTTCCAACTCAAACCATCCAAAACTATTAAGAATTCGCCCAAAATCACCTTTTTGCGACTGTTTGTATGATTTCATCAGTTATCTCTGACTATGATAAAGATTTGAAAAGTAAACACGCAGGTCAGAGAGCTGGGGGTTGGCCGCTACTTAGGGTACCCCGAAAACACCCCTCTAAAATCATACAAACAGTCGCGATTTTCGCGATTTTGCTGACTGTTTGTATGATTTTCGGGCTAATTTGGGCTAACTCAGAGGCAAACCATGCAATCAAAGCGAATTGCTTTGCCCTTAAGCGAATAATCTGGCTTCACTTCAGCCAAATATGGACCTTTAAGCGGACGCTTTATTACAATTTTCTTAGGATGCGCCGCCTGAGCAGCCTGCAAAAGCAATCCGGCGTCTTCAGGCGGCGCTTCGAGCCGTTGCAACAATTGGAATTTCTTCTTTACCGCGGCGCTTTTACGCCTCATTGGAAACATAGGGTCAAGATAGACGACATCGGGTGCGGGGCTTATATGCGGCAGCTCCATAGCGCTATCAGCTTCATGAACTTCCATGCGACTTACGGCATCTGCAAGCTCTGGAATTAAAGCGGCGCGGCGCATTCCGTCTTTAAGAAGCTCAGCGATAATGGGGTCGTTTTCAAACAAAAGGACTTTCCATCCTGCAGCTGCAAGAAGCAACGCATCTTCTCCCAGCCCAGCTGTGGCATCAACCACAACCGGAACACCGGAAACCCCTTTTAGCTTCACGGCCTTTACAAGAAGTTCCTTATGCAGACGTTCCGGCTTGAGGCGAGGAAGCATTTCTGAAAAATCAACACGCAGGGTCATCCCCGCGCCCCTCAGATATACGCCTTGATCGTCTTTCACCAACTCAAGATCTCTACCCTGCATGTATCGTCACCTCTCTTCACTATTTATACAATGCGATCGCATCTTTCGCAATCAAAGGTAGCCTTTGATTGCGAAACTAAGATTGCGAATCACGTGGTAAGCTTTCTGACATTGCGCTTGAGAAGGGAATGCAGATGGATTTACTCGAATGCTCCGATGTGTACTGGGAATTTCTTGGCCAATGCACAGAATGCGGACATTGCACACAGGCTTGCGATTCGCTGACCGCCGCCACTATGACGCTCGGAGACATTGCCAAAGGAATGCTCCAAGCTACGCGCGGTGCAGATTCAAAAGAAGATGTCGCTGCCGCATTGGCAATCAATCAGGAGTTGACCCAGGCAGTGCGAGGATGTTTCTTCTGCACTTCGTGTAAAAACGTCTGCTTTGCCCATAACGATGTATGCGAGCTTGTATACCATGCGCGCGTAGATTTTCAAAACCTTGGGCTTATTCCACGTTCTACTTGGTCAAGTGTTGAAGTCGACAAAGAATGGGATATTTTTACCGCATATCGAGCTGTACATGGCATCGATTTGTCGAATATGACACGTCATATTGAAACCGCAAACCACGAAGCGGCATCCGATTGCGAAATCGCGTTCTTCCCCGGATGCTCCCTTGCCGCATACGCCCCCGAACTATGCCAAGAGATCTTCGATACCATCGAAGATCTGGGTGGCAAGACAACTATGATCGATCACTGTTGCGGATCCCCGCTTAAAAGCGCGGGGTTCTACGATCGCGCGGAGGCGCTATGCAATCGCAACGTGGCTGAAATCGCTTCATCGGGTGCAAAGCAGCTTGTCTGCGTATGCCCCGGTTGCGCGAACGCCATGAGACGCGCGCTTGAGCAAAACGCTCTCGACATAGATGTAATTAGTCTACCGGCCTATTTGCAAAGCAAAGGATTTACATCCAAGCACTCTATGCCCCAAACCCCTCTGTATCTCTCTAAATCCTGTCAAGATCGAGATGGCAGCTACCTTGCTGAAACACTCAACGTGCTCCACATCGACAAGGAAACGCCTTCGATATTTCACGGCTGCTGCGGCGCAGGTGGCGCTGTAAGCTCGTTTCAACCAGAACGTCAGGACAAGCATGCGGATACGAAGCTCTCTTTTGCCGAAGACGGCTCAACCGTCATATCCATGTGTCCCACGTGTACATATACCTATGCATATCATCTTTTGAACAATCCACGCGATCTGACGAACAAGCACTACGCAGAACTGCTCTTCGAAAACCAGATCGACTGGGATACCGTGTTCTCGCAACTTAACAGTATGTGGTCTGGGGAATATGGACCCTGGCTCGCGCACGTGTTCGCATAAGGGAGTTACACAGAAATGAACAATCAATCAGTCGCCATCATAGGATTTGGAACAGCAGGATTCAATGCGGCAGCGGCCTTGCGCACACATGGCTACAAGGGCGATATCACCATATTCTCTAACACGACGACACTTCCATACAGCCCCATCCTCACCTCGTATTATGCAGGTGGCAAAAAGGAATATGACGAATGCTTTCCTTGGAGCAAAGAAGAAATAGACGACTTGCACGCGCATGTCATTTACGGACATGCCGTAAGCAAGCTTGATGTGAAAAATCGTATCGTTCAAACCGAAGAAGGCGCGTTCCCCTATTCAAAATGCATCATCGCAAGCGGGTCGACATCGACAAGCATCGGTTTTCCCAAAGACTGCGGTTACACACCGTTCATGCTCAGGACCATGGATGACGCCGAGGCGCTGAAGCACGCCATAACCGACCCCGGCTGCAAGCGAATGCTCGTGAGCGGCGCTTCCATGGTCTCCTTGAAGATTCTCGAAGCGTGTCTTAACCGCGGTCTGAACATGACGCTCGTGGGAATCATGCCCCACGTCCTCGACATGAACGCCCTGCCACAGGCGGCCGCTCGTTTCGAGAAAGGCCTGCGCAATCAAAACGTCGAATTGCGTCTTGCACAATCTATTAAAGAAGTCAGAGTCGTAGCCGATGACAGCCATCCACTTGGCCGCAAGCTCGAAGTGACGTTTTCCAATGGAGACATCGACGAATTCGATCAAATCGCCGTTGCCCATGGTATGCGCAACAATCTGGAGTTTATCGAAGAAGGCGCGCTGGAAATCGATCGGGGAATCCTTGTCGATGATTTTATGCGCACAAGTGACCCAGATGTTTACGCTGCAGGCGATATCGTGCAGGCGACCGAACTTGTAAGCGGAGAAAAGCGCATCGTCGGGATTTGGAAAAACGCCGCGCTCCAAGGTGCGTGTGCCGGCAAGGTCATTGCTGCCGAGCTTGCTGAAAAGCCCATTTCAGAACATTTCGCGCTTAAAGGCTCCATCTCCATGAACACAATAACCATGCGCGGAACTCTCTTCATTTCCGCTGGCACTATTGAAATAAATGAGAAGCGCCACGTCGAGGTCGAGGAAACAGCTGACACTACAATCGTTTATCTATACGAGGAAACAGGCAACGGCAGCCAGCTTGTCGGCTTCAATCTGGTCTGCGATACAGATGACGAAGAAGGCGTCGCCTATGAGATCGGGGCTATGCTCACAATGCGCGTCGAATCAGATGCTATTCGTGCACAACAACGACGTCACGGATAGAAATAAGACCATAGAGCGCCTGCGCGTCGCTATAAGAAAGATTCACGCAACCATGGCTGCCATAGCCTTCGGCATAGAGCTCGCCGCCGAATCCTGCATACTGCCAAGTCGCATCGTGAAAACCGATTGAATTGCCCTCGAATGGCATCCAATACGTAACGCGCGATTCATAGTCAGCCTCGGTGCCGATATAGCCCACGAGCGTGTAAGGGCTTTCTTTGTCAGTCACATACCAGACGCCTTGTACCGTATCGTGCTTTCCATCGGGCTTACCGGTAATGCACTCCGCTTCCCAGATTATGCTGCCGTCATCTCCGTAGAAACGCACGTATTGCTGAGAGATATCAACGTCGAGATAGCGCGTACCCCAATCACGTTGTCCTGCGGCAGTGTATGTAGCGCCTTGGCTCAGACACGGCAAAGCGACGCTACCATCAAGGCCCTCTTTCGCCGCCTGCGTTATTGCCTCGCAAGCTGCAGTTGCATCGATCTCCCACCCGTAGACGCCGCCGGTCACGCTTACTTCCTTGCCGTCATCGCGCTTATAGGTGCGCGTGCTGCCAGCGGTATTTGCCTTCTTGGCAAATTCGGTAACCCATGCCTTCAGCATTCCCTGATCAAGAGACGCATTGACATCACTGTCAAAAGCCACCATGTTAACCAGCGTTTCGCCGGTGATCGACCCTACCGAAACATTATTGAACGTAAGGGATATATTGGCAGTGGCAATGAGGTCAGCCTTTTGCAAAGCGACCGTGACACGCGGATCAGTTGCCTTTACATTCGGCTGCAAAAGATAGTCCTGATTCAATGCGAGCGTAGGCAAAAGATTGACCATAGCCTGAGCCGCAGCGTCGGTAACGGCATCTCTATCGAGCTGCGTGCCGATAACGTCAGCGACGAGCGTGAAATCATTTGCGTCTGAAACATACTTAAGCGAAGCGTTGGTTGGCGGAGTAGCCGTAGCGTTGAACTCGTCGACAGCGTTGCCAATCTTGTCGAGCGCCTTGTTATCCGCACTACTCGTTGCAACGATCTTGCTCGTCTCGTTATGTACGCCCGTAATCAGAAGCAGCGGCCATTTCCAGCTGTTCAGATCGCGATGGATTGCATCTAGAGTTGCAGCATAATCGATATCAAGACCGGCATCTGCTCCATAAGCCGTATACGAGAATCCCTCTCCCGATATAGAGATGCTGTAGTCATCAAGGGCATCATCTAGCATCTGCTGAACTTCGGCAGAAGTTTTAAACGAAATATCGAAAGCACCGAGTTTGGAATTGGGGACGAAACGACCCGAAAAGACAAAAGCGCCGATAAGATAGATAACAAGCAGGATGCCGACAATGGCAAGGACAAGCATGCGCTTCGAGTTTGAGTCTTGAGCGTTACCAGCCATGCTCCCCGGCCCTGACACAAAGGAAGCAGAAGGAAAAGACCCAACCGCATTCTTGGGGACGGGCCGTGCAGATTTAGGCGCCGATGGCCTGGCTACGGTTCCTTTTGCAGGGGGATTTCTTTGAAGAACAGCCTCTTTGCGCGCGCCGTTGGCAGTGTGTCCGTTTTTTGGATGCCCGCTATTCTGTGCCGCGGTGCGCGGGTGCACGCTCTTTTGCACTTCGCTTTTCTGAGTCTTGTTCTTTTGAGGAATCGCTGCGGGGATAGCGTTTTTCAGCACGTCTATCTTTGATGTGACGGCTTCAGTGGTGAGCTTCTTCGAAACAGATTTCTTGGCCGAAGGATTTTTGGGTGCAGGCTTTTTAGGCGTGACCTTGTTGGGTACACGGCTCGTGGGTGTCTTTCTCGCACCTGGCTTATCTTGCGAATCTCTGCTCTGCATTTGTGCTGCATTCCTCCTAATGCATATATTCTCGCAGAGAATCGAAGAAGTGTCCCTTATATGTCGGGGAGAATTTGGTTTTTTTGCACGTATTTCACCCTAACTGGCATCAAAGAAAGGAAAAATACCGAGCAAATTGAAATCAAACGCTACTTCCACATATCAAAAGCAAAAAACGCGAGGGCCATCCATGTATAGACAGAGTAGAAACCATCGTCTTCGTCTTTGCCCCTTTTGAGCATCTGCAGCGCTCGAGTCTTATTCAATGCGACAAATCCATCAAATAGTTCGTGGCCCTGCAATCCATCCGTCGAAGGCGTTACTTGCTCAGAATGGATGACGGCACATACAAGCGCGTTGCTTTCATCGGTCATGCCCGGCGAGCTGAATACCAAAGGGCTCACGAGCGTCAAGGTGTCGCTGTCTTCAAGCACAAGTCCCGTTTCTTCGCGTATCTCGCGGCGTGCCGCCGCAAGCGCCGGCTCTTTGCAAGCCCTGTCCTCAGGATCGATAAGGCCCGCTGGGACACTGAGTAAAAAACGACCCGTCGGGTAGCGAAACTCTCTTGTCAGCAGCAAATATGGGTCATCGCCTGGACTATCGATAATGACAAGACAGCTAACGGCATCGGCAGTCATGCTCTTGAACTCGTCGTCTGTTTTAATCGCAACCAAATCGTCAATCGAGCGACGAGTCGCATTGTAATAATGCCTGCCAGGCTTGTATTGCATGTCGAAGACTCGAATAAATCGCGCGTCGAAAAGCTGCTCGACGTCCTCTTTGCCAACCTTGGGTGCGTCTGTCTGCATGCCTGCCCCCTCGCATCGACTATGCAAAGGCGGCGTCTAAAAACACGCCGCCCCTGCATCAATCATTTCATGAAACTGCTAGAAAAGGACCTCTTTATCGTAATAACAGCAGTCGAGCATCCGTTCCATCTGATCATGATCGATGTCACGCGGATTGGCACCCGTGCAGGCGTCGAGCAAGGCATTCGCGGCAATATCGGAACGCTTGCTTTCGAACTCGGCCTCGGTTACAAACCCCGCACCGGTCTCAACCTTCATTCCCCCATCGCCATATTCCTGAATGCACATCGGAATACTCATCTCGTAATTGAAGCGTTCGCAAAAATCAATCAGACTGTCGACCTTGTCGATCGTGGTAAAGCCATCAAGGCCAATCGCATCGGCGATTTCACCGAATCGAAGCCCGGCTTCTTTGTTTCCAGAATTGAACTTGATGACTTTAGGCAAGTACATCGCATTGGCACAGCCATGGATGATATGACCATCTTTAAATGCAGCGCCCGTCTTATGCGCCATGGAGTGAACGATGCCCAGAAGGCCGCTTGAAAACGCGATGCCGGCAAGGCACTGCGCATCATGCATAGCCGCACGGGCATCTTGATCGCCCCGATAAGATGCAACGAGGTTCTCTTGGATAAGCTTGATGGCATGCAGCGCCATGGCATCGGTATAAACGCTATTTGCTTTGGAAACGTACGCTTCGATAGCGTGAGTCAACGCATCCATGCCGGTAAAGGCGACGAGCTTCTTGGGCAAGGCAGCGACAAGCGAAGGATCGACAATAGCGACATCGGGCGTGATCTCGAAATCGGCGATAGGATACTTGATGCCCTTGTCATAGTCGGTGATGATAGAAAAGGCAGTTACCTCTGTGCCCGTTCCCGATGTGGTCGTGATAGCGCAGAACTTTGCCTTGCCGCGCAGCTTGGGCAAGCCAAACGGAACGCACATCTGCTCAAAGGTAATATCAGGGTACTCGTACTTGATCCACATGGCTTTCGCGGCGTCGATAGGCGACCCGCCGCCAATGGCAATGATCCAATCGGGCTGAAACTCTTCCATCACCTGAGCGCCATCCATAACCGTCGTAACAGATGGATCGGATTCGATTCCCTCGATAACCCTGGTTTCCAGGCCAGCTTCCTTCAAGTAGCTTTCAACCTTATCCAAAGCACCGCTACGCTTGATTGAACCGCCGCCAATACAGAGAATCGCTTTTTTACCATCGAATTTCTTGAGAGCTTCGAGTGCGTTTTCGCCGTGATAGACAAAACGTGGATTGGTGAACTGCATCATTGGAAATCCCTTTCTCTAGGGTGTCATGGAAAAGAAGAAGCGTCCTTGCACAACTCTCTTTTCTCGTTGCTTCATTATATGCGCTTATCCCGATTCATCTGTGTCGATTGCGATTCGGGATGCACGCAGTTTTCTTTTGATTTTGTGCATCTCGCAAAGCTGCACGTGCCTGCGGCTGCCCGATGCCACATGATACAATGCAAGCAGTTTATAGGCACTGCTTGAGAAAGCAGGAACCATGGCAAACAAGAGCCCCTCGAATAAACGGCGTCTCATCATTGTCATTTGCTTTGTCGCCATCGCCGCTATTACATTAGCCGGCGGACTCATCAAGACCAACATCGGCAAGCACTACACGATCACGCGTGTCGACACACAAGCAGAGATTAGCGCTAAAGACGGGGGACTCTATGTCGAAGAGGCCCGCACCTTTGACTTTAAAGGCCATTATCACCGTACGTGGTGGGAACCGGGCGCCTGGGGTGATAACGGTTTTCTAAACGTGTTCCACGTATATGTGCAAGACGAGGGATGCGAGCAAACGGAGCTTACACGAGTCGCTATGGATTCCGAGTGGCGTTCGGGCGATGACGCGAAGGACTATCCCACGCAAGACTGCTGGGCTTGGGATAAAGATGAGAAACGTCTCTATGTCTTTCATGATGCGCAAGACGTGAAGACCACAATTACGACGCGCTATGGCGTTGGAGACTTCATCCAAGCATATGACGATGCAATGGTTCTATATTGGAAATATATAGGAGATAGCTGGGGCGTTGATTCTGCAGATACAACACTCACCCTACGTCTGCCCACACCAACCGGAGTGGATGCACGTGACTACGTAAACGCATGGAGCCATGGTCCGCTTGAGGGGACCGAACAGATCGATACCGATGGCACGGTCACTATCAAGATGCCGCTTGTCAAAAAGGGCCAGTTCGCTGAAGTGCGCTGCACCTTCCCCACCCAATGGCTCACGGGCGACACCCTGTACCTCGACCGTCATTCGGGCGATACGCTCGCATCCATCCAGGCTGAAGAGAGTGCCTGGGAACAGAAAGCTGAGGCTACGCGCACCTATACCCGTATAGGTATCGCATCGGGCATCGTCTTATTCATCCTTGGCTTGGCAAGCGTGTTTATCTACCAGCTGCTTCTCCGACGCCCCAAGCCCGTCTTTCAAGATACATACTGGCGCGATGCGCCACATTCATCCGTACACCCGCTCGTTATCGAATGTTGCGAGAAATCCGTCGAAAAGCCAAAGGTCGAATGGTTTGCAAGCGAACTGATGCACCTTGCCGCATCAGGCGTAATAAACGTCGAACCGCGCGAGGAAGCGTGGAGCGACAAGCATATTAAGAACAAAACCGAGTATTGGCTCCATATTGATAAAGACAAGCTCCCCGATTTAAACGAAATCGATCGTCAAGCGCTTGTCTATATGATCGGCGCAGACTTCGTCAACGGGGGCTATGAGAAATTCGAAGACCCCTATGTCACCTATTCATCGCTTGTGCCGCATAGCGTAGCCGAACAAAAAGCTCTGGTTACTCGCATGAAGCCTTGGCAGGATGCCGTCGCGGCACAGGTCGAGTCGTCGGGGCTACTCCTCACAAAACGCCCTCCTGTAATGAGCTTGCTGCGCCTGGTGGGAATTATCTCGTGGATTGCGCTCCCCATCGCCTGCTTCGCAACATACTTTCTCTCAAGCGACACGTTCTGGATCATCGCCAACGCGATAACCCTGTTAGCCGCCGCTCTCATTTTAACCATCTTTCGTTTCAGCAAACCGCGCACGCAAGAAGGTGCCGAGGTCCACGCCAAGACACAGGCGCTGAAGAAATGGCTTGAGGACTTTACCTCTCTAGGAGAACGACCCCCTGCCGACGTGAAGGTTTGGGGCATGTATATGACATATGCGACTATTCTTGGCGTCGCCTATGTGGTCATCGAACAGTTGCGCGCACTATATCCACACTATGCGGATAGCGGCTCATTTGACTACACGAATGCTGGCTGGGCAGCATGGTATACCGATTCAAATGGGGTCTTTACTGGAGGATCGGGCGGAATGGAAACGGGTTTCTCTTCTTTCGGATCTTCGTTCAGTTCCTTTAGCCCCTCGTCCGGCGGTTCTTCCGGCGGCGGTGGCGGCGGTGGCGGCGGAGCCTCGTAGCCCTTGCGCCCACAGCGAGCCGCACACGCCCTCGAAGCCACAAGATGAAACCAGAAGAATGTCTATCGGCGCAGAATTCTAAAGAGCGGTCCCCCGGACGGGAATCGTAAGCTTGCGTGTGTCTATGCCTTCGAGCTCAAGAAGAGCAATCTTGCAGTTGATGCCTCCAGCATATCCCGTCAGCGATCCATTCGACCCTATGACACGATGACAAGGGACAATAATGGAACAAGGGTTTTTCCCAACCGCCGTGCCGACAGCACGCGCCGATGTCGTGCCTTTCGAGTTAGCTCCCCCAACAGATCGGGCGATTTCGCCATATGTCACAAGCGTGCCATAGGGAATCTTTGCAAGCTGTGCCCACACGCGTTCTTGAAATGGAGTGCCGTGCAACATGAGCGGCGGCAACTTGCCTGGATCGCAGCCGATAAAATACCTATCAAGCCATGCACGAGCCTCGCGCAACGCAAGCGATCTTTCACGCGCCTCATCACCTGTGACCGCAGTATCGATTTTGCCGGCATCATCCCCATATACGCGATGCTCAAGTTTGTCCTTGAAGTACTTTTGTCCCTCGATCCACAATCCGCACAGATGCTCGCCGTCGCTTGCAAGCGTAAGCATCCCCACAGGGGATTCATATGTATCAAGGTACATCATCGTCGCTTCTGTTTCTTGTATCTATGGACTTGTTAACCCGGACAACTACCGAGAA
>CAYSZR010000011.1:31714-40351 GCA_964435565.1 uncultured Coriobacteriaceae bacterium
TGCTGGCCGGAAACAGGTGCGCTATATTGGCCGAGCATACCCGCGGCATACTCAAGCAACATATCAAGACTGTGATCGTCTGGATGCACTATGCACAGATCATTCCACACATACTCAAACCGATCTTTTACCTGATCGCAAAGCGATGCACGCGATACTACCAACGCATGCGGAAACGCTTCGCTAGGGCCTTGATCGAGCAGCCTGACCGCGCTTGTAAAGCCTCCCCGCCCTTGCAATTCGACCCAGCCTATCTCGTCCACAATCAAAACGCCGCATGCATCCAACGTTTTAGAAGACTGGGTATTCTGCAGCGCAAGTCGATCGAAATGGGCGTTAACTGCGGCAACCGAAGTACTCGACATCTTCCACATCATGCGTGGATTATCGCGAAACAGATCGAATTCATCTTGGGGCTGTGCAAGGTCTGCTCGAAGCGCCATATGAAGTTGCTCTCTGTGGGGAAGCAGCAAACAATCAATGCCAAGCTTCTCGTAGCATGGGTTTCCATCCTGATCGACACAGTCTCTCCAGACACCTGGAGAAACCACGCCGGCAACGGCGCAGTCACGTTTTTCAAGTTCGCTTACGGCATGTTCGAGCCAGCGAGTCTTTCCGTGCTGGATTTCCTCAGTCAGGATGAAGAGCATGCGATGCACTCGTGTTTTCTCATCATTGACATCACTTTACGCATGTACGACAACGACATCGCCGACTTGGATAATACCGTACAGCAAAGCGGCATCATCAAGTGACAGATTGACACACCCATGGCTGCCGGCTCCCCATTCGTAATATGCACTGCCAAACCTGGTCTGCCAGGTGGCATCGTGAAAACCTATCGAATCGCTCTCGAACGGCATCCAATACGTAACGTCTGTCTCATAGACCACGACCCCGTTCTTTTTACCGATAAGTTTATTGGGGCTCTTCTTGTCATTAACTGCCCAAACACCTGGCACGGTGTCGCGTTCTCCATCGGGCGTGCCGGTAATGCAATCAGCTTCCCAGATTATAGAGCCATCATCGCCGTAGAATCGCACATGCTGTTCGGAAATATCGACATCGATATATCGAGTCTTCCAGTCGCGTTCACCAGGGCCTGTATACACATCGCCTTTCTGCGTACAAGGCACTTCCAAATCGCCTCTCTGGCAAGCCTGAACGGCATGCTCGAGCTGTTCGCGCAACGCGGTCTCATCGACCTTCCATCCAAAGACGCCTCCGGAAACCGTGACGCTCATTCCGTCTGCACGCGTGAACGTGCGCGCGTCTCCAACAGTGTTGACCTTGGGTATAAACCCATATTCCCAATCGTTATAAGCCGAGGCGCTCAACACAGGCGTTACCGTGCTGTCAATGCTGATCATTGTGGAAAGAACACTCGAATCAATGGTCGCCACCGTCGTCCCGCCCAGCTTGAGCACCACATTCGAATTGAGCATAGCGTTTGCCTTCGTTATGGCATCGCCCAAGCGTTCATCAGACGAATACACATCGGGCTTGAGAATATGCTCGCTGGTAAGCTCAAGGGTCGGCTCGAAATTAGCCACGGCATAGCCTACCGATTCAATCACCTTCTGCCTATCGAGGTGCGTGCCCTCTTTTTCAGAAACCACGACAAAGCTCGATCGTGAGGCATCGTATGCGATATTGGCCTGGACAGGAGCAGTTGCCTCGGTATTGAATTCGTCAACTGCAGTTTGGGTTAGCTGCGAAATGGACCCCGTGTCGCCCATCGCGGCGAGCTTATCAGTTTCGTCATGAGACCCAGAAAGCAAAAGAACCGGCCATGCCCATCCGTTTACATCAGCATGCGCTTCTTCAACAGCCGATTTCGCATCGACGGCAAGACCGGTTTGATCTGCAGTTGCAACAAAAGAAAAGCCATTACCCGAAACGGTGATCTTGTAGTCTTTGAGCACGTCGTTGATCATCGTTTCAGCGCCCGCTTTCGTCTTCAACGAAAGATCGAAGCTTCCCATCTTAGTGTTGGGAACAAATATAAAGGAGAAGACAAGCGCGCCGATGAGATAGAGCGCCACGAGCGCCGCAATTGCAATGCCGGTGGTCTTTAAGGCGCGTGCAGCGGTCGCACTTGACTGTTGATGCTTAGCGACGCTTTCGCGTGGCTTAGATGTGACGGCCTGCTGCCTGCCCGTCTGGGAGGGCCGTTTGCCGCCCACGGCCTGCTGCTTGCCCGTCTGGGAGGGCCGTATGCCGCCCACGGCCTGCTGCTTGCCCGTCTGGGAGGGCCGTTTGCCGCCCACGGCCTGCTGCCTGCCCGTCTTCAACGCAGGTTGCTTGCCCGTCTTAACGCTCGGACGATTCGCGTTGCCACGTGCAGACGGTATCTCGGGAACGCGGACCGTGTGGCTATCGAGATGAACGACCTGACGGTTATCCGTATGATGAGGTGAACGGGGCGCTGAAGGCTTGACTGGTTGGCCAGACGCACGCTCCGTGGGGACGCCATTCTTGCGCACCGGCGCATTAAGATTATGATCGTTTCTCTTGTCAGTGGTCATACACGGGCCCTCTGCTCATACTTTTTGGGGTTCGCATCAGTGTATAACATTCTGGAGCGGTAATCCTTCTGTATCCAGACGAAACGTCTTATTCATGCTATATTTAGCTAGTTAGTCTAATTATGGAGGAGCCATGGCACGTCCAAAGTACCGCGATGGCGATACGCAGGCAAAAGAACGGCTGGAAGACGCATTCTGGCGTTTATTGCTTGATAAACCGTATCCCAAAATCAGCGTACAAAATGTCGCGGATCATGCAGGATTAAACAAAAACACGTTTTACTATCACTTCGAGAACCTCGATGCCCTTGCAGGCGAATCCATAGACGCGACGCTTGCCCCAGAGCTCCCGCTCGCGTTGATAAGCCGCTCAGAAACGATTGCAGAAGCACTTAATCGCGTAGTAAGCGACAAAGCAAACCAAAGGCAACTGGAACGTACCACGATTCTGTTCTCATCCAACTGCGTAGCGCTTCGAGAAATGATTATTAGACGGATCGTCTATATATGGTGTGAAGCTCTGAATAAGAACCTGGATGCCTTGCCGGAAAACGAGCTCACGGCACTGTTCTTTTCAGCTGGTGGCCTGACGGCTGTCTTAAATGATCGCAAGCTCGAAGAATACCCGTCAATCTTGCAGAACGTCGATGCGCTGGCAGTATTGCAATCTAGCGCGGGCGCAGATACACCCCAAAAACCGACTGCCGGACCCAAAAAATCTACCAAGGTGAAACAAGCACGAAAACCAAAAGCATCGACTCGGACCCGTTTAGAACCAGAATCATCCCAAGAAGACGCGTTTCAGCAGTTATCTATACTATAAATCCGGCAGCACGCTTGAACCTTTTGCATGCAAGGCGATAAGGTAGTCAACGACCAACCCATACGTCTTGATACCCTCTTCTTCCCCGAATCCCTTCAAGTAGGTATCGTTCACGACATCGCCTACGGTCTCGAAACCGCTTTCATATTCCTGATAATGTTCAGCTGTACACGACATATCGTGTCTTACCAACGCAAGTCCATCACGCAGATCAGATTCACTCGCTTCAGCAAGCATCGCACGAGCTCTATCGCTATCATTGGCATACAGAGCGTTTAGGCAATACACGAACGCGTTGTAATATCCTGCATATCGAAAACGTGCATCCTCGGATGATGCACAGGCAAGAAATGCGGAAAAGTTCGCCTCGTCTTCGCTTGCAATACCAAGCCGGTGCGCCGCTTCATGACACATCGCATAGGGCAGGTCGGCATCTGCACAATCAGGCGCCACGCATGCCTCGCCCGTAGGTGAAAAGAAAATACCGACATATCCGCTGTAGAGCAGCGGACCGCCCCAAAGAAGAAGAGCTTTAACCGGTTTGTCAGATCCGCCGGAATAAATTGCGCAAGAAGCCGCAAGCGGCTCGTAGGCCGTACCCGCGCAGCAGGCAAGCTCATTAAAATCCTGTCTGACAAGTGTTCCATTTTCGTCACGTGGTACAGATTCAGCTAGTCGAGAAGCTTGTTCAAGATAATATTTAGTCGTTTCGTCTAAATCCTGTATCGACCTGTCTCTTACATCAAGGCCGATCTGTTTTGCCAGGGGCGGCGCATAATGATTCAATGCCCAGCCACCGGTAAAAAGCAAAAAGACAGCTGATAGAACAAGTGCGACGACCGAAAACCACGGCGCTATCTTCTTCTTGCTGCGTATCCGAATAACAAGTGTGACAATGGCGGCAAGCACAAAGCCCAAAACGAGAAAATCCCAAAGAGCAAAAGGCGCGACGCTCGATATAGTCGCCTGTACTGACAGCAAGCCTTTCGAAAAGACCCTATACCCGTAAAACAGCTGATCAGCGAGCTGAGAAAAGACAAGCATCAGCAACAGCGACAGACCGACCAAAACGGCTGCCGTGCAAAGTCTCACACGTGTCGGTATATCTCTTGAAGGTTTCATATAAGCGAATGCAGATGAAAGCCCAAAGAAGGCTCATCGTCCTTTCGTCTGCTCTATGCCACCTTGATACTTCAACTGCAGATCTTGCCAGGATTAAGAATGCCCTTCGGGTCGAAAACAGCTTTAATACCAGCCATGATCTGCATCGATGTATCACCAACAGATTGCCGCAGGTACATGCTTTTGGCAGATCCTATTCCATGTTCACCTGAAACCTGCCCGTCAAGACGAGCGCATTCGGCATATGACGCATCCATGACCTGCCTGTCACGAATCAGGAACTCTTCCTTGCCGATATCATCTGCGCAACAGCAATAGATATGCAGATTGCCATCGCCTGCATGTCCAAACGAGCGAATACGCAATCCCACCTTCTGACCTTCTTGATGCACGAATGCCAGAAAAGCTGCAATCGAGTCAACGGGCACGACGACGTCCATCTCGTCAATGAAGCGTTCTTCCGCCTCTATTACAGAAAGAAACGCCCCGCGCAATTCCCACACCTGCCGCTGTTCCGAACCCTGCAGCACAAGCGTATCGTATGCCCCCGCGTCATCGGCAACCTGCGCGAGAACTTCGGCACGTGCGAATATCTCGTCTTCATCATTTCCATCAAGCGTGACAATGATATAAGCCCCTACCTGCTTTCCATCAACTGTTGTCGGAATGATATGGTTACCGGTATGAGCTGCCGAAGAATCAACGATGTCGCGTTCCATAAACTCGATTGCCCGCGGGTCAAGACCGGCGAGCTTGAGCGCTGGCACTGACCCGATTGCTTCATGTATATCAGCGAAAGGCAACAGGAAGCTGGCGCTTTGCGTAGGATTAGGTATGAGGCGCAAGGTGATTTCCGTGATGATTCCAAGCGTGCCTTCTGATCCGATCATAAGATGAAGCAAACTATAGCCCGTGCTCGTCTTGGTCACAGGTCGGCCGATTTCCAATATCTCACCGCTTGGAAGAACGACGGTCATCGCAAGAACGTAATCACGCGTCGTCCCATATTTGACCGCACGCATTCCTCCGGCATTCGTACTTACGTTTCCGCCGATAGATGCAGTTTTTTCTCCAGGGTCAGGCGGATACATAAGATCATGAGTCAAAGCATCTGCGGCAAGGTCACAGAGACGCACGCCCGGCTGTACGCGAACGAACAGATTATTCATGTCATATTCGATAATCTCGTTCATGCGCATCGTGCAAAGCACAACACCACCATTCAAGGCGACACATCCGCTCACAAGGCCTGTCCCTGCTCCACGAACCGTCACCGGTACGTCTGCTTCGTAACACGTGCGCATAATTGCGGCAACTTGCTCCGTTGAATTCGGTTCGCACACAAGGTCTGGAGCATATGACCCATAAATTGGCATCTCATCACGCGTGAAATCTTCGTTGACGGCATCGCCAACATGGCAAAATTCGCTTCCAACGATAGACTCAATATCCCGAACAAACTCAGGCGAGATGTTCTTGCATGCGGTCATAGCTGCCCTCCGATTCAAAACGGGATCTTTGGCAACAATTATACTGATTGCAGATTCGAATCCTATGACTCGCGCACGATTTGGCTCAAGCTGATCGAGGTTATGGACGAACAACTTTCCCTCGTATATTGGATATCTTCACTGAAGCGCCAGTATAGGGAGCCTCTATCATCTTGCCATCGCCAATGTAGACACCGCAATGACCGGGGCTACAGGCGACGACATCGCCAGGCTGCGGATCGCTGACCTCGTTCATGCCCCAAAAATCCTGCGAAACGTATGCATGTCCGTATTCACCTGTGATGGCATAGCTTACCAAGCCCGAACAATCGAAGGCATCCGAACCCGAAGCACCGTAGCGGTAGGTAACGCCCAAAGCGGCATAGGCGCGTGCAACCGCGCTAGAATCGCCCGAATACGTGTTGCCCGAGGAATCAACGTATCCGCCACTCCCCGCATCATACGTAACCTCGACCTGCTCACCTTCATCGTTTTTTATAACGAGCGTCTCTTGCAGATATTCCGATTGGACGCGCGACGAAGCAGACTCCTGGGCAACTATAACCTGCTGCAGCTCGCTACTCAGATTATTGTAAACCGCATTATATTGCGCGGTCATAGATTCGATTTTGGTCTGATAATCCGCAGCAGCTTCCAACTGCTTAGCCGCATCATCTTGGCGTTGCTGAAGCTTTGCTTTTGCTCCTTCAAGCATCGACTTTGCCTGCATATTTGCCTTCGTGAGCTCGGCGTCATCCTCGTTTAGAGTATTAAGCGTATCCCACAGACAGGTGAAATCACCAAACGAGCTCACGCCCATCAAAACATCAAGATATGAAACTGCACCATTGCGATACATCGAGGTTGCACGCGTACTCAACTTGCCCTGCAACTGAGCAATGCGCTGCTGGGTCGCATCGATTTCCTTTTGACATGCATCGACGTCTGCAACAGCTTGATCATGATTGCGATTCGCGAGATTATAATTGTCGGTCGCAAGGCTCATCTCGTCTCTAAGCGATGTAAGCTGGGCTTCGACCGTAAGCATCTCGCTTTGCAATTCTGCAGGCGTAGCCGCTAAGGCGCTGGCAGGAATAAAAGCAACGAAAAGCGCAACGACCAGCGCAGAAACTGCGAAAACCAATGGTCTCGTCTTAGGTGTCATGCTCGATTCCTTACATGTTATTAGCTACGTTTAGTGTTGTGTTATTAGTACCTTGAGCACACAGGTTCATTATCGCACATAGACAGGCAATTAGCACGCCCTATCCAGCCTTTTTGTATATTCAAGCTTGCTTTTTCGTGGCTTCATGCCTTGGCGTCTACATAATCGCCGAAAGCGGAAGAAGAATATTACCCACCACGACTATTACAGTCGAAATGATAAGCATGACGGTGCCGAAATAATTTGCCGTCTCATTACGTTCTCCGCCACCTAAACTACTACGCAGCGTATTGATATGAACAACGATGATCGTAATCATAATGACGTTTAAGACACCCCAGATATTCCCAAATACCAAAAGGCCCAGGTCAAGTGAACCCGGCAATGCACCTGCACCGACCATAATGTTGCCAGCGGTGCCGATAAGAGATCCGGAAATCATGCCCATGGCATCGACGCGGCGGCGTGCCGCCAAGAATAAACTGATCAAAACCCAGGCCAAGGTAGCCCACATGGCAATGAAGCATATGATATAAAAGCCAAATCCCGAACGTCTGATCTGCGCTTTGGCAAATACTTCGCTCACAATGGGCTTCTCGTCTATCGAGGTGTTTTCGAAAGTGGCGCCTAGATCGCTCGCATATCTATAGGCAACGTTTTCTACCCTGAAACCTTCCATGGAATACCCCGAAGCATAGATGCTCGGGTTGTACGTCGAATCGTCCATATCAGCTCTGAGAAGAACGCGATCAGCTGTATGAGCAGGCTCGATATAAAAATTAAGCTGCAGGGTTTCTAACGGAAAGCGCGTGGTGTGGAAAGCGCGCGTGATGGTAGCCGTACCCCTGACCTGCTGGTAATGATGGCCTTCCTCTATCGTATCGACAACAACGTCTTTGGTATCCAATGTGCCCATATACAGGCGAAAATTGTTGGCCATATCAAGCGAGTCGTCACCTTCCCAGGTGAACCAAATGGTGTAATCTGCCGTGAAGCTCGAGTCGGCAATCGAAACGTTCTTGATGTTTTCGATGTAGATGCCCGTATTCACAACCGTGGCATTATTCTGCGCTGCGAGTTGCTCGGCTTCGTTAAGCACATCTTTTGACATCGCAGTGTTTTGGAAACTGTTGTTCGCGTTGACATAATCGTTATGCAGAAAGCCGCACGAAATTGCCAGGAAGATGACCGAAACAATAACTAGCACCACCGACCATCTGATAAGGCTATGCCTCTGATGCTGTTCGAGGTCTCTAAAATGATATCGATGCTCGCCTTCGGCAAGCTCTGGGAACACTTCCCATTCTTCATGCTCTGAGAGCACATCTTCAATGCGACGCCTGCGAATAATAGCCACGTATGTCGTCACTCCCCGCTTTTTGCCCTGATCGGGCATTCTGGAGACCTGTCAGGTCAGTGCCTGTACCCACACACAAAACACTTCGAAACTCTTTCGCAAAGATTCTGCATCGTTTATACGATTACTCACCTGAAAGAGTCAATAAAAAT
>CAYSZR010000012.1:0-39384 GCA_964435565.1 uncultured Coriobacteriaceae bacterium
ATACTTGCCAAGCCCATCGCCCGTGATGGTAAGGCAGTCGTCTTCCTGCGCCCAGAGCTGCACGATATCTGCCGGTTTCGCAACCGTATCGCGCTCCAAGCGGACAACTCCCGCATCGCCTAGCTCATAGCGGACCGGATACACTTCTTTGCGCATCGCATCTGCAACGACCCCAAGCTTGCCACGAATACCGGCGCGCCACGCTCTCCAGGCCACCGCATCCAACGTCGAAGCACCATACAGGGGCACATCCAAACCGCACGCAAGTCCCTTTGCCGTCGCAACGCCTATACGAACGCCCGTAAAGGATCCTGGCCCGCGACCGACAACGATCGCTTCCATATCCCCGATATCAAGCATAGCCTCTTTGAGCATGGCATCTATATTGGAAAGGAGCACCTGGTTAGCTTGTCGGGGCGCATCGATCTCGCGCGACGCGACCAACTCAACCCTTTTTCCCGATGCATCAAAATCAGCAAGGGCTATCGCCATTTGGGTGCTTGCCGTATCAAGCGCAAGGGCGTACATGTATCCTCCTACTCGCCAAGATCGGCGCGTATGGTCGTTCCGTCTGCCAGCACGTCGCCCTTGATAATCTTGCTACCATCGTCATTTGTCCCAAGTAACTGCACTTGATGTTCCTCGATAGTCCCCTTGGTATACACAATGTCAACGAACGCAATGCCGTCTTGCACCTTTACGGCAGTTGCGGAGAC
The DNA here is from genome assembly GCA_964435565.1 of uncultured Coriobacteriaceae bacterium. Classification (GTDB taxonomy): domain Bacteria; phylum Actinomycetota; class Coriobacteriia; order Coriobacteriales; family QAMH01; genus QAMH01. Next base: position 717 of record CAYSZR010000012.1, read on the forward strand.
ATAATAAACCTGCCCGTAATCCTGGATCAAAACCTTCGCAACGACTTGTGCCCCGATCTGCAGGCCCTCGTCATCATCGAACATCAACGTAGCATCATAAGCCAGCTGGCCGTCTTGCGTCCTCTTTGACGATGGCACACTTGACACCTCTGTGATGATGCCCGTGTTGGCACTCACCTGATCCGCAGTCAACAACGTGCTGACTTCCTGATCGGTCTTGATAAGCGATGCGGCGTTTTCCGGTACCTGGATAATCCCTACAAGCACGTTCGAATCGACTATCTGCAGCACGGGAACATTGGCGTCAAAGTTATCGCCAGTCATGCCGGGCTGTATCTTCAGATTGGCTACGGTGCCAGACGCGTCTGCCGTCACAGTAGTGGACGCGCCCTCGGCATTTTGCACTTCATACAATGCATGGCCGCGCCGGACATGATCGCCCTCTTTGACCATAACGGCCGTAATCGTTGCGTTCCCATCTTGATAAACATCAGAGGAGTGGATTGGCTCAACAGAGCCCGTGCATTCGATGGTGCCTGAATATGCGCCAACCACAAGCCGCGTTGTCGAATAACTGCCAGGTGATTGCATGGCACCAGAATATAACCTCGTCATAAGGATGCAGACGCCAAGTGCGACAACGGCAATTACGATGACGAACACGATGACGCTTTGACGCATCTGCTTATCGAGCTTTTCAGTGTTTTCTGGCCGGGCACGCATCCGCCATCACTCCGTATATACGAATCAGGCGCTTGTCGTCTCAGACGAATAAACCGTGTGCGCATCGTCGACATAGGAGTACGTATAGCTAGGCTCCTGCGACGAGGCACTTTCATTCGCTGAAACAGCAATAGGCGATTGCGAGGTAGTGGCCGAAGTCGATGAACTGGAACTCCCGTTGATTGGGGGAGCCTGCTCAGTCGTCTTCGTTGTCGTGTTGCCAAAGAGGAAAGACTGACGCCACGCAGAACACCCGCCCATGAGCATGTTTATGAGCAGGTTGATGATAAGAATGGCGATAACCCACCGCATGCAGCCATTCGCCGTGCTACGAGCTTGCTCTTGCTGCTGCTTGCGCTGCGCCTCGCGCTGCTCGCGGTATGCTTCCGAATCAGCCGTCTGCTGCCAGCCGCGAAACATCTCCTCGAAGGGGTCGTATTGCTGGCCACCCGTGTTTCCCTGATTGCCATAGCCTCCGAAAGGACCGTAATACCAGCCGCCCTGCTGCTGATTGCCGCCCGTCCCATAGCCGCCATAGCCGCCAAATGGATTTGACGTAGGGCCTGTCTGCTGCCCACCTGCATAGGGATTTCCCTGGCGTGCCCGCGGACCGTAAGGAGTCCCGTTCATGATGGAATCATAAGCGGCGTTGACTTCGGCCATTTTTTTCGCCGCCGCTTCATCGCCCGGATTCAGATCGGGGTGGTATTTTTTGGCAAGCTTGCGATAAGCCTTGGTCACTTCGTCTTTCGAAGCGCCAGGGTTCAGGCCAAGCACTTTATACGGATCAGTTTGTGGCATAGTGCGGCTATCTTACCGTGAAATGTTGTGGATTCCCTGAAGCAATGCCATCCGTTCGGCAACGGTTCAGAATCCAGGGGCTTGCGCAAAGACAGGCACCCGGGGAATCCGTCTTCAATAGTACTGGAGCTTACGCTCCCGCAAGCATAGATTCGACCTGTCTTGCGCGTTCCCCTTGACCTGTTATGGTGATGGATCGGACTTCGTCTTCACCAACGCGTATGTCGATATCAAGACGATCATCTGGCATGGCCCCGATAAACTTATCGCCCCATTCGACCAACGCAACCGCTCCGCTCTCAAGCAGGCCATAAAAGTCGATATCGATTAAATCGTCTTCTTCATCCAGCCTGTACAGATCGAAATGGAGCAACGGCAATTCGTCGCCAACGTATTCAAACAGAATAGTAAACGTCGGGCTTGTCACGTCATCGTCAACGCCCAGGCCTGCGGCAAACCCTTTGGCAAACTGGGTCTTCCCAGCTCCCAGATCGCCATTGAGCACGACGCAATCGCCCGCTTGCGCGAACGCCGCCAGCTTCTTGCCAAGCTGCATCGTCTGCTCAACAGAGCTACATCGATAATGAATCAACCCTGTATCGACCTCCTTGGTCACGTTTTTTCAGACTGTATCCCGCATGCGCTCTGAATCGGCATCAAGCAGGGTCTTGAGTAAATCGAAGTCTTGCTCAATAGCCCCTATCTTACTGCGATCATAGATAGCCGCAGCAGGATGGAACGTCGGAATGATTTTAAACGACCCAACCATATGCACCGATCCGCGCAGCTGCGTAATTCCGGCTTTGGTTTGCAAGACGAATTTCGTCGAGAAATTGCCCATCGTAACCATCACGGCAGGATGCAGCGCTGTGATTTGCTCGTGCAGCCAGGGGGTGCATGCTTCTATCTCATCTGGTCGCGGATCACGATTACGCGGGGGGCGGCATTTAAGGATGTTCGCAATATAGATATCTTCGCGCACAAGCCCAATGCGCTCGAGCATCTGATTCAAAAGCTTGCCCGCAGCCCCCACAAAGGGCTCGCCTTTCAGGTCCTCGTTTTTGCCCGGCGCCTCACCGATAAACATAACCCGCGCACGTGGGTTGCCCGCTCCGGGCACGACATTCACGCGCGTGTCGCCAAGCGTGCATCTGTGGCACTGCTCGACTCCTGCAAGAGCCTGCGAGAGGGAACGGTGTATGTGATCGTCGATATCTGTTATGGATTCAAGCATGCACTCGTCACTTCTCGCTCTTAAACGTAGATGCGCGGAAGACGCAAACCAAAATCGCAGATCAATTCATAGCTTATAGTCTCGAGCTCGTCGGCCATCATATCCGCCGTAATCTCCAGATCGCCTTGCGCCCCAAGGATTACCACTTCATCGCCTATCTCGGCACCTGAGCTGAATCCATCGTTGGAATAATCAAGAGGAATCTCGATCATCATCTGGTCCATGCAGATATTGCCCACCTGCCGGCAGGGACGTCCACGAAACAGCACTTTCATGCGACCGGACAGATTGCGCCGCACTCCATCGGCATACCCGATGGGAACCGTTGCTATCTGCACAGGTTTAGCCACACGGTAGTTGAATCCATACGATACGCCTTCGCCCATCTGCGGCTCTTTGACAAAAGAGATCTGCGCTTTAACGGCCATGGCAGGCTGCAGCTTATCCCTTTCGCGCAGAACTTTGCTCGGGGCAAGGCCATACATCGTGATGCCGATTCGGACCATATCGAAATAGCATTCCGGATAACGCTGGATTGCCGCCGAATTCGCGCAGTGAACCAAGCCATAATCAACGCGCGCGTTTTGCAGGAGCTGCAAAGACTCTCTGAATCGCTTGAGCTGTACGCGAAAATCCCAATCACTCACATCATCAGCCGTAGCGAAATGGGTAAAGACACCAGCGCATTGCAAGCCACGGTGAAAGTTGATTGCTTCCATGAAGTCGACGACGTCGAGATAGAACACCCCGATACGGTTCATTCCCGAATCAATCGCAAGATGGTACTTCGCGACCATTCCATGCAGGTCGGCTTCCTCTCCCAAGGCAAGCGCAAAATCCTGCGTGGTCACCGTTGGCATAAGATCATATGCCAACAGAAACGGAATAGTCCGCATAGGCGGCTGGGACAAGATAAGGATGGGAGCGGTAACACCCGCATCGCGCAGCTCGACTCCTTCTTCAACAGACGAAACAGCCAGCTGATCGGCACCAGCGCGCAAAGCGGTCTCTGCAACACGAATGGCGCCATGCCCGTATGCGTCGGCTTTGACGACGGCCATGAGCTGCCGTTGCATTCCAATCCGCTTGCGCGCGATGACGATATTATGGACGATAGCGTTCAAATCGACTTCAACCCATGCGCCCCGGGGAACCGTAGCCGGAGTATACGGACCTCCAAGCTTCAGGTTCTCGCGGTCGATGGCTTCGCGTTCCTTCGAACCATCATCCGAATACGAACCTTCAAGGCGAGGGTTGGCGCCAAAGTAATTGACCTCGTTATTGCTCACGTGACGTTCATGCCTCCAAGTTCAAGAGGGCCGGACCGATTGCACTGATTATATCCTCAGGCATAACAGCGTGTACGCTTAATTCACGCGCGGCGTATTTTCCCGCTCGACCATGTATGAAAACAGCGAGCGAAGCCGCATCGATAGCTTCAAGTCCCTGCGCTAGATATGCGCTTATCATTCCGGCAAGCACATCTCCCGATCCCGCTTTTGCAAGCTCGGGGCCGCCTTCCTCAATCAAGCGCACCTCTCCTGCCGGTGACGCGACAAGCGTCTGATGTCCCTTGAGAACGATTATTGATGTGTACATATTTGCAAGTGTGCATATATCTTCACGCCTGTTTTTGATTTCTCGTCCCAGTAGACGTGCAGCCTCGCCATCATGCGGGGTAAGTATCGTTACCGGACACGCTTGGACAAGCTCTGGAAAACCACAGCTCAAGGTGATGGCATCAGCATCAAGAACAAGCGGCCGCTTTTGCTGCTCGCAAAAGACCATGAGGCCTTTTAAAAACTCTTCGGCTTCACCCGTAGTCCCCAAACCAGGGCCGGCAAGAATAGTCGTGCTTTTGGCAAGTGCTTCGAATGCTTGGTCAAGAGACGCCTTGCATAACGTGCCGGCTTCGGCTTGCTCGCACCCCGTCACGGGGATTGAAAGCAAATGCGCATGGGCACATGTTGCAGCGTCTCTGGATGTAACAAGGCGGACGTATCCAGCGCCACAACGTGAAGCAGCCATAGACGCAAGGATCGCCGCCCCCGGATATGCCGAGCTCCCTCCGACGACGCCAACGGTGCCACGTGAATACTTGTTCACATCATTCGAAAGAGAAGGGATTAGCCCCGCACAATATTTTGCATCCAGTTTTTTGACAGAAGACTCACTCATGCGTATCGCCTTGATCAACAGATTCGTCTTGGTTCTGATACTGGCCATGCTCCTGTTCCAGTTCGTCGAGTAAGCCCCGCATCTCTTTGAAACGCATAGCGAGTTCTTGAGCCGGCGTCATCTCCACTTGAACAGCGGGCCTCGTATTCGCAGTAACGGCTATGGCGTTGGCGACCGCCGTCTCGTTTGTGCGACTCAGCGACAACGGGATTTCCAATACCCCTAACGATCCGGCAATCTCCTTTGCCCGACCATGCAATATGACAAGGGGTCTGCCGCTGTCGTCATGCGCAACTTCGACATCCGTACAGGCGATTCCATTCGAAAAACCCGTTCCGAGCGCCTTAAGAACCGCTTCTTTCGCGGCAAAATGAGTCGCATAGTGCACAGATGGCCTATGCTGCGAATCGCAGTACGCCCGCTCTTTTTCAGAGAACACGCGCAGGGCAAACCTCGGGGAACGCCCCAGAATCTTTTCCATACGCGCAATTTCAACGATATCGACTCCGAGTCCCGTTGAAGGCGCAGACTGCGGCGCTTGCGTCATTCCACAGTCACCGACTTCGCAAGGTTACGTGGATGATCGACATCGCATCCACGTTCTACGGCAACATAGCGTGCCAGCAATTGCAGGGGGACACTCGCCGTAATGGCCGAACACCAATCAGCGATACGGGGAATATAGAAGACATAGTCGGCGATTTCAGCGACTTCTTCGTCTCCCTCGGTTGCAACAGCGACGACATGCGAACCACGCGCAAGGATTTCTTGGACATTGCTGAGCGCCTGCATGCGCGTAGGAGAATCGGTGACAATAGCGACAACGGGCACGTCTTCGTCCAAAAGCGCGATGGGACCGTGCTTGAGCTCTCCGGCAGGGTACGCCTCTGCGTGCAGGTAGCTCACTTCCTTGAGCTTGAGAGCCCCCTCATGGCAAACAGTCGAGCCAACCCCGCGCCCGACGTACATAACCGAATGGGCTTTGGCAATCATCTTGGCAGCCTGCTCGATCACCGCAGTGTCTTGCAAGATATCCTCGATTTGCGAAGGCGTTTCGCGCAGTTCGTTGTACAGCGAACTGACTTGACGCGTGTTCAACCTTCCCTTTTTCTGCCCCAAAAAGATGGCGATAAGCGCAAGACAGGCGATCTGAGCCAGAAAAGACTTTGTCGCAGCCACAGATATCTCCATATTCGCCTTCACGTACAGCGTTCCATCGGATTCGCGTGTAATGCGGCTCCCGATGCAATTAGTGATTGCGAACACGCGCGCACCCTTTGATCGTGCAATACGCACGGCAGCAAGGGTGTCCGCGGTCTCTCCAGACTGCGACAGGGCTATAACGAGCGTCGAAGACGACACGATGGGATCACGGTAGCGAAACTCGCTTGCCACTTCGACCGTCGTCGGTATTCGCGCCCAGCGCTCGATAAGCTCACGTGCAACCAGCCCCGCGTGGTAACTCGTCCCACAGCCGATGATATAGACGTTGTCGATAACATCTATGTCATCATCGTCGAGTGTAAGGTTATCGAGCAAAACGCGCCCATTCTTCACCGCGCCACTGATAGTATCGCGCACCGCACGCGGCTGCTCGTATATCTCTTTGAGCATGAAGTCAGGATATCCCGCGCGTTCCGCATTTTCCGCATCCCAATCGATATGAACGGTATCAGGCTCGACTGATGTTCCGTCAGCATCAAAATAGTCGATGCCCTCGGGCTGCAGAAGCGCGAACTGCCCATCTTCCAAAAAGACGACGTCGCGGGTGTACTCCATCACGGCGACCATGTCGCTTGCAACAAGCGAACCACGTCCCTCGCCTTGCGCAAACCCTACAACAATCGGACTATCCTTGCGCGTCACCGCAATCTGACCAGGATGATCCGCGTGCATGACCGCAAGCCCATAGGCGCCCTGCAGGCAATTCACAGCACGCGACAAAGCCTCGATCAGGTCGCCCGTGTAGTATTTCTCGACAAGATGTGCAACCGTTTCGGTGTCGGTCTCGCTTTTGAAGACGTGGCCCTCCGCCTGAAGCGAATCACGTAACTGCACATAGTTTTCAATGATGCCGTTATGAACGACAGAGACTTTTCCCGAACAGTCGGAATGAGGATGTGCATTGGCTTCGCTTGGACGTCCATGCGTGGCCCATCGAGTGTGCCCGATACCGCATGTGGATGCGATATCCCAATCCGCCACTGCCTGAGCGAGTTCCTCGACCTTACCAACACGACGTACCGTATTGATCCGCGCGTTTTCGAAGACGGCGATTCCCGCCGAATCGTACCCACGGTATTCGAGCTTTCGCAGCCCACCCAAAAGCACGTCGCGTGCTACCAGCTTGCCGGTATAACCAACGATTCCGCACATAAACTGCTAAAGCCCCTTCAAGATTTTAGTTTTCGAAAATAAAATAGTATCAGAGCGCCGGTGATCAGACCACGAAGTCTGCATATATCAACCAAGTATTAACAATCGCTCCATATTGAATAGTGAAAAGCCCCGCAGCCTTGGAAAGCAGCGGGGCTTTTCATGCGTTTACGCATGTCTTTACGCTTCTGGAATCACGTGAATCTTGCGCTTTACGCCTTGAGTGTACTTAACCGTGCCGGGAACCATCGCGAACAAGGTGTCGTCTTTACCGCGACCGACGTTCTCGCCCGGATGGAAGTGCGTGCCGCGCTGACGAACCAGAATCTCACCAGCGTTTACCGTTTGTCCGGCAAAACGTTTGCAGCCAAGCCGCTGCGCGTGCGAATCACGGCCATTACGACTCGATCCGAGGCCTTTCTTGTGTGCCATTAGTCTTCAGCCCCCTTCACTATTCCGCGTTGCTGATAGTCTCGATGATATCGGCTTTGCGTGCACCACTTGGGAGCTTGATGTCATGCTCCTTCGCGTAATCTTTGAGCGCCGCAACCGTCATCTTGTCAAAATCCACCGTCTCCTTTGCAGGAGCTGCAGCTGCAGCCTTTGCGGGCTTGGCAGCCGATTTTTTAGGGGCTTCCTTCTGCGCGGCCTTCTCCTGTGCAGGAGCGGCCTTCTTTGCAGGGGCAGCGGCCTTTTCGCCGTTCACGTCGATAATAGCCAAGCGAGTGAGCTGTTGGCGATGACCGCGCGTGCGCTTATAACCCTTGCGCTTCTTGAACTTGAAGATGAGCTGCTTGTCGCCTTTATGCTGGTCGACAATTTCTGCCGTGACAGTGGTCTTTGCGAGCTTATCCGCATCCGTAACGACGTCTTTGCCATCGTTGAGGAAGATCACGTCGAGTGAGACCTTGTCGCCGGCCTCGCCATCGAGCTTCTCAACATCGAGCACGTCGCCCGGTTTCACGGTGTACTGCTTGCCACCGGTTTTAACAATCGCGTACATGTGCTTGCCTTTCGATTTCTAATTTAAAGTGCCCATCTTGACGAAGGAAAGGGAAAAAACCATCGCAAAGGGGCAAACGCCAATAGTCTACTAGCGTTTCAGACGATACACAAGTAAAATTTGCAAATTCTCGAAAGCAAATTTAGCAAGAAATGTGACTCTGCTCCCGTTTAAACGTGTCGTAGCTCGACACGCGTCAGACTTTTAATATCTGGCTGACCGGAAATATCTGCTAAAGCTGCATCTATGAATTTGTCCGGACGCAAAGCCCCGTTCGCATCAAGTCGGGTCACAAAGCGAACGGATACACATCCATCATTTTCACTTAGAACCGGAGGATCCATAAGGCGGCCTTCGAACTCGACGCGCTTAACTGTTTCTTTACGGCCCTTCTTCTTGACAACCTCGATATAGCCAAGAGCGAGAAGACGAGTAAAAGCATCTGCAAGCTCTGGAAGGCGTACGCAATCTTGAAAGAACTCCACGTGCCACACGCTTACCGGATAGGCAACCTCTATCGCATCTGCCCCCGATTCGACATACTCGCACGCAATCGGCATCAAATTGGCAGGGGCAGCCATCTGAAGCGCGGCGAGGGCATCATCGGGCGCAAGATACTCCTGCAAGCGCACGTCCAAATATTCACCATTCGAGGCTGAGCCGACAGGCAAAGCCGGACCAAACGCGACTTTCATATGCGGGTTGAACCCCTCCGTTATCGCAAAGGGCAACCCCGCCCTGCGGATAACACGCTCCATCGACCTCACGGTCTCAAGATGCGATAGGTAGGCAAGACGCCCGGTGATCTTATATTGAACGCGCAAGCGAAACCCCTCGCTCATCGTGCATCACCTCGCAATCGGCGTTTTACCTCGGTATCGTTTGCAACATCTATATCCTGACAGACCCCGCATAACGAGCAATTAGAAAACGTGCAGTCAGGCGTTACCATGCCCTGGCGCGCCTTGGCGCGCTCGCTTCTTAAGAAGTGTTCGCTCACGCCGCACGAGATATGCCCCCAAGGCAACAACGTTCCCTCTTCGTATTCGCAGGTCGCACGTTGCATAAGGGGGACACCGCATGCATCTCCCGCCTGCTGCCAAGCATCAAAATCAAATTGTTCGGTCCATGCATCGAATCGCGCGCCCCGTCTCCACGCCTCTTCAACAAGACTGGCACATTCGCGACCGCCGCGGGCAAGCACAGCCTCCACATAGCCGGTCTTCGAATCATGCCAGTGAAGCTCAATGCCCTTTTTGGGAAATCCAGCTCTAAGAACATCGATTCGATGCTGGATTTCATCGAATGCTATTTGCCCATCCCATTGAAATGGAGTCATCGCCTTAGGAACGAACAACGCAACCGAGACGGATAGGCGCACATTTCTTGGCTGCCCCTCGGGCAGTGCATCTTTTGCAGCAGCATACACACGCTTGCAAAGAGCGCCGATACCTGCAACGTCTTCGTCCGTCTCTCCGGGAAGCCCAATCATGAAGTAGAGCTTGAAACCTCGCCACCCGGCTTTTATGGCGCCGGTCACAGCGCGCATAAGATCGTCTTCCGTCACGCCCTTGTTAATAACGTCACGCATGCGCTGCGTCCCCGCTTCGGGCGCAAGCGTCATGCTGCCCTTTTTCTCGCCGGCAGCAAGCCGCGCAAGCTCAACACCCATTGCATCAACACGCTGGCTCGGAAGGCTGACGCTCTTGCCGGTTCCAGAAAAGCTTCGATTCAAACGTCTGAGCATCTGTTCAATTGTTGAATGATCAGTCGAAGAAAGCGATGTAAGCGAGACTTCGTCATAGCCTGTACAGGCAAGACCGTCCATTACAGCGCATATCACCGCATCCGCTCTGCGCTCACGCACTGGTCTGTATATCATTCCCGCTTGGCAAAACCTGCACCCCCGGTTGCACCCACGCAATATCTCGACAGCAAGTCGATCATGCACAAGCTCGCAGTACGGAACAATCGGCCGCGGCAATGCTTTGGTGGCATCGAAGTCTTTGACAACACGTTTCTCTATCACGGCAGGCACGTCATCATGCAGCGGACTCACCGTGGTGTACCCAGGCGCCTGAAGGTCGACGCGATAAAGTCCTGGCACATACATGCCACTTATATGGGATAGCTCCCTAAGAATCTGGTCACGTGTAGCGCCCGCGGCCTTCATTTTAAGATGCCTGCGAGCAACCTCGCAATCAAACCCCTCGCCCTCACCAATGAAGATGGCGTCGAAAAATGGAGCGAAAGGCTCTGGGTTATACGCAACTGGACCGCCAGCGAACACGATGGGATCTTCCTCACCGCGATCAGCTGCATGAAGCGGTATGCCGCTTAAATCAAGGAATTCGAGAATATTGGTTGCGCAAAGCTCATGTGGGAGCGTGATACCCACAAAATCAAATGCACGAATGGGCGTATATGTCTCAAGAGAGGCGAGCGAAAGTCCCCGCTCGCGCATAAGCGCGATCATATCGACCCAAGGAAGATACGCTCGCTCGCAGAAAATGCGCTCATCAGCGTTTAGCTCGTCATACAAAATAGCGATAGCCTGGTTTGCCTGACCGATATCGTACGTATCGGGATAGACGAGCACGGCATGATAGTCTGCCGATTGCTTCTCAAGGGGAGACACGCTTCCCCATTCCTGCCCAAGATATCGTGAGGGCTTTTCAACACGTGCGACAAGACGCGCGTATTGTTCCCACAAACCAGATTCCTGCACCTATTCTCCCTTATTGAACGAACGAAAGGTCGACAAAGCCGTTACGCATGCGTGGTTGCACCTGTGACAACGCTACCAACAAGATCTGCGCCCTTGCCAACAAGCGGTTCGGCCTTTGCCCAGACCTTGTCCACGACAGCGGACAGCCCATGGAGCTTGCCGTTTTCTTCGAAGTATTCGATAGCGGCGATGGCCATGGCCATCGTTCCCGATGCTGCGACAGCGGGTTTGACAGCCCATCCGAGCACGGGAACCTGCGCGGTGATTTTGCGAGCCGCCGCCCGGCACCCAAAGCCACCGGCAACAACGGCAATAACCTCACGTGCTCGATCCATATTCATCGGTTGTCCATACACGGCTGCGATCTGCAGCACCATCTTTGCCTGATTGAGCGTGATAAGGGGCATATCTGCACCGGGCATAAAAAAGACAATGCCAATAGCCCCGTTTTGAATAGTATTCTGCTTTGCCAGCTCTACGGCAAGTGGATGACGAAGGAACGGAAACGCCACGGCGAGGGGGATACGTTTGCCCGGTGCGTTTTGCACAATCCACGTACCAAGCTCTTCGAGCGGACGCGAATCAGAGCAATCAACATCGACATCGATGATATCGTCAAGCGCGAGCGGTTTGCCGACACTTGGCGCCTGCGCATTGCCCGCGGGCGTCGGGGCGGCATTTGCCGCAAGCGTCATATCCGCATAGGCCTGGGCAGCGTTTCTGTCATTTGCAAAAAAGGTCTTGCCGCGTGCGATGACGACCACCGCAGGCGTATTCATTGCGTCCGCCGATTCGACGACGTCTCCCAAAAGCAGAGAATCGCCTCCGATAATGACACAGAGATCTGCCCGTCGTGATAATACGGGAACAGTCTTTTCGAGGATGAACGTGACGATCTTAACGTTCGATCCCGTGCTCGCAAACGCTGTAAGGACGATATCAACAAGGGAGCTACTCGCCGTTGGATCGAACACGAGTTCGACATGGACGGGCATGTCGCGCTGCTGGCCGACATTTGCCACCGAATCAATAAGTTTTTTTAAGTCGATCGGCATTTTAGGCATCTGATTGCCTGGCCTTTCCCTATCGAACGGGCGTCTCGTTGCGCCGCGCCCAAATTGACAGCAGTAAACCAACACAGATGAAATTCGTAATCATAAACGAAGAGCCATAACTCATAAAAGGCAACGGGATACCGGTAATGGGCATAAGACCAAGGTCCATTCCGATATTTTCCATAACCTGAAATAGCCACATGGCCATAACACCCGAAGCCACAAGCGAGCCAAACAGATCCGACGACGCAAGCCCGATACTCAGTGCGACAGCCAAAAGGGCTAAATACAACACGAGCAAGATAAATGCGCCCACGAAGCCAAACTGCTCTGCATAGACGCAGAATATGAAGTCAGTCGCTGATTCAGGTAAAAATCCGCCCGAAGATTGCGTCGCCTTACCCCAGCCCTTGCCGACAAACTCGCCGCTTCCAACGGCAATCTTTGCCTGGTTTAAATTATATGCGTCATCAGCGTAATCCGAATTATCTTGGTCGATAAACACAAGCAGACGGCTCATCTGATATTGCTTGATAAGTCGCACGCTCCCGCCCGACCAATCGTTCAAAGCACTGTTAAGCCCCAGTAACGCAGCAACGCCGGCGCACAAAACGACAATCGTCAAAAGCAGCCAGCGTCGGGCGGCGCCGCCAATAAAAAGAATACAGAAGCCGACGATAAGTATGACCAACGCGGTGCCGAGGTCTTCGCGGGCAAGCAAGACAAACGGGATCAATATGATACCGACCACTTTGAGATAGTCTGAACCCTTCGGTATCGATCCCTGATGTTTCGCCGTTGCGGCACCTACCGCGAGGATCGTCACTGGTTTTGCCAGCTCTGAAGGCTGGAAGGAAAGCGGCCCGAGCTTGATCCATGAAGTCGCCCCATTGACCTCCATGCCAAGTCCCGGAACCATGGGCAAGATTATGAGTATCACGTCTAGAACGATAAGCGGAATGACGAGTTCGGCAAGACGGCGGTAGTCGAAAAACCAGACAGCTGCCATTATCGCAACGCCAATTCCGACACCGGCAAGCTGGCGAAAGATCGAATATTCGGTTTGGGTTTGAGTAACCGCATAGAGCGTGACAATGCCACATGCCAACAAAAGCACGATTACAACGAGGAGAATGATATTTGCCGGTAGCGATATGCTGCCGTGCTCTCCGCCAGCAGACGATTTGAGCCCAGAATTGACACGGGCATGTACCTTGGAAGAGCTTCTGAATGAAAGCTGGGCCACAACGAATCAGCGCTCCTCGGTAGAAGAACCGGAAACGTGCTCTGTCGAAAGGCCGAAGGCAGCCGCCAGAACCGAACGTACCGCTGGTGCTGCACACGTGGCACCGGCGCCGCCTTCTTCGATACAGCAAACGCAGACGTATTCGGGAGAATCAGACGGACCGAAGCCGACATACCAACCATAGTTGTCTTTGCCGGCAACTTCGCCCGTGCCTGTTTTGCCAGACATAGTAACACCCATGCCATCGAATATCTTCTTTACCGATCCATCTTCAACGACGCCACGAAATCCGCTGCGCATGATCTCGATGTTTTCCTTTTTAAAAGAAGGGTTAATGATGCTGCCCTGATAGCGCGAGCCCTCAACTGCAGTCTTCGTCCCGTCAGTCGAAACAACAGAATGCAGCAACACCGGTTTGGGCACACGTCCTGTGGCAAGCCCTGCATACCCACAACACATCTGCAACGGCGTGACGAGCAAGTCACCCTGCCCAATAATGAGGTTCGACAAATCGCCAGGTAGCCATGCCTGACTTTCGGGAGCATCGCGGTTAAAGTTCTTCTTCCAATCAGGGGTAGGCACACGGCCTGCCGCTTCTCCAGAAAGTTCGACACCTGTCTTTGAGCCGAAGCCCCAACTTTTCAAATAATCCTGCAGAGCCGTCTGATTTGCCGTGTACTCATAGAAGTTCTTAGCGATTTCGTAGAAGACAACGTCGCAACTTTCGACGATACCGTTATGAAAGCCAATCGATCCGTGGCCGCTGGTATTCCAGCATTTTTGAGGCCATTTTTCGCCAAAGCCGGTCCACGTGCCCTCGCACTCCCAGACCGAGCTCTCTGATGCAAATCCATATTCCAGCCCAGCAAGACCGGTAAAACCCTTGAATGTCGATGCTGCCGGATACAAGCCGGCGATGCAACGATTCGAAAGAGGATACGCAGATGACTCGCTTGTCATATCCGCCCATGTGTCTGCAGAGATACCACCGATAAAATCACTTGGGTCATAGCTGGGAGCAGACGCCATCGCGATGATTTCGCCCGTCTTACAATTCATGCATACAATTGCGCCTGCCTGGGCGTTCAGATAATTGGCGTTTGCTGCATCGGTAAACGCTTGCTGCAGAGCATTTTCTGCGGCCGCCTGAACATTCGCGTCGATGGTTATCCGGATGTCATTGCCCTGAACGGGGTCAACCGAATCGACAGCATTCACAACTTCGCCCGCCGCATTGATCTCGACGCGCTTAATGCCGCGGTCACCCTGTAGATATGACTCAAAGGCCTGTTCAACACCATCTTTGCCGACCACATCTCCCGATTCATATGTGATGCCGGCTTTCTCGTTCTTCAACTCGGTCGAGGAAATTGTTCCGGTATATCCCAGAACATGGGCTGCAAGATTGCCATTTGGGTATGTACGCACCGTCCTGCTTTCCATATGAACACCGGGAAATGCCTTGGGATGCTCGGAGATATAGGAGATTGCGCGTTCGTCGACATCAAGAGCAACAACACGATCCGCCTGTGCCCCCTGAGTCTGAGATGCTGCGAGCGAGGCAACTGTCTCACGCGGGATACCCAAAACATCGGACAGACGTTGAATCACGAGCTTGTCGTTTTGTACATCCGAGCTTACGAGAACAGCAAAGGTGGAACGATTCCCGACGAGCTCAACCCCGTTTCGGTCATAGATACGCCCCCGTGGGGCGATAGTCGTATATTCCGTAATACGGTTTCCTTCGGCCTTTGCAGTATATTCCGCACCCGAAACCACCTGCATCGACCATAGCTTGACCACAAGAACGCTGATGCATGCGCCTATAAAACCCATAAAACCGAAGAAACGACGACGCGTCATCACCTGCGCATCCCCCGCCTGGCCTCCATATGATTCGGTGCTCGTGGCAAGAGACGATGCATCTCGTGTCGAGATGGCGATACGGGAAGACTTTCGATTCCCTGAAAGAATTATGAAAACTATAAGGGCTATCGCCGCGACAACGAGAAGAACGATGATGGCCGCGCTAATTGCTGCTGTCACGCAACCATCTCCTTATTTCAATCGTGATTTCATGTGAGGCATCTTCCGGGCGCCGCCGCGACGCTCCCCCAGACGCGCCGGCATGCCCGTGCTTTCATCTGCAATGAAAAGGCCGATGGTCAAAAGCGCTATTACCGCAAAAACAGCCGTGTAAAGCGCAGATGGAAGCGAATAGGTAAATACGGTCGACATGGCCCCGCCGCCTTCGGACGACGTGAGGACCGACACAATAGCATAGAGCAATTCGACGAAGAGAGAGGAAAATGCAGCAAGCAGGGCAGACGAGAGAGGAGTAGCAAAATCCATACCGCCGCTTAAAAGGCCGAGAAGCAGGGCTGTGATGGTGAACACCAATGCCATGCAACCGACAGTGCCGTTTCCCATCAAATCATATACAAGCCCCATGAAAAAGCCCGTAATACCCCCGGCGCCCATTCCCGATCTGAAGCTCACAAGCAAAACTGGGATGAACAGGAAATTAGGCGAACAACCCGCGATTGAAATAGCGGGCGCAATGCCAGCCTGCAGAATAAGGCAAAGGACAATGGTTATAAGATAGATAGCCTGTTTATTCAACGCCATCACCCGTTTCGCTGCTCAAGCTCGTACTCGTGCTTGTGCTCGAATTGGTGCTGACGCTCGAACTCGACGTGGAACTTGAACTCTTGCTCGCCTTTTCCGCTGCTTTATACGAAGCGTTGGCGCTGTTCAGAAGGGCTCTCGCAACGGCATTGATCTCTGACGAAGACGCCTTTACCGAATTCGATGTCTCTATAATGGACTGCAAAAGCTCCTCGTTCACAATACTCGCGGTTTCCGACTCGCTCCCGGTCAGAATCTGGACTTCTTCGCAGGACTCCAGATTGAAGATAGGCTCGATGGTGATGCGATGGTACAGTTTCGAGGAATCGGTCTCTATATTGCTCACGGTGCCAACGATGATGCCCCGGGGATATGTCCCCCCGCTGCCCGACGTGACAACGATATCGCCATTGCCAACGGTCTTATCGATAGGAACATACTCAAGAGTCAGCGTTCCATCATAAGCACCGTGCATGATGCCATGGGCACGAGAGTTTTGGACCATAGCGGAAACCGATGCATTTGCATCGTTTACCAGACGAATAACACTCGCCGTATCCGTAACCGATTCGATTTGGCCGTAGAGCCCGCACGAACTTATAACGCCCATACCTACTCGAATACCATCATCCGAACCCTTATTGATGGTCGCCGTACGATCCCAGCCCGACGTCGTCGAAGTAATCTCGGCGCTTATCGTCTGGAGATTGTAGATATCGGAAAGCTGAGCCAGCGTGGTGAGGCGTTGGTCTTGCTGACGATATTCTTCAAGCTCGGCTACAAGCGTTCGCAGCTGTTGGTTTTCCTGCTCGAGTTTGGCGACTTCGTCATTATCGCTTGTCGAGCCTGCACTGGAAAATGGCATCGGTATTGCCGAGCACGCGCGTTCTATCGGTTTGGTCACCGATTGAACCACTCCGCGAGCAACCTCAAACGGCCCGCCACCATCAAAGCGCACGCATAGGGTGACGAGCATTATAGATACAACTATCAGAGCAATCGGAATCCACCATAAGCCCGGACCCCTGCTCTGACTCTGGCTGCTAAACGAGAGCCCCGGCATCAAGCATTACCTCTGTTGCATGTATGGCTGCGAAAGGAAGTCCGGAGATTCGAGCACCATAGCGCAGCCCTCGACGACATTGATAAGGGCGGTTTCAGAAACATGGACCGGCACGCCGATTTCAGCACGAAGGCGCTCGTCAAGACCGCGCAGCATTCCGCCGCCGCCCGTGAGGGTGATTCCGTACTCCATAAGATCGCTTGCAAGATCGGGAGGGGTTTCGTCGAGCGTGTCTTTAACCGCCTGGATCATCTTGGCAACAGGCTCGTCAAGGGCCTCGCGAACATCTTCGCTTTCAATGCGCACCGTGCGCGGCAGCCCAGAAAGCAGATCGCGACCGCGTACCTCGACGTCGATCTCTTCGACGAGCGGGGCAGCTGAGCCGATGGTAATTTTGATTTCCTCAGCGGTGCGTTCGCCGATGGCGATATTGTAATGATTCTTCGCATACTGGACGACAGCCGAGTCAAAGGCATCGCCCGCTATACGGATAGACGTTGCGTTGACAATGCCACCCATACTGATAACGGCAACTTCCGTCGTGCCGCCGCCGATATCGACAACCATCGAACCGGTCGGGCTATCAACGGGCAGACCAGCACCTATAGCTGCAGCCATAGGCTCTTCGATAAGGAATGCCTGACGAGCGCCAGCCGTAATGGTCGCTTCGAAAACAGCGCGTTTTTCAACCGAGGTTACACCGCTGGGAACGCACACGACAACGCGTGGCTTGGGATGCCAGGGCATCCTCTTTCCCTGCGCACGCGAGATAAAATAACGAAGCATCGCCTCGGTCACATCGAAGTCAGCGATTACGCCATCTTTCAAAGGGCGCATGGCAACGATACTGCCCGGTGTACGACCGAGCATTTCTTTTGCAGCAGCGCCTACGGCCAAGACACGCTGGTCTTGTTTTTCAATGGCAACCACAGAGGGCTCGTTAATGACAATGCCCTGACCGCGCACAGACACAAGCGTGTTTGCGGTACCCAAGTCGATTGCCATATCGCTACCGAAGTTACCAAAGAGTCTATCTGTCAGCGACATGGTCGCTCCTAACGTTGCTAAATCCCACAATCTCAAACGTAGCAAGAGAGTTTAACACGACTGTGCTGTTTTATCGCGGTAGCATACAAATTACAAAACTATCCACATAACTTGAAAACCAGCATGCCTGCTAAACGCACATAATGCACTGAAACAGATACGCCCCAGGAGTTCACGCACGCAAATGCACATGAGCCCACGGAGCGCATCGAAGCCGCTTGCCTTAAGCGCCGGCTTAGTTAAAGAAGACACCGATTTCGCGCTCGGCACTTTCAACGGAGTCGCTACCATGAATGACGTTCTCATCCATGGTCAGGCCAAAATCACCACGAATGGTGCCAGGGGCAGCATCGGCGGGATTGGTTGAACCCATGAGCTTACGAACTGTAGCGACAGCGTTTTCGCCGCTAACGACCATTTTGACAACCGGCCCGCTCGTTATATAGGAGATGAGGCCATCATAAAAAGGCTTGCCCTCATGCTCGGCATAATTAGCCTTTGCCTGTTCTGGGGCAACCATGCCAAGCTCCATGCGCTCGATTTTGAGGCCGACGCGCTCAAAACGATTCGCAATCTCGCCTATATGGCCATTGCGAACGCCATCGGGCTTGATCATGGTGTAGGTCTTTTCAATCATCTTTACTCTTTCCTTTCATTTTGTTCATATCTAAATCGGTTGCCGAAGAAGAACCCGACAGCCGAAATTCTACTGCTCGCTGGGGAAATAGAGCTGTACGTACTCAACCGCCCAAGATGACCCCTTGCGGGTGAGCACGACCTCATAATCGATCTGCCCACCTTCATTGAGCGTTCCTTTCACAAAAACAGCGGTCTGATTCATACTGCGCTGCACAGCCTCGACACTGTACGAATTTAAGCCCTCGATCGAAGTGATCTGCGCTTTCTGAGTACTTTCTTCAACATCGTCAGCCCAATACTGAGATGTGTCCTCTCCGTTTTGCACGGCGGTGAAGAAGTTTTCGGTTACCGTCTCCTGCAGCGGATAGCCATATCCGAAGAAATAGGCAGCAACCGCCGCTGCTGCAAGCAGGATACAGACGATGACGAGGAAGATCGCGATCTTCAGGCCGCAGCCACTTGCCCTGCGCGCCTTACGTTTTCCCTCACGAGCGCCATAATTGATCTCTTGCTCACTCACATCGAAAAATGCCGTGTCCTCGGGCGACGGCATGTGCATTTCAGTCGTTTCCATATCGCCCGGCTCACGGACCTCGGCATAATCATCACCAAAATCAAAGGCGACGCCATACTCATAGCCAGGCCTGTCGTTGTAGGAGAAAGGCGTCTCGTCAAGTCCCGACTCGCCAGAATACGCTTCGCCTTCTTCGAGGTCCCCGGCTTCATCATCGTAATACTCGCCGTCGTCCTCATATTCGTCCACATATTCATCATCATCGAATTCGGCATCTTCGGAATCATCTGTCGCAGCAAGGTCAAGAGGACTCATCGCAACTGTGTCTGCAGTCGCGGGATCTGCAACAAACTCTTCAGCGTCCTCGGCCTCTTCAGCCTGCCCCTCTTCCTCGAGCGTCCCGATTTCACTGGTTTTTGGTGCAAACGGGTCAAAGCCGTCTTCGTCATCCTGATCTGGCACAGCAGGTACGGTTGGAATATAGCCTGTATCCAAAATGCCGGGCGCACGCAATTCCAGGCGCTCTTGCAGCGCCTTTGCAAGCTCATAGTCATGTTCGGCCATCGAAGGCAGCTCGCCCTCGATTTCGCGGGCTTTCTCGAATGCCTCGAGAGCGCGCGGAACACGGCCTTGCGCCATATAACCTTGTCCCAGGTTTGCATATGCTTTTGCACGAGTGTGGTCGTCCAGGTTGAAGTCAAGCGCGGCCTCGTAAACCATGATGGCATCCGAAGCACGGTCGAGCTCCATAAAACATACGCCTAAATTTACCAGCGATTTTGCCGGCGTCGGATTAGCGGGGTCAAGCGCCGCCTCGCGATATGCAGCACCTGCCTCGACCATGTTGCCAAGCTTGAGCTGCGCCGCACCGATACCCGCATACGCTTTATATGGCGTAGTGTAGATGGGATAGTCGAGTGCACGACCAAACGCCTCGAGCGCATTCTCATAATCTTTCGTGCCGAGCAGTGCCGTACCTAAATTGACATATAGCGAGGGTTTCCGTTTTTCGGGACTCCCTCCCAGCGCCTTGAGATAGTATTCGGCTGCCGACCGCGGGTCATCACTTTTGACATAGCAATTGCCAATAAGATGATAGAACTTGCTGAGGTCGGCAGGAGCTAAACCACCCACGTCCTGTGTGCAGACGATAAAGCCCTGGAGGGCATTTTTATAATCGCCCCTTGCATAGGCCTCTTGTGCCGCTTTGAATACCTCGACGTTCATGTTGGAAGGCTCCCTTGGGAATACGTGCGATTCTCGTTAGTCGTTCGCGTTTTCGATCGTGATGCTTTCAATAACGCTGCCCGCACGAAGCTTAGCGATTACATCCATACCATCAATAGTGTCGCCAAACACCGTGTAGTCCGTATCAAGAAAATGCTGGGGGCCAAGGCAGAAATAGAACTGGCTGCCAGCGGAATCAGGCATGGAGCTGCGCGCCATGGCGAGCGTGCCGTCATTATGCATGTTATTTGGATTGGTCTTCCACTCGCCCTTGATGGAATATCCAGGATTACCCGTTCCGGGGCGGCCATCAGGCCCAGAAAAGCCAGCGGCGACTTCTTGCGATGTCATTGCACGCGTATTGGGGCAACCACCCTGGATGACGAAACCGGGGACATGGCGGTGAAATTTAATGCCATCGTAAAAGCCCTTTTGAGCGAGCTCAACGAAGTTGCCCACATGAATGGGGGCGTCTTCGCCATGCAGCTGAACGCGAATTGTCCCTTCATCAGTGACGATGACAGCGACTTCAGCACCGTTAGGCGTATATTCTGGCGTATATAGAGCCATGTTTCCTCCTGTGAATAGCGAAAGCTCAGTGTTGCATAAACTCTATGATTTTAGACGATAACTGCACGTAGGGCAAAATAATCCGCAACTGCTACACGAGATGTCATCACGATATCCGCACATACCCGTTGAAAAACATCACCATGCATACGCCTTCTTTATATGACACTCGTCTACAATCATTTGCCCTATGCAGGGTGTTTATACGAAAACGGGTTCACGCGTATAACGCAAACCCGTTATTTCCTGGTGCCCCCTGCGGGATTCGAACCCACGGCCTTCTGCTCCGGAGGCAGACGCTCTATCCAGCTGAGCTAAGGGGACCGAAAAACAAATCTACCACAAAGTGGCTATTCCCTCGTCAATAAAACAACAGTCTCCACGTGATACGTCTGCGGAAAAAGGTCTACAGGAGTCACACGTTCAACCGTATAACCTCCCGCTTGCATCTGAACAAGATCGCGGGCAAGCGTTGTTGGATTACACGAAACATAGGCTATTGCACGTGCCCCGCTTGCAACCAGGGCATTTATTGCCATTTGTCCCAACCCGCTTCTCGGAGGATCGACAACGATCTTGTCGGGACTCCCAAGATTGGCGAGTTCGCGGGCGGCATCTCCGCCAATCACTTGAGCGCCAAGATCGTTACGCTCTAAGTTTCTGCGCAGATCACGCACAGACGATGATGCCGATTCAACCGCAACAACCGCATGGGCTTCTTGCGCAAGAGGCAATGTAAACGTGCCGGCACCTGAGTACAGATCGAGCACATAATCAAGCCCATCGGGCTCGAGCCCTTCAAGGACCAAATCGACAAGCGTTTCCGCTCCTGGTGTGTTCACCTGGAAAAAAGAGGGCGCAGAAAGCAGCATCGTTCGCCCATGCACGGTCTCTGCCCAATAACCATGACCGCGCAGCGACTCCGTACCCGAAACTTTTCGTTCTTTTGCGGGCCCTTTCAACAAGACGCGCGTGACACCCACACCTTTAACAGGCAAAGAATCCGCAACGAGCTGTGCCACGCGAGCACGCGGGAATCGCCCTGTATTCGTCCACAAAGCAACCTCGACGTCGTTTGTGCGCGTGGAAACCCGCACTCCCACACGTTCGATTCCCAGATCAGCCTGACCCGCGGCAAAACGCAGGGCTCCCGTCAGGGCCTTAGGCGCTCCAGCGAGCTTCTTCGCGCCCAACATACAAGACGAAAGCGGGGTAAAGCCGCCGCCATGCGCATGCATGCCAAGCGTAAAGCGCCCGGCAACATCTTGGCCCACCTCAAATTCGACTTTGTTTCTATATCCCCACTCACGCTTGCTCGAAACGCAAGCCGACACAAGACCCTCGACCGACGTTGCCTCCATATGGGCAATACGCACGAGCGCATCCACAACGGCCTGGCGTTTCCACTGCAATTGGACATCATATTGAATAGCCGCCCAAGGACACCCCCCACAACGGCCAGATTGCGCTTCCGGGCAAACAGGCTGAACGCGAATCTTGGATGCTTCGACAAGCTTGTCCACTTGGGCACGAACGAAGCGATCTTTGCCATCTACATAGCGTATGACACACGTGTCCCCAGGAAAGCCTCCCGCCACAAACGCAACGCGATTGTCCGCGAGATGGCCTACCCCATCGCCGCCATAAGCGAGCGACTCTATGTGAATTTCCTCTGTCTTCATATACAATTTTGGGGCCGCCGTCGGGAAACCCCAACGGCAGCCCCAATCAAATTGTCTACCAGATGCCTACAGAGTCAGAGCATCAACGGGGCATGAAGACGTGCATGCACCGCAATCGATGCATTCATCTTCGTTGACCTCTGCATAATCGTTGACAGTCAAAGCATCAACGGGGCAGGTGTCCACACAGGCGCCACATGCAATGCAAGCGCTCTGATCAATATTCACAGCCATCGTCTTACCTCCTTTTTGCGGCCTACACAAGCCGCCTTTTCAAAACACGTCGCGCTATTGTATCTAATTTGAAGACGTTATCGCTTCGCGAGAGGCAATCTCACGGTAAACGTCGTACCATCGGCGCCCGACGCCACATGAATCGTCCCCTTGTGCAGCTCTGCAGTCGATTTTGCAATGGATAGTCCCAAGCCAAAGCTCGCCGCTTCTCCTTCATGGACGCGGGCCTTATCCGAACGATAGAAACGATCAAACAAATGAGGCAAATCCTCTGCGGGGACAGGCTCGCCGTCATTATGGACGGTAAGCACCGCCTCGTTTTTAACCTGATGAAGCCTAACGTTGACTACGCCCGGTTTAGCCGAATACTTGCAAGCGTTTTCAAGCAGGGTTTTTACCATATTCTCAGCACGCAGGGCGTCGCCTATTATATGCAGGCCCTCGTCGACATCGTCCTCGATAACAAGCCCGCGCTCGAACGCCACGGCATCAAACTGGAGTACCTGCATTTCGACCAGCGAGCTCAAGTCGACGTCAGACATGATCTGCGTGAAATCGATTCCGGCATCAGCCTGCGCAAGCGTGAGCATATCCTCAGTCAACTGCTGCATACGTCGGGCCTCGGCGCCTATGCCCTCCACCCACGTCCGCTGTTCCTCAATAGTCTTATCGGGGTTTTCAGCCAAAATAGTCGCGTCGGCCATAATGATTGTCAATGGCGTCTTAAGCTCGTGGCTTGCATCTGCAATGAAGCGCTGCTGTTCTTTCCACGCATTCTCTACCGGTCGCGTCACATAACGCGACAGGAAAATGGTTATTCCAAACAGGGCCAACATTAAGACTAACCAGGCGGCAAACAAGACCAAGGCGTTATTACCGGCCCCGTCTGTCACCGTATGCATATCAGCAAAGGCTATACGGTATCCGGTCAGCGTCGTATCTACCCTGTAATACAACCCATATTCTGACAAAACGCCCTGGGGTTGACCTTTTGCAAGCGCCGCCTCGACAGCTGCTGCGCAAACGTCGGCATCCATTTGTGCCGTACTCGAGGAATTCACGATGATATGCCCAAGATCGCCAAAATAGACGGTGACGCTATAAATGGGAATTTTAGAATGCGTTGATTTCTGGTTATTCAAATGACCATTTTCATCACTGTAGACCCCGCCAAGAGCTGGCAGGTCGTCAAAACCCATTGGGTCCGATCCGGTGGCGCGCAAAAGGGAAGCATCCACCTCTGCCTTAAGATCTTGGTAGTTCTTAAACCCGATAGCGCCAAATGCGACAAGTGAGACGATCCCCACAAGAACCATCATGATGATGATGAAACGCACCCTGAATTTCTTGATCATGCTATCTCCATCCAGCGTCGAAGGAGGAGCTATTCGACTTCAAGCCGATAGCCGACCTTGCGCTGCGTGATGATCTGAACATCGGAATGAACGAACTTGAGCTTCTTTCGCAGGAAGGAGATATATGCCTCAACGTTGTTATCTCCGGCATCTGATTCAACACCCCAGATACGCGCGATAAGCGTCTCCTTGGGTATCGTACGCTTCGCATTTTGCATCAGAAGCTGCAGTACCTCAAATTCCTTATATGACAGCTTCACGCTCTTGTCTGCACACGAAAGATCATAGGTCGAAAGATTCAACTTCAAATCCCCAACAGAAAGCTCGTCGATGACGACTTCCCCTTGCCGTCGCGTCAAAGCTCGCAACCGGGCAAGAAGCTCTGCAGGCTGGAAGGGTTTGGTCATGTAATCGTCTGCGCCGGAGTCAAGTCCCGTCACTTTATCGGAAAGAGAAGTGCGCGCCGTGAGCATGATAGTTGGCGTGTTATCGCCTCTATGGCGCATTTCCTTCACTATCTCAAAACCATTTTTTCCAGGCAGCATGACATCACACACAAACACGTCATAATCACCAGCATCGACAAAAGCAGCGGCATCGGTGCCGGTATAGGCGATATCTACTTGATATTTGTTCTCTTTGAGAATTTGGGCGATGGCATTTGCCAGGCGCTTTTCATCTTCGGCAATCAGCACGTTCATGGAAACCTTCTCCCGATCATCCCAACTTATGATGTAAGTGTACACGGAAGTATATGTGTTGACGCTTAAGGATTCCTGAAACCAACCAGGCAACACTTTGCATAGCCAAAGATATAGCTACTGCTCTATATCCATATGGTAGTATGCAAAATATGAGTGAAATAGCCATTCTCATACCCTGCTACAACGAAGCAGTCACCATTGGCAAGGTCGTCGATGACTTCAAGCGTGAGGTTCCCGAGGCGACCATCTACGTATATGACAATGCCTCATCAGACGATACCGCCCAGATTGCATGCGATCATGGGGCCGTTGTCCGTCATGAAAAGCGCCGGGGCAAAGGCAATGTCACCCGGCAGATGTTCAGGGAAATCGAAGCGGACTGCTATGTTATGGTCGACGGAGACGCAACGTACCCTGCGCAATCAGTGCGTGAGCTTATAAAGCCTGTTTTGGCGGACGAGGCCGACATGGTCGTCGGCGACCGCATGAGCACCGGCGCGTACGCAGAAAAGAACACGCGCGCTCTGCACGGTTTTGGAAACGGGCTGGTCTGCTGGCTCATCAACAAGATATACCGATCCGATCTAAACGACATCATGTCTGGCTACCGAGCGTTTTCACGTCTCTTCGTAAAAACATATCCAGTTGTATCCAGCGGCTTCGAGGTCGAGACAGAAATGTCCATACACGCTTTGGACAAGGGTTTTCGGATCGTCCAGGCGCCTATCGCGTACTATGATAGGCCCCAAGGAAGTTATTCCAAGCTCTCTACGCTTTCCGATGGTCTGCTTGTCCTTAAAACGATAGCCTCCCTATGCAGGGAATATAGGCCCATGTTCTTTTTCAATATGCTCGCCCTCGTCTCTCTTGTCGTTTGCCTTGCATGCGGTTTGCCCGTCATCGGAGAATATTTCGAAACTGCCTACATAACGCATGTCCCTCTTGCAGTTGCCGCTGTCGGCTTTGGGATCGTCTGCCTGCTTTTCTTCATGTGTGGACTCATCCTCGACTCGCTCAGAAGAACCGCACGCAAGCAATATGAACTCGAAATACTCAACTATTGCTCGAAGAATAGGTAATTGCTTCCTTCCGCACCCTTGACAGCACCCAAAAAAACAGATGACAGCCTAGAGTGCGTACTTTTGGGGCATAATATGCCCAGTCGAAAGGAAACCGATTGCTCTCGTCGAAACGAAACTGGAAACGCCGAAACAAAGCGGAACACCGCTCTGTTGGCTTCCTTGCCATATTCGGCAGTCTCGCCGCTATTTTATGCACCGGATTTATCGCTGTATGCCTTATTGGAGCAAGCTGGCTTACTGACCTCCCCGACTACAGCAACATAAGCGCCTATGCGAATACGGGCATCACGACGATATATGCAAGTGACCGGCACACCGTGCTTGCAAAACTCTATCTTGAAAACCGAATCGAAGACACCAAGGACGAGGTGTCGGATTATGTGACCAACGGTATCATCGCGACAGAAGACGAACGCTTCTACGAACACGGAGGCGTTGATCCGATAGGCATCGCGCGCGCTCTGTTCGTCAACGTCACATCAGGCGGCACAGCAGAAGGTGCATCCACCATTACGCAGCAGCTCGTACGCAACACCGTTCTGCTCGACGAAATGACCGATCGCTCAATCAAGCGCAAGGTCCGCGAAATGTATATCGCCGTGCAGGTCGAACAGAACTATTCGAAAGATGACATCTTAATGATGTACACCAACGTCGTTAATTTTGGCGACGGCTGCTACGGCATAGAAGCGGCAAGCCGTGACTACTTCAATAAACACGCATCAGAACTGACCCTCTCCGAAGCCGCTTTACTCGTCGGCATTCCCCAATCACCTACGGCAAACAACCCGCGCGAGCATATGAGCACGGCTATGGCAAGGCGCGCCGTAGTCCTTCAGCGCATGCTTTCAAACCATTACATCACACAAGCAGAATACGACCAGGTCATCAATGAAACGCCCGTTCTGGCCGATAAAAATCTTGCAGATGCCGAGATCTCGAATATCGCTCCGTACTTTGTCGATTACGTAAAGCAGCTGCTCGCAGATGACGAGCAATTCCCCGCTTCCGATATCGCTCATGGCGGCCTTTCTGTCTACACGACGCTCGACGTGACCGCTCAGACAGCTGCAAATGCCGCAGTCCAGAACAATCTCGAATACCGTGAATCCGGACTTGATGCATCCCTTTCCTCTGTTGATCCGGATACGGGGGAAATCGTAGCGATGGTGGGCGGTAAAAACTATGATACCGACCAATTCAATCTGGCAACTCAGATGAGCCGACAAGCAGGATCTTCCTTCAAGGCCTTCACCTTACTTGCCGCCCTGAACGAAGGCGTCAATCCAGACAGCACCTATATCGATTCGAGCAGCCCGATACAGGTAGGGTCGACCTGGACCGTCAGCAATTCAGAGGGCAGCGGATCGGGCTCGATGAGCGTTTCAGATGCAACGACCTATTCTGTCAATACGGTGTATGCACGAATCGCCCACGCAATAGGAGCCGCAAAAGTTGCGAAGATGGCCCACGCCTGCGGAATCAAGTCGAATCTTGAGGAATACGACACAATCACCCTAGGCGCAAGCGGCGTCAACACGCTTGAGATGGCAAATGCCTACGCCACCATTGCAAACGGTGGTTATTATCACAATACAAGCGCAGTTACAGAGATAGTCAGCGTATCCGGCGACACCGTCTACAAGCATACGCCAGATTCAGGAACACGCGTCATTCCCGCCGCCGTCGCGCAAAAAGCGACCGAAATCCTCAAAACCGTCATCCAATAC
Organism: uncultured Coriobacteriaceae bacterium; assembly: GCA_964435565.1. GTDB lineage: Bacteria > Actinomycetota > Coriobacteriia > Coriobacteriales > QAMH01 > QAMH01. The sequence goes on from CAYSZR010000012.1 coordinate 28,536, forward strand.
GGTACGGGAACAGGAGCTTCACTATATAGCGATCAGGAATGCGCCGGTAAAACAGGCACTTCAGAACATGGGCGTGACCTCTGGTTCTGCGGAATCACCCCCCAGTATTCAACAGCAGTCTGGGCAGGGTATCGTACAGAGCGAGAAACGTACCTTTATGGTGGGAGCATCTGCGCGCCGATCTGGCAGGATTACATGACAGCCGTTCTAAAAGGCAAGCAGACAGAGAAATTCCCCACAACATCGGAAAAGATTACCTATAAGCCAAGCAGCACATGGGATTTCGATAAAGACGTCACCGTCTTGTATGAACCAGAACCCGAGACATACGAGACGCCAAGCAGCACGGAATCAACGTCCGCAAGCACTGCGGCGACCGCGTCGGCAGCGCCTACGCCTGAACCTACCCCAACACCCAGCGAGACAGCGAGCACGACTCCCGCCGAATCAGCCACCGGCACGGAATAAACAATCAGATTTTATTGAACAGCACTGCATATCTGAGCCTTGCGGTCTGCGCTTCGGTCGGCATAACGATATCTTTTCGGCTGAAAAGAAAACGGCGCGCTTTAGCAAGAACATGACGTGCCCCCACTGCCTCGACGAGCCGTGCAGAGTCCGGATCCATGTCGTAACGAAAATCCCGTATGAGAACTTGGGCCATCTGGGTAATCAGATCTGGTGAATCGTCGGCCTCATGACCAATTGACCTGCAGTCGACATAGACATGATGTAAGTCGCCGTGCACGTAACCACCGCAGTACAGTGCCACTGCATGAATCCATGTGTCATATGAGCGGCCGAAGTCATAAACCTTATGACGGCACAGCACCTTGATAAGCGCCCCATTCATAAGCGTGGTGCAACCAAGACACCAGTTCTTCACCAATAGCAAGCTTCCCGTATGCTCGGCGCAAACTGTATAAGCTTCCAAGGGATTATCCTGGCAGCCCTCCCGACTATGCATATCATGGACACCCGCATAATATAGTTCGGCCCTGCTCGTATTCGCCGAGATGTGGGCAGCGGCGGCTGTGAGTTTTTCGGGATACCAGATATCGTCTTGTCCAGCTAGGGCGAAATAATCATACTCATCTGCAGGAGCGTTGTAGATAAGGTCCATATAACTGCGCGTAATACCCTGGTGCCCAGCGTTGAAAAGGAGTTCTATGGATGGATGCTCTGCTGCATAGGTCTCGAGAATACGAAACGTGTTATCCGATGAACAATCATCGCTCACACGCACGGTAACATCCACGCCTTCTTGACCAAGGATGCTATCCAACTGCTCTGCAAGATGGCTCTGTCCATTGCGAGTCACCATCAAGACAAGCACGCGTATATCACTCATCGACAGCCCCCTTCGCCAGACACTGCCATTGAAAGACCAGGCAACTCTATGCGCATACTACGCTGCCGAACATTCCCTGAGCAGAAACTCTGTATCTTCATCGATCATCTGGAGCATAGTCTTTCCCGCCTGCGGGTCAAATTGTTTTCCAAGCCCCTCGATGATTTCCAGACGAGCCTCTTCTTGTGACTTGGGCTGGTGATACATACGCTCCGAAGTCATCGCATCATCTGCATCAGCAACTGCAATGATGCGTGCTACCAGCGGAATCTGCTCGCCAACCAGACCTTCGGGGTACCCTGTGCCGTCATATCTTTCATGATGGTATCTCGCACCATCGACAAGGTTGTATTTCGAAGAAAGGCGTGCCAGGATTTCAGCGCCAATAACAGTATGTTCCCTCACCTTTTCAGATTCCTCATCGGTGAGTTTCCCAGGCTTATGCAAAATCGCATCGGGCACATGTACTTTCCCGATATCATGGAGAAGACTCGAACATTCGATTTCCAGCTGCTGCTCCTCGGAAAGCCCCATTCTTCTTGCGATTTCCTTAGAATACTTTGCAACCCTTGTCGAATGGCCGTTTGTGTAGTGATCCCTTGCATCGATTACATAGGCAAGCGTGTAAACCATATCGCCGCTTGATCTGTTGAGCTCTTCGAGCCTGCTGTTATGGTCGATTAAGGAGAGACGTCGTTCTTCCTGAATGATAAGAAGGGAGACGACAAACGATATCTCCAAAAAGGAAAATCCATAGAAAGGGATGCTCAAAAGCACAGAAACCGCGGGGAGCGTGATGAAGCTCAAAAGCGCCAAAAGGTGCCTGCGCTTCAGCTGTCGTCGTTCGCGTACAAGAACGACCATGACAAGTACCAACACTGTCAGTGGAATGACCTGCAAGGGAGGATAATAAGTGGCCCGATAATAGAGGTTCTGAGCATCAAAATTATAGAACCATCCAGTAAAGATATTGATAACGAGTAACGATATAACAAGGGCTATCAATATCTTAGATACCAGAAAATACCCCCGGTTTCTTTGTGCAGCCACACCTGAGAAATGTGCCTGGACGTATTTGACGAAAGCCCAGAGCAGGCAGTAAACAGCAAGGAAGTAGGAGAAATTTGCCAAACGCACGGCCACGTAGCCCGCGTCTCCCGGATAACCGCGAACTAGCTTTGCCACGATATCGAGCAGAATTTCAGCGATGGCGAACGAAACCGCGATAAACAGAAACTTATCGGACTTTGCAAGTGTCCCCGTCTTAAGAAAGCGGGCAAATGTCCATTGCGAAAAGAGCGCAATGAAAATACCCCAAACTTCTAAAGAAATCTGCAATATAGCGACAGACTGTAGATGAGAAAGCAGCTCCATGGTCATCTTTCCTTGATACGGCCATCAGCAGACTAGCGCCTGCATGATAATCTCTCTATGGAAATCACCTGCGAAAACGCAGCATGAAGCCGACATGAAAAAAATCCTGGCGGAGGGACAGGGATTCGAACCCTGGAGACGACTCACGCCGCCTGACGGTTTTCAAGACCGTTGCATTCAACCGCTCTGCCATCCCTCCGCGTGTAAGCTGCAGACAAGCATTCTACGCGAAAAACGCTCCGACTGTCTGCTTCAAATAAGCGGCCATCTTAGGATCTTTCATTGCCTGTGCGATATTGGCGGCAATCCACGATGGAACCGTACCTGTATCATATCCGTCTTTTGGGTCTATGACCAGCGCATACACTTCTTCGCGATCAAGAAGCTCAACGAGGGCATCAGTCAATTGGATCTCGCCCCCAGCTCCTGGTTTAGTCTTCGAGAGCAACTCCATGACCGCGGGGCTCAAAAGATACCGTCCAAAAATTGCAAGATTGCTCGGTGCTTCTTCGCAGGAAGGCTTTTCGACCATCTTCGAGACCCGCCATACGGCATCTCCAAGGTCCTCGCCCCCGATGATGCCAAAACGACTGACCTCATCTTCCGAAACAGGCAAAACAGCAATTACACTTGCGCCATTATGTTCTCTCGATATCTCGACCATCTTCGGGCACATAGCGTTATCGGGCACGAGCACATCGCCCAACATGACGAAAAACATATCGTCGCCCGTCTTAGGTGCAGCCGTAAGCACCGCGTGCCCCAAGCCCAAGGGCTCGTCTTGGTAAACAAAGCTCACGGGTAGGTTCCCTGCGTGCTCGACCGCCGAGGCATAGCCATCCTTGCCTACACCGCGCAGGTGCGATACAAGCGCTTCATTGGGAGAAAACTGGTTCTCAATTGACTTCTTGTCACGGCTGTTAACTATAACGACCTCGTCGACTCCTGCCTCGAGCGCTTCTTCAACGATATATTGGATTGCCGGTTTATCGACAATCGGCAGCATTTCCTTTGGCTGAGCCTTCGTCGCCGGCAGAAAACGACTCCCTAAGCCAGCGGCGGGGATAACGGCCTTCATCTTGCCTCCTAAACAAAAGCGACGATCTTGTCGCCCATTTCTCTTGTGCCCAAAACATAGCTGGCTTCTGTTGAATCCCGTGCGATGTCGTATGTGCACCAACCCTGTTCGAGCACCTTGCGCACCGCCCGGTCGATATCAGATGCCGCATCGTCCATCCCGAAACTGTACCTAAGCATCATAGCAGCCGATTGGATTTGTCCAATGGGGTTCACGTCATTTTTACCCGCATGTTTGGGCGCTGATCCATGACTAGGTTCGTAAAGCGATGTTGAATCTCCAAACGATGCACTTGCCAGCAAACCGAGCGACCCCGCAAGCATCGACGCCTCATCTGAAAGTATGTCGCCAAAAGTATTTTCAGTGACGATGACATCGAACTGTCGAGGGTGATTGATAATCTGCATCGCACAATTATCAACAAGCATGTCGGAAAACTCGACTTCGGAATATTCAGCAGCAACGCGGTGTGCCACCCTGCGCCACAGGCGACTCGAGTCGAGCACGTTCGCCTTATCCACGCTCGTAACTTTTTTACGACGTTTCATCGCGGCGTCAAAAGCGCGGCGCACGATACGTTCGATCTCATATTCATCATATTGCAATACGTCATAAGCATGCATGCCAGCAATGCCATCACCACCAGCCCCCATGACTTTTTCTTGCGTTACATGTTCGCCAAAATACAGTCCGCCCGTGAGTTCACGCATAATCAAAATGTCGGCGCCTTGCACCCTATCAACCTTCAACGGAGAATTCTCGGCAATAGAATCGTAGACGACCACGGGACGCATGTTCGCATACAGTCCAAGTTCTTTGCGGATTCCAAGCAGCCCGTCTTCGGGACGTGCCCTATCAGGATCGATCGTGTCCCATTTGGGTCCTCCGACAGCCCCCAACAAGACAGCATCGCTTTCACGTGCAAGCTCGACCGTCGCCTGCGGCAGCGGACATCCGCAGCTATCAATGGCAATGCCGCCGATAAGAGCTTCTTTAAATGCAAACGTGACATCGTACGTCCGCTCGACGGCGCGCAGGACCTTAACTGCCTCGGCAACGATCTCGGGACCGATTCCATCACCCGGCAAAACGCATATCTTACATTCACGAGTCATGGAACCGCTCCTCTCTACGTTGCTTAAATTGCCTCTTCAGTAATTATTGTGACATGAATCAGGCGGCTCATCATTCGTGCCATTCAGTTTTTTCCTGGTACGCGCAACGAGCCCGCCGGTATCGATAATCTCTTGTATGAATGGGGCAAATGCCTGCGTATGCCACTGCTTGCCCGTGGTTTTATTGCAAACAATGCCATTATCCGTATCAACGCTTATTACGTCTCCCGTGCGTATGCCATCAACCGCTGCAGAACATTCCATAATGGGAAGTCCCATGTTAATGGCATTGCGAAAGAAGATGCGTGCAAAGCTTTTCGCAATGACGCAGCTGATGCCAGCCGCCTTGATGCAACTCGGCGCATGCTCTCGGCTGGATCCACAACCGAAGTTTTCTCCGGCGACGATAATGTCTCCTGGCCTGACGCGATCGACAAAACCCGGGTCGATGTCTTCCATACAATGCTTGGCAAGCTCCGTCATATCAGAACTATTCAAATAGCGCGCCGCAATGATGGCGTCAGTATCCACATCGCGCCCGAACACGATTGCGGCTCCCTCGTACTTCATTACCTCGCTCCTTAAAACAGACGGCAGGAAGGGCGGTGCCTATATAACCTGATCTGGCGTGCATACATAGCCCTCTACGGCGCTTGCTGCCGCAACAGCCGGACTAGCGAGCACTACTTCACTCGCAGGATCACCCATTCGTCCCACGAAATTGCGGTTCGTAGTTGAAATTGCGCGCTCGCCCGCAGCAAGAACGCCCATATGCCCACCCAGACAGGGCCCACACGTAGGCGTGGAAACAACGCAATTCGCATCAAGAAACACGTTGAGAAGGCCTTCTTGCATGCACTGACGATACACTTCCTGAGTCGCGGGGATAATGATGCATCGCACGTCAGGTGCGACTGTATGGTCGCGCAATACCTCTGCAGCAGCGCGCATATCCTCGATACGCCCATTTGTGCAACTGCCAATAACCGCCTGATCGATATCAATATCATTGCATTTTGCGGCAGGTTTCGTATTGCTCGGGAGATGCGGCAGAGCGACAGTTGGCTGCAGTTCGCTCACATCGATACGGATGACACGTGCATAGTCCGCGTCTTTATCCGAATGATATTCGGTCCAAGTACGCCTTGCATGTTCACGCGCATACGCTCTCGTACTATCATCGACTTCGAAAATGCCCGCCTTGGCACCAGCCTCTATGGCCATGTTACAGATAGTGAAACGCCCATCCATGGAAATCTGCGCGACAGCCGGTCCCGTAAATTCAAGAACCTGATAGAGTGCACCGTCCACGCCGATCATTCCAATAAGAGACAAAATCAGGTCTTTGGCAGACACGTCGCGTTCAAAACGTCCTTCCAACACGACTTGTATGCTGCGTGGCACTTTGAACCAGGCGCTGCCTGTCGCAAATGCCACTCCTATGTCAGTAGACCCCATACCCGTTGCAAATGCTCCGAGTGCCCCATAGGTGCATGTATGCGAGTCGGCGCCAATCGCCAAATCGCCGGGCACCACAATACCCTGTTCAGGCAAAAGGGCATGCTCGATGCCCATGCGTCCAACCTCATAATAATTAGAAAGCCCCTGTTCGCGAGCAAAATCGCGCATGAGCATCACTTGGCTGGCGCTCTTTATATCCTTATTGGGCGCATAGTGGTCGGGAACGAGCACGACCCTCTCGGGATCGAAAACGCGATTCGAGACCTGTCTGCATACATCGATTGCAATGGGTGCCGTTATATCGTTTGCGTGCACGATATCCAGATCACACTCGACGAGCTGATCTGGCACAACTTCTTCGACCCCTGCATGAGCTGCTAGGATTTTCTCGGCAATTGTCATGGAACGCGTCATAATCAGCCTTCCAGAGATAGATGCTGCCATAAGGATCGTCCCTTATGGCAGCATCCGGTTTTAAACCTGCGCGTCCTTGAGCATCTGCTCAAAATCTTCGAGCTTCATCGACCCCAGGTCGCCTTCATGGCGCTCGCGCACCGCGACTTCGCCGTTATCAATTTCCTTGTCGCCAATAACGAGCATATAGGGGACCCTTTGTCCCTGAGCTTTAGCAATCTTCACGCGCATGGGCTCGTTTTGCCCATATACCTCGACGCGACCGCCGCAGGCGCGCAGCTTCGCAGCGACATCTTGCGCTGCATCAGCATGGCGATCGGCAATTGGAATGACTATCGCCTGAATCGGTGCCAGCCATAGCGGCAGGTTGCCTGTTGTATGCTCGATAAGAATACCAAGGAAGCGTTCGATAGAACCAAATAGCGCGCGATGCAACATCCAGGGGCGCTCGCTCGCATTATCAGCCGTGCGATAATTGATATCGAAGCGTTCCGGCAGGTTAAAATCGACCTGCACCGTCGAACATTGCCACCATCGTCCAATAGCATCTTTGACCTTGATATCTATCTTGGGGCCATAGAATGCGCCATCGCCAGGATTGATCTCGTAGGCAATACCCTTGCGCTCGATGGCCGCCCGCAAGAAGCTCTCAGCCTTCTCCCACATATCATCTGTACCGATGGATTTTTCCGGACGAGTTGAAATTTCAGCAGCATACTCGAAGCCGAATTCCTTCATGATGTGGTCGGCCAAATCTAGAATCGCACAGACCTCGTCGACAACTTGGTCTTCACGGCAAAAAACATGAGCGTCGTCCTGCGTGAACCCACGGGCACGCATCAAGCCATGTACCGCGCCACTCATCTCATGACGATAGACCGTGCCAAACTCAAAATAGCGAATGGGCATTTCGCGATATGAGTGAATATCATTTTTATAGAGAATCACATGACCGGGGCAATTCATCGGCTTGACGCCGTATTCGCTCATGCGCGGCTCTTCGTCCGTCCCCTCATTGATCTGGAAGAAATACATGTTGTCGTGATAATAGCCGTAATGGCCGCTGGTCTTCCACACGTCCGCTTTGTATATGTGTGGCGTGATGACTTCTTCATAGCCGCGGCGGTACAATTCTTTGCGCAGCCATTCCTGCATGAGTCGGATAATTCTCGCTCCGGCCGGAAGATACAGTGGCAAGCCAACGCCCGCCTGCTCATCCATCATATAGATGCCTAGTTCGCGACCGAGTTTTCGATGATCGCGCTTTTCTGCTTCCTCCAGATTATGGAGATATTCCTTCAGATCCTTCTTTTTGAAAAATGCGGTGCCATATAGGCGCTGAAGCTGCTCATTATTGGCATCGCCTTTCCAATAGGCACCGGCAACCTTCATGAGCTTGAAGGCGCCAATCTTACCTGCAGTCGGAATATGCGGGCCGCCGCATAAATCGACGAAATCGCCATGCCTGCGAACGATGATTTCAGCATCTTCGGGCAAATCGTCGATATGCTCTGCCTTGAACTTCTGGTCTTTGAATAAGTCCTTGGCCTCATCACGCGTCACGACCTCGCGCACGAACGGCTCGTCTTTGGCGATGATCTCTTGCATCTTTGCTTCGATCGCCTCGAAATCGTCGCTCGATATTGTCTTATCCAAACCAAAATCATAGAAGAATCCATCATCGGTCTGGGGGCCGAATGCAATCTGCGCACCCGGAAAAAGGATCTGAACCGCCTCTGCCATGACGTGCGCGCACGAGTGGCGCAGTATGCCCAGCGCCTCAGGCGAACGTTCGGTGAGGATTTCAATGGATGCTCCGTCGTGAAGCGGCGTGTTCAGATCGGCGAATTCCCCATCGATCTTGCCGCCCAGCGCGGCCTTTGCAAGGCCCGCCCCAATAGCTGCTGCGCAATCGGCAACGGTTGCACCTTCCTCGAGCTGCTTTGCAGAACCATCGGGAAGGCTTACGGTAACTGTGCTCATGTCAAATTCCTTTCTGCCCTAGACTCGGCTACAAACCGAGTGGGACTTCGTGTTAGAAAAGCACATGGCGAGACACTACACCGCCAGCAGAGTCGATGCAAGAAAAACTAGGCTACAACAGAAGCCTTTTGGGTGCCTTGCCTCAAGGCGCACAAAACGGCGCCCGTCCACATCCCTACCGTTTGCTACGGCGGGCCGGCCGCGCAACGCCTGTCGCGCAGTAAGGGCAAACACGCCAATCCGGCTCGAGCGGCTTTCCGCACGTCCCACAGATATTGCGCAGCTTCGTACGACAATGAGGGCACGCGATGAAATCTTTCTCGACAGGACGGCCGCACTTGGGACAGTTTCCATAGTTTGCAAGCTGACGCCCCATGAGCTCTATGCTCATTGTCTGCTCAGCAGAATCAGCGGTATTAAGGGGCGGGCGCAGCAAGCAATAGGCGACGATACCCGCAACGGGAACAATGGCAAAGATGGTCCAGAAGCCTACCGGCGCTTCGCGCAAGCGGGCGTCCCTGTTAACCCAAATAACAGCGACAATCCAAAGCAGCACGAGAATCACTGCAAAGATAATGAGCCCGACGCGTACTGGAAGAGTAAAAACTTGGGAAAGAATTTCGCCCATATTGCCTTCTTGTCATCGATATAGCCGTTCTTGATAGTGCACAGATTCTATCACCAAATACCTTTTACCTCTCCTGCAACCGTGATGGAGCCGGTAGCGATAAAAGACTCACCTGTCAGCAACTGCATTGCATCGCGTATCGTAGACGACACTTCGGGCCTCTTGCCCGTTTCCTCTTCTACAATCGCAGCAAGCCTGCCTGCTGAAATAGAACGTGGAGAGCTCGATGCCGTTACCACGACACGGAAGAAAAGCGGGCAAAGGGCTCGGATAACGCCACGGACGTCCTTGTCGGCGAGCACACCAAGAAGCAGCGTAGGTACCTCGACCTTACCCGCCGTCCTGTTAATCTGGGCCAAAGACTCCGGAAGGGTCGCGACGATGAAACGCCGTGATAACTCCGTTGCAAGAGTTTCGGCGGATTGTGGATTGTGCGCTGCATCAATGATTACGAGCGGGTCGGTGCTCAAGCGTTCGAAACGCCCGGGAATCACAACATGAGCAAACGCTTCGAGTCCCGCATTCCTTGCAATCGGATGACCCAGCGCACTGGCAACGGCAGTCAACGCGGTCGCTGCATTCGAACGCTGGTATCCGGGCAAATGATCAAGCGAATCGACAAATTCATTGATGATAAACGGGTTAGCATAGACAAAGGGGGAGTCCACGGCCAGTGCCTGGCGTTCGAATACCTCGCCAGCTTTAAGATCGTGTGCAAAGACAGCTTTGCTGCCCGGTTTGATTATGGCTGCTTTTTCGCCGGCGATTTTCTCGATCGTGTCACCCAATATCTCTGTATGTTCAAGCGCCACTCCCGTAATAACGGCAACCTCGGGGGTAACTACGCTCGTCGCATCCCAACGACCGCCCATGCCACATTCGAGCACAGCCCAATCGACCTTCTCGCGTGCAAAATGCCAAAGTGCCGCACCCGTCAATAGCTCGAATTCGGTTGCTTCTACGCCTGCGTCCTTCGCAGCTTGAACAGCAGCAGCAATAGCTTCGGCAAATGCCTGATCACTGACAATCTTGCCGTCTATTTCGATACGCTCGGGGTATTTAACAAGATGCGGGGAAACGTACAGTCCAACATGCAGGCCTTGCGCACGAAGAAGTGCAGCGATCATGCGCGTAGTGGATGATTTGCCATTTGTCCCAGTTACTTGAACGCATCGATACGATTGCTCTGGGCTGCCCATCGCATCGCACATCTTATGAATAGGGTCGAGCGATGGGTTTATGCCGAACGTCAGCGCATTGCCCAATACGGAAACTGCCTCGTCATATGTCAATTGTCCACCCATGCCCAAACTCCATCCTTGTGATGATCAGTCGTAAATATTCTACGCTTTCTCTGGCAAAGCTTTGACATCATCGGACTTGCTATATATCCACTTAGATATCTTGCTTTCAGTCTAGTTAGGTAACATGTCCGTGACAGGGTT